>NZ_DFMB01000052.1:0-14730 GCF_002375325.1 Marinobacter sp. UBA3604
ACACAATTTGGTTTACAGGCTCAAGATGAAACGTGCGTCTGCTTCTTGCTTCGGCCTCAGCACATGGAATTCCGTACTTCCAAATCCCACCGCATTTGCCAAACCTACAACGTGGGCACCCTTGCCATTCTCCATGCAGGGCGTGATCTTTGCGAACAGTACGTCGCCGTTTGCAAATGGAGTAAAGCCTTGTCGCACAGACTTTAAGGGCTTAGTCCGCTTTGTCATCCAATGGCCAGAGTCAGAGACGTCTCCCATCGGAATGAAGGAAACAAGATCGTTGGGTTCCAATGTATTAGGGCATTGAAAGTTTGGATTCAGCTCGACCAGTTCACTCAAACTACGAAACATAGCCAAGACCTTTCAAAAATGCCTTGAAGGTGTGGGCTGCTGCATCCCGCTCCGTCTCAATATCTGCCAAGGTCACCGAATACTTATCCCACCAGGTCTCAAACGCGGCAATCATTTCCTGCCGGTGCTGCCGAATGTACGAATCCAGGATTCCCAGCATGTCATTGTGCAGAATCGTTAGCATCAACTCAGCGGCCCCCGCTTCGTCCAGCGCATCCACTGCTTCGTTCAGGTGCGCCCCAAAGCTGGCCTGCTTAGCTTTCAGGGTCTTGGTGGCCTTGGTGCGCTCAGCCTTCCAGGCTTTGATATCTGCCTCAGTGGGCGCATCTTCATCCGGCTCGGCCTCGTCGTCTTCCTCCGGCTGGGCGGTGGCGGCTTTGATGCGGGCGTCCAATTCGGCCTTGCGAGCCTGCAGGTTCTCCAGCTCGGCCACATAATCCGCCAGCAGGAAGGTCACCAGTTTGTGGTCTAGCGGGTTCGTCTTATTCTGCTCGTCTTCCAAAAGGGTGATGATACTGGTGCGCCAGGCGTCCACCACGCCCAGCACGCCACGGGCCTGCAGAGTGCGGAATTCGTTTTTGTTCTGGTCCCAGAAACCGGCGATGATGCCGCGCACGGCAAATCGGTCTAGCATGCCGATGGGGCCCAGGGCATGGGTGAAGGTGCCAATCAAATCATCCCGCAGGGCGCTCAATTGCTGGCCGTTGCCGGAGAGTTGGGCAATGTGTGTGCCTCGCTGTTGCCACCAGCTTTCGAAAGTATCCTTGAGTCGGGCTTCTTTGTGCCGGACGCCGTCGTTCTGTTCGATAGCCGGTTTAAGGCTGGCCTTTTCGGTGAGGTCTTCCCGGAAATCCACGTAATCATTTTCGCCCGTCTTGGGTTCGAGCAGATCCATGGGGTCCAGGCCCTGGGCATCGAACAAGGACCGTTTGGCCCGAACCTCTTTTAGGGGAATGCCGCCCACCAGGTGTGCCCGCACATCCTGTGGTTCGGGTGGCGGCGCGTTGTCCGCATAGCGGCGAATGTTCAGGTTGTAGTCGTTTTCCCGCAATTCATCCAGGCTGACAATCCGTGAAAAGCTGTCGGCTTCGGCAAAGGCTTCGTAGGTGCTGACGATCTTTTCGATGTGCTCTGGCAGCAAGTGGTTCTGGGCTCGGCCCTCGTGGTATTCCCGGTCGGCGTTGATAAACAGTACCTTGCCTCTGCGTTCCGGTGCTTTTGCGCCTTTGTTACGCAGTACCAGGATGCAGGCAGGTATGCCGGTGCCGTAGAACAGGTTGGGGGCAAGGCCGATCACGGCTTCCACCAGGTCGTTCTCCAGCAGGCCAGCGCGGATGCGCTTTTCATCACCACCCCTGAACAACACACCGTGGGGCATAACTGTGGCCAGCATGCCATCGGATTTCAGGCTGGCGACCATGTGTTGCAGGAACATCAGATCGGCTTTCTTTGCGCCTTCCGGTACCTGGCCATACTGGAACCGTTCCGGGAACTGGTTGCTGGGTGAGAAACCGATGGAGAAGGGCGGATTGGTGAGAATGCGATCAAAACGCATCAGTTCACCTCCATCCACATGCTGGGGGTCCGTCAGGGTGTCTTCATTGCGCAAATCGGCGCTGGTGATGCCGTGCAGCAACATGTTCATCTTTGCAATGGCCCAGACGGAGCCAGAGGCTTCCTGCCCAAATAACGACAGGCGTTTCGGATCGCCGCCTTTTTCCTCCAAGTATTCCTTCGCCAGAATCAGCATGCCTCCAGACCCGCAGCAGGGATCGTACACACTCTGGTCCTCCTGAGGATTAGCAAGTCGAACCATCATGCGAACCACAGAGCGGGGCGTGTAGAACTCACCGCCTTTCTTGCCAGCGGAATCCGCGAAATCGCCGATCAAGTACTCGTAAGCCGCCCCCAGAAGATCCGGGAACTCGAAGTCCTCGTTACGCAGACGGTACTGGCTGAAGTGAACGATCAGATCGCGCAGCTTCTTGTCCGGCAGGGTGGTGGAGCCCACTTTGCGGGTGAAGTCGATATGCTCCAGTACGCCCGCCAGGCTGACGTTGTGTTCCTCCAGCCCAGCCAGGGCTTTATTCAGGTAGTTGCCTACGCCGTGGTGGGCGTCGTTCATCAGGAAGTCCCAACGGGACTGCTTGGGCACATAGAAGGTGGACTTGTACCAGTTCTCCATGTCCGCAATGGCTTCTGCCTCGACCTGGCCCCTGCCTTTGGCCAGCTGGTTCGCGACCACCTCCTGGTAGCGTTGCTCGAACACATCAGAGCAGCGCTTCAGAAACAGCATGCCGAAGATGTATTCCTTGAATTCGGAGGCGTCCATCTTGCCCCGCAGAATGTCGGCGGCCTTGAACAGGTGGCGTTCGAGTTGTTCGAGCGTAAGTGCCATTAGTACTTCCGTTTGGTGTTGCTGGGAACGCGCAGCGACACGAGCGACATGCTGAACCGGGGGGTGTCGCCACTGCTGCGTTTGGTTGTGGTGATATTGCCCGCTCAGCGAGGGATGATCAACTTGCTGAGCGGCCAAGGGGGCAGGAGGTTTTGATGGCCCAGGCTTATTTGACGAGGTGCCATGGCAGCAGCTCTTTGGTGCGGTTACCGCTCAACGAAACCTGCAGATCTTCGCCGAGATGGGAAACGGTGTATTCCTGTTCGTATCTCAAGTCACCCCTCTGTTCGTATTTGGGAGGGAATAATGGCTTCCGTTGAGTTCTACACATGACTACTGCGTTCACGCCTTTCAGTTGCCTGGCAAACTCGAGGAAAGTCTGTTTGTCCGGGTAAACAAGTGCGTATTCAATCAAATCCGACACCCTTGCTTGAAGAACGTCCCGGTCCGCCACCGTTTCCGTCGGGATATAGCGCAGTTCCACACCCGGCCAGCCAACCTTGTTTTTCGGATGTATCCAATCCCAGCTCGCCTTTCTTGCCATCCGGTCTAATTTCTTGATTTGCTTTTTCGAGATATTGGCAATGAGCGTGTAAGTGGGCATGACATGGACTTCTTGGTTTGCTGCGGGTACCAGTTGGAACCGAAGAATCGCTAGGCCGGTCAGAATCCGATACCGCCAGTACGCCTGATTGCACGCGAGGCTCAGGTATTCTTTCATTAGGTCGAGGAAATTTCGTAGCTCCGGTACCGCTGTGGGAATTCCCGGTAGTGTCAATTCCACCCAGTAGGGAGAGAGCTGGACCTCGTTTTCGTCCCCTGAATCTCCCTCCTCGTCGATGACCGCTCGCAAACCAAGAGCCCAAGCTTGGGCTCTCGTTTTTTGACACCAGGGACATAAGCGGTGGCGACAGGGTAGCAAATTCGGGTTTGTCACCACCCTGTTGAACGGATAGCTTTTGGTCGACTTCCCGCACTCATTCAGTATCCGGGCCTGGTAGTCGGTGATTTCGTCATCACCAAAGTATTTCGCCACATCCGAAGGCGTCTTCGGGCGAGTGTTCATAGTCTTCATGTGCTGCCTGCTCCATGTGAAGTGCCGAGAGAGGTGGCGGGGCGATCGGAAGGCGATCGGTTTGGCTCGAGCCGAAGTTGTGACTCGCTTTACCGAACAGCTTGCTTGAAAGCTTCGCGAAATAGCTGAGGCGTCGGAAAAGATCGTCGTAGCGTTCGCCCCTCTCGATCCGACGCGTTGGGTCCTTCGGGATGCTCACGAGCCCGTCAGCCAAGTGTTTATCCATTCCTAATGCACTGGCCCAAGCGCTGCTGATCATGCCGTAAAGGCTTTGTGCGGCCGGGTTGAACTCGCCTAGTCCAGGGAACGTCTGTTTGTTGAAAAGGAGAGCGCAGTGGTAATGGGGCTTTTTCTCGTCCTGCCTAAACTCGCGAGTCCACACGTAGTGCACCTTGGTTGCGTGGAATCGCGTCCTTTCGCGTTTCTTCCGGGCCTCTAGCGCTTTGATTTTTGCATTCAAAGAGGCGATGAACCTGCTGAACAGCGGGCGCCAGTTTGGGTCATTCTCCCAGTCAAATTGTGCAGGAAGTCGGAGGTCGACTCTCACGGCCATGACGCTGGCATGGTCCTTCAGAGCGCCCTGGATCGTCTCATCGATGCGTTGAAGGTAGTTGTAGATAAATGGGGCCACCTGAGGGATTAGGGGCATTCCGTTGTAATAGTGCCCGTGATAGATCCAGAGGTTGGGGTCCTGAGAATGCCTGTGTAGATAAGGGGTATCGCTCATGGCTATGTCCTTAAGTGGTAATCACCAGACACAGCTACTCCCAGGCAACCTGTTCATTGGATAGGTTCCTGTAACTGCTATATCTGATTACTTGATTGGTTATTAACTAGGTGTTGCTTATTGAGGTGTATTCTTGGGTGAGTAGTATTCGTACTTGGATACTATTAAAACCTACATCTGGCCGTCGGGCTTCGCCTTGCGCAAAATGTCGTTTTGCTGGCGATTGGCGCAGATCTGAGGCTGGCCTTACTCCGCAGAGATATAAATGATCCCGGTCAGATCAATGGGGTGCGGATCTGTTCATCGGGTGGTGTTGGATGTCGCGGCTCTGAATTTTCTCAGCTATCCACTCATGTATCTCGGAATCAACCCAGCCTTTGGTGCGGCCTCCAAGCGATACCGGTCGCGGAAAACAGCCTTCGTCCATGTACTTGTAGATGGTTGATCGAGCAAGTCCGGTTTTTTCGATGACGTCTTTGAGTCTTAGGATTCTCATGCTTTGATCTCCTGAATGGCCTGTTGTCTCAGAAGATCTGTTCAGTCTGTAAGAAATGATCTACAGAGGGCTATGGTCGTCCCAGATAGGCCATTATGTTGGGAGTCGAAAATGGCCAGAGAAGGTGCAGTATATGGACCACATATCAAGAAGAAATGATGATTTTTTCAAGCCTGATCTCCGTTCGTTCATCGGTGCCAGAAGGAAGTATCCGATAAGTAACAGGAGGAGTGCCCACAGGGCTTGGGCATTTGCGCAGTTTGCCGACTTTCAAACAGAGCGATGCAAGCTGGTGGGAGAGCTCCTCTAAATCGGCACAGAGGCTATAAAACATGCGATCGTTTTCAGCATCTCGATGCGTTTTGCTGGTCTGTCCTCTGGTGAGCTCGTCTACAAAATCCCGAGTGGCACGATCTTGAGCGTCCCTCCATTCAGAGGCAGACAGGATTGAGTTGGGATCAGCGAGGAGCTTCGCTGCATTGCGTTCAATTACAAACTGGGCATATCGCTTAGCAGCGGGACGCTTTAAGAAATCTGGCGCATTTTGCTCCCAAGATCCTGGGCTTAGTCGGGTTCTTTTCATGCCAATGGGCGTGGCAGCGTGTTGTGTAACGGAGGCGAGTCGATCGTTCAGCCCGGGACGGCCAACTCTCGTTGCTAATTGATTGATCTCGGTTTGGGCAGAGCCTTTACCACGAATCAGAATTTGATCAGCTCGAATGCCTGTCTCTCTCAGGATGGGGTGGTTGAGATCAAGAAAATAGACAGAGCTCGGTTTTCCTAGAATGGCGCCCTCGACAAGCCCCGGAACGACATCGGCAAGGATTCCGAGCTCTTCCAGTTGATTAATTCTCCTCTGAACCTGAGATCTTGGGATTCCGGTATACTCGCTGAGCTTAGCTTGACTGGATGTCGCAACCACTCCGGAGCGATCAGCCCTGCTTAGCAGCACCAACAGCAACATAAATAGGGTGTTGTTCATTCCGGCCTGCTCAACGAGTTCCGGTTTTTTGAGTCTGTTACTGATCAATTGAAAGCTTTGTCCTAGAAGGCCCGATTGGAAAGGGCTGCTTTCCCCCTTCCACTTCTCCCAATTCAGCGCGCCTATTTTCCTCAGTTTTTTCGGTCGACCCTTTGGGCCCTGTTCAGTGATTTCACTGAGCAGGTCCTGGTCTTTGAGTTTCTGCAATGCTCGAAACGCAGCTTCCTTTGTGAACCTGAAACGTTTAGCGAGTTGGATGCCGTTCTCTTTTATCAAAGCAAAGTTTCCGGGATGCAGAACACTTTCCGATGAAAATAGGAGTAGGATAAAGAATAGCTTTTCATCAGCTTTTAAATAGGGGTTTACTGACAGGGCGCAGCGGATGGATGCTGATGTAAGCATGAAAATACCTATGAAAAAGCAGAATAAAAAAATAGTAGCTTATCTAGATAGCTATGAAAAGGCCGAATAAAGTTAATGTAAAAACGTTTAGATTACGTTTGATATGCGTTTTATTGTCATTTACTACTAGTAACTGATTCGTAATTCAGGGGTTTTCAATAAATTTTTACACGTTTTTATGTTAGTTTTAGCTATGTTTTGGTGACAATATTCAGGGCTAGTAAAGCAAGCTATATATTTGCTAGCTTTTTATTTAGTTAGCTCATGCATTTAGTTTCGGGTGGCTTGGTGGAGGGTGTGAAGAATGAACGGGCATACGTTTACGTTTTCAGGAAAGGGTGAGGCATCGTCTGCAGATCCGATTAAGGTGTCGCACTGGCTGGAAAGCGCAGATGAATTTCAGTGCATGTGGACCGTGAAGTACTTGTGGAATCAAGCGAATCCAGGAGGATCTCTCGACCTCTACCTGGGTAAATGGAGTCAGGATCAGCTTGCTGGCTTGGTTGAATGGATGCTTTTTGGTGATGGGAACAGTTACGGAGGCTCGACCTTCCCTATGCCAATTTATGGGGTGCGTCAGCACGGCGCGGAGTATTTCGCTAAAGCAAGGAATGCCTGGAATCAGCGGGTTAATCGGCAGAAGAAGGCGTCGCAAGCCAAAAACACAATAGTTGTGGACCCAGAAACCAAAAAGAAGATTCGGAAGTTAGCTGCAGAACATGACCTTGCAGATGCTGAATTCCTGTCAATCCTGATCGATCTAATGTCTGAGCGCCGTGGAGCAGTAGAAGGGATCGTTAGACAGAGAAAAGAGGCTAAAAGGGCTGCAATTGCATCGGATCTGGGTGTTTTCAGCGGTTTTAACAGCTCGCTGTAACTAAACGGCAGATTTAGTCTTCACGGAGCTTGTCCAGGTAATCAGCCCAGATCTGCATCATAGACCGGCGATCATCCAGAAACTCTGTTCTGTTGTAGGCTCTGCCATGCATGTCAGCAACTCGGTGGCCCAACTGCATTTCAATCAGGTGCACCGGGTATTTGAGCTCTTCTTGGAGCAGGGTCCGAGCCATGGCCCTGAATCCGTGCGCGGTCATCCGTCCCCCGTAACCCATACGGTCCAAAGCCGCTTTGATGGCAACGTTGCTCATAGGTCGTTTTGCGTCCCTCACATTTGGGAACACATACGGGCTCCGGTGCTTGGTGAGCGGCTCTATCTCATCAAGTATGGCGATTGCCTGGGTTGCTAGCGGCACGATCAGGGGCGCGCCGTTTTTCGTGGTAGGGAGCTCCCACTGCGCCTTTTCGAAGTCGATATGCTCCCAACGCATCTGTCTGGTGTCACCGGGGCGAGTAAATACCAGTGGAGAGAACTTCAGGGCAGCTGAGGTGGCAAAGTGGCCCTGGTAAGCATGGATGTCCTTTAATAGGAGCGAAGCCTCGTTAGGCCGAACCAGAGCATGCTGATGCTTAACCTGGGTGTTTGGTAGGTAACCGGTGAGATCACGGGTGACATCCGAATCGACTCTCGATGTTGCCACGGCGTATCGGAATACCAGGCTGATGAGGGTTTTGACCCGGTGAGCGGTCTCTACATTGCCTTTCTTCACGATCCCGTCGAGTACCTGCAGAATGTCGGCAGGCTGAATGGAGCGGATAGGGCGTTTGGCCAGTAGAGGAAAGGTGTAGATCTCCAGTCTTCTCCAGTTCCGGACTGCATGCGCCTCCGTCACTTCAACGGAGTGCTTTTGCTGATACCAGTCTTCACAGAGGGTGCGGAAGTTATTTTCACCATCGGATACTCTCTGCGCGGATTCCTGCCTTTTGTGGGCGCTCGGGTCGATATTCTGTTGGAGTAATGCTTTTGCTTCATCCCGCGCCTGACGAGCGGCAGCGAGAGAAACTTGTGGGTAACTGCCGAGCGATAAGGTCTTCTCGTTACCCGCAAACCGGTACCGCAACCACCAGTACTTGGATTCGCCCTTAATGACAAGCGTGAGGCCGCCGCCGTCTGCCAGTTTCCGCATCTTCCCGGAATCTTTGGCATTTTTCACTTCGTTTGCGGAGAGTTTGTTGAGCTGGCGGGCCATGGGTATCCATTTTGTGGGTAACGGAGCATGAAAAAGCGCTGTTACCCACAATGTTACCCACAAGTGAGCGTGGAAGCCAGTGGACCAATATGGACCTTGCAGGCATAAAAAAGCCCCGTTTCCGGGGCTTTGGGGCGTTTCAGTGGATCTCGATGGACCCCCTGAAACTCTTGGTTGGTGGAGACGGCGGGAATTGAACCCGCGTCCGCCAGTACTCAGCCTTGAGGTCTACATGTTTAGCGTCTCTCTATTGATTTAAGTTCAAGCGACCCGAGAGCCAGGGTGCAAGAACCGAGTTCTTTAGATCTTAGCCGTTAGCCAGTGAACTCTGGAAAACGGAGCATCCCGTAAGCGATGACGTCCTGAGATGTTGCTTCCGGGCTACGGGCGACCCGGTCAGGACGACTAGCAGCTTACGCTGCTAGTGCGTAGTTTTCGTCGTTTGCGACTATTGCGTTGCAGCTTTGGATTAACGAGATTGGCTGCCATCTCGACATGCACCCAAGGGTTCGCCACCGGCGTCGAAGCCATGTCGTCCCCTTACCGACAGTATATGTGGCTGCTTCCGCCAACTTCAAGGTTTTCCTGGTTTTGTTTTGTGGTGTCGGGTGGTCAGTTGTACCTATCAACTGGCAGCCCGGGCGGTGTTCTGTTCGCTGTTGTGCAGCGCGGCGTCCAGGAGTTCGGCAAAGCTGTCGCGGAAATGCCCCATCACACTAGCCGGGTCGGCCTTGATGTTCTTGTCGATGGTGATGCCGAATTGCACCGTGCCGGCATAGCTGAATATGCTCAAACCGATGCCGATATTGCCGCTTTGGGGCACCCAGAACATGGGTTGGATGAGCTTTGCTCCCGCCAAATATACAGGTTCTTTTGGGCCCGGCACGTTAGTGAGTATCGCAGAGGCCTTATTGCTGAGCATGGAGAGCGCCCGCCGCTCAAGGACATCCGGGCCGCGCCCGAACAGGTCCAGCAGGCTGTAGGTTACCTGAGCCTGGTAGGAGCGTTTGAGGCGGTTCATGTTTTCCTGAACCTGGCGGAACCGCATGATCGGATCGGTCTCCTCCACGGGCAGGGTGACCAGCACCAGCCCGAACTGGTTGCCCAGGGTTTCGATCGGCTGTCGCATCGGGCGCAGGTTAAACGGTACGGCAACGCGAACGCCGCATTCCGGCGTGGCCTCGCCGGTGGCTAAAAAATGCCGTTGCAACGCGCCGGCGGCGGCACACAGCAGCACATCGTTGGCGGTGCCGCGCAGGGCTCTGGCGCACACCTTCACTTCGGCGAGACTCAGCGGGTCGGCCCAGGCGACATGCTTGCGACCGCTCAGGGGTGTTTTCAGGCAGGTGTCTGGTTCCGCCGGGGAGAGGCCCAGCTTGAGCAGGTCGACGGCGATGTTGCCCGCGGTAGTGGCCAGTTTGAACGGGTAGCCCGGCTCGTTGCGGATGGACTTCAGAAACAGGCCTGCCTGGTCGATGGCGGTTTGTCCATTATGCAAAGCCCGGCTGGCGAGCTGTCGTAGACCTTGAGGTGCATGGGTCTTGGATTGGCTGGATGTCGATACCCGGCTGAGTCTCGGTTCCGGGGAGTTGTCGGTCAGCGAAAGCAGCACACGCACCAGTGAAATGCCGTCAGCAATGCAGTGATGGATGCGAACCAGCAGGGCACAGCCACCCTGATAGTTCTCGATATAGTGGATTTGCCAGAGCGGGCGCCGGAAATCCAGCGAGGTGCTGGTCAGGTCGCTGGTCAGTGTTTGCAGCTCCTGTTTGCCTCCATCGCCGGGAAGGGCAAGAACGTGAATATGGTTGTCGATATGAAAGAGTGGGTCGTCCTGCCAGTACGTGCGGTCGCCTTCGGTGACGACGCGCTGTCGAAAGCGCCGGAAGGTGAGAAAGCGTTCGTCGAGCGTTCGCTTGAGGCGCTTGAGGGCAATGGGCTGATCAAACACCAGCACCGCTGAAATCATCATGGGGTTCTCGGGGCATTCCATGCGTAGCCACGAGCGATCTACTGCAGACATGGGTGTTTGTCGGCGTGTCATCACTTGCTCCCTTTGGTTCCCGTCTGTCCCTGGGTGGCCGCTGTCCGTATGCGGATTGGGGTAAGGGATCGAGTATAGGCTGATCAGAGAGGGGCTAAAAGAGGATGCAGATGCGACATAAAATGCGGGGAGAAGACGCCGGGCCTGGGGCCCGGCCAGCGGATCAGACGTTGGTTTCGCGGAGGATGCGTTGT
Source organism: Marinobacter sp. UBA3604 (assembly GCF_002375325.1). NCBI lineage: Bacteria > Pseudomonadati > Pseudomonadota > Gammaproteobacteria > Pseudomonadales > Marinobacteraceae > Marinobacter > Marinobacter sp. UBA3604. The sequence goes on from NZ_DFMB01000052.1 coordinate 10,757, forward strand.
TTCTGGCGGTTCCAGTCCCGTTCTTTCTCGGTGGCACGCTTGTCGAAGAGCTTCTTGCCTTTCACCAGGGCAATTTCGCATTTCACCTTGTTCTTCTTCCAGTACATGGCCAGCGGAATGCAGGTATGGCCTGCCTGGTTAACCTTGCCGACGATCTTGGCAATTTCCTTGGCGTGCAGCAGCAGTTTGCGGGTCCGGGTCGGGTCCGCGATAACGTGGGTTGAGGCGGCGGTGAGCGGGATGATGTGGGATCCCAGCAGCCAGGCCTCTCCGTCCTTAAGCAGCACGTAGGCATCGGTGAGCTGCGCTTTGCCGGCACGGATGGATTTTACTTCCCATCCGAGCAGGGCCAGGCCCGCCTCAAAGCGTTCCTCGATGTGGTACTCGTGTTTTGCCTTTTTGTTCAAGGCAATGGTGGCGCTCGGAGCGCCGGGTTTCTTCTTGCTCATGAATCGTTGATCCGGAGTCGGACAGAAAATTTACCGTGCGTAATCGTGCCGGAAAAGCGCGCATTGTAGCCCAGTAGTACCAGACTGGTCACGAAATCGGCGCGATTGACTGAGTCGATGGTCGTATGGGCTGTGATTCCTCCGCTACAATGTGCGCTGAGATGTCGTCAGGGAATGGAATGCCTACTCCATACGAAACACCAATCGGGTCGTGGACCCGGCCAACCACTTTTTTCTGGGCCGCGACCGGGGCAACCTTTGGCCTCGCGAACGTGTGGCAGTTTCCCTACCTGGCCGGCCAGCATGGCGGCGGGTTGTTCATATTGCTGTACCTGGCGTGCCTGTTGCTGGTCACGCTGCCGTTGATGGTCACCGAATCCGCGATGGGAAGATACGCCCGCCATGGATTGGTTCTGGCGATGGATGGTTTCGTTCGCAGCGCGCGACGGTCCCGGGCGTGGATGTGGACTGGTCGTCTGGGGGTGTTGGCGGCTTTTCTGGTGCTTTCCTTTACGGCTGTTTTCGGTGCCATCGCTCTGGCCTACGTATTCTACGGAGCCATGGGCCGGTTTATTGGCGCCGGCGAGGCTGAAGCCGCAGGTATCCTCTCCGCGTTGGTGTCGGACTCGCGGGACTATCGCGTGTTCATGGGCTGGCACGGATTTTTCCTGTTGCTGGTGGTGTGGGTGTCGATGCAGGGCGTGGTGGACGGTGTCGAGCGTGCAGTACGGGTGGTGGCACCGGCGATGATGCTGATTCTGCTGGCGCTCTGCGGTCTGGCCGCCTGGAGTGGGGATTTCCGCAGTGCGTCGGACTTCATGCTGGATTTCCGCCCCGCCGACGTGACCCTGGACAGTTTGCGGGCGGCGTTGTTTCACGCGTTTTTCACTCTTGGGCTCGGAATGGGCGTGTGGACCCTGTTCGGTGCCTATACACCCGCGGACACTCGCCTTAAGCGTTCCGTGCTGGCTGTGGTGTTGATGGACACCCTGATCGCCATCGGGGCCGGGTTGGCGATTTATTCGTTGGCGCCCGATGGCCATTCCATGGAAGGTGAGCGCGGGTTCGGGCTGCTTTTCCTGTCGCTGCCGGTGGCCCTGGCGGATCTGCCGGGCAGTCAGTTTCTGGTGGCAGCCGTGTTCCTGGTCATCGTGATGATTGTGTGGACGACGTCTCTTTCATTGCTTGAGCCGGTGGTCGGTTGGTTTCAGGAGTGGACAGGCGCACCAAGGGGCTTGTCCGCCTTTCTGATGGGCAGCTCAGTCTGGCTGGCGGGGCTTGGGTCGTTGCTGTCCTTCAATCTATGGTCTGACGAGCGTTTCGCCGGGGGCACCTTGTTCCGCTGGCTTGAGCTGATCACGGGTGGCCTGCTGATTCCACTGGTGAGTATCCTGATATCCGTCTTCGCGGGCTGGTACCTGACCCGAAATCTGACCTTCACCATATTGGGAAAGGCACCACGCCTGATTGGCCGTATATGGTTCTGGGTGATGCGCTTGATCTTGCCGCTGGTGGTGGCGTATATCGGTCTGCAGTACACCGCCACGTCGCTGGTGGCGTTGTGCGACAGCGGTAGCAACGGATTGTGGTGCAAACCTACCGTAGAGTTGGCACCAAGCTCAATGACGCCAGCTGCCCCCGATGCGGGTGATTCCAACAATGAAGCCGGTGATGCCGGTGGGGGTGGCGAGCCAGAGACCAATCCGGGCGAGCCAGGAGAGAAGAGCGGTAAGAATGGCCCGGCTGGGCAGGAAAGTGACCCCAACAACGGTGATATCCTTTATCATAGCGTCTGATATTGGCGTCCCGATTAAAGGGGCTCCCCCTTTGCAGGGTCTTCAACTCAAGAGTATTCGCAAGCAGGACGTCCGGTTCCAATGCCCCATCAGATCGACAAGACCGCGCTGGTTATGCACTCGGCGGAACGCATGTTCCACCTGGTCAACGATGTTGCCAGCTACCCCGATTTTCTTCCCTGGTGTTCAGCCAGCCAGGTGCACGAGCAGACAGACCACGAAATCATGGCATCCATGGATATCGCCAAAGGTGGTATCCGTCACCGGCTGACCACGCGCAACCAGCTGTACCTGCCGCATACCATTGAAATGAGCCTGGTGGATGGCCCTTTCCGTAACCTTAGCGGTCGTTGGCAGTTTAAGCCCCTGCAGAATAACGCCTGCAAGGTGATTCTCACGCTGGAATTTGAGTTTTCCGGATCCTTGTCGAGGATGACGTTCGGGCCGGTCTTCAATCAGGCTGCGAATACCATGGTGGACGCGTTCTGCCGTCGCGCAGACCAGGTGTATCTCGGGGGATAACAATGATTCGAGTTGAGGTGGCCTTTGCCAGGCCAGACAGGCAGGAAATCATTAGCTTGAGTGTCGAAGAGGGCACCACGGCTGTGGAGGCTGTGAAGCGTTCCGGCATTGTTGCCATATTTCCTGAGGTCGATCCGGAAAATGGCGATATGGGGATCTTCGGTAAGGTGATCAAGAATCCGTCCGCCCACGAGTTGCGGGACGGCGACCGGGTTGAAGTTTACCGGCCGCTGCAGATCGACCCCAAGCAGGCCCGGCTTAACCGGGCAAAGAAGAAGGGTTAAGGCTTGAGGCTGGCTCAGTAGGCGGGCGTTTCTTCCAGCAGCTGGGCTTCGTAATGGGAATACTGGTCGTTATCGTAGTAGACGATGACCCGTTGTTCCTTGATATCGCCACCACTGCGCTGGAAGGTATACACATAGTACTCCCGGGACGGATCGGCGGGGTTGGTCATCAGCGGGGTGCCCAGCAAGGAGTGGACCTGGCTGCGGGACATGCCCTCGGCCAGTGATGTCAGCTCTTCGTCGGTCAGTATGTTCCCCTGTTGTACATTGATCTTGTATACGCCTGGGAAAACACAGCCAGCCATGATGAGAGTTAGAATGAGAGCTGTGAGCTTTTGCATCGCCGGGGGAAATCCTCTATCTTGAAATCGCCTGCCAGGGGCAGGTGTGACACGGTCTGACCGTTAACATGCGGCTTCATCATACCGGAAGCCGTGAGGCACACCAAAGAGTGAATCGTAACATGTCATCCGAAAACACCGAATTACGAAAAGTCGGTCTTAAAGTCACTCTGCCAAGAGTGAAGATCTTCAATATTCTGGAGAACTCCGAGGAGCATCACCTCAGCGCCGAGGATGTGTACAAAAAGCTCCTCGAACAGGGTGATGACGTGGGCCTGGCAACCGTCTACCGGGTGCTGACTCAGTTTGAGGCAGCTGGCCTGGTTCTGCGCCACAACTTTGAAGGTGGGCACGCCGTATTTGAGATGGCCGGCGACGATCATCATGATCACATGGTCTGCACTCAGACCGGCGAGGTCATTGAGTTCGTCGATGAGGTGATCGAAGAGCGGCAGCAAAAAATTGCCAAAGAACGAGGCTATGAGATTGTCGATCACAGCCTGATTCTTTACGTCAAACCCCTCAAATCCTGATCATTCAGGATTTGTTCCGGAAAAAGAAAAAAGGTTCATCGCGGGTTAG
>NZ_DFMB01000023.1:0-104644 GCF_002375325.1 Marinobacter sp. UBA3604
GGGTTCGTCAGCAATCTGAGCCCGCAGAGCGGGCTTTTTTGATCAGGCGGACGCGAATCTTATTTGTTCGCGCGGGCCTTGGCAACCATTCGATCCGGGCGCAGGAGGAAACGCGCCAGGGCCGGCAGCAGCCAGATAGAGCCCACCATGTTCCAGATGAACATGAAGAACAGCAACAACCCCATATCCGCCTGGAACTTGATCGGCGAGAAGATCCAGGTAACCACACCGATACCCAGTGTGACACCGGTAAAGATAACCGCCTTACCAGTAGACCTCAGGGTCTCGAAGTATGCTTCCTGGAGTGTCTTGCCCTCCAACAGGAACTTCTCGAGCTTGCTGTAGATATAGATACCGTAGTCGACACCAATACCCACGCCCAGCGCAATAACCGGCAACGTCGCTACCTTGATACCAATGCCTGATACCGCCATGATCGCCTCGGCCAGGATCGACGTCAGGCCCAGTGGGATCAGAATACACAGAACCGCACGGATAGAACGGAACGTCAGCAGGCACAATGACGCGACCACACCGTAGACGAAGATCAACATCATGTTCTTCGCACTTGAGATGACATCGTTCGTGGCAGCTTCGACGCCCGCATTACCGGCGGCCAGCATGAACGTGTATTCGTCGTTGTTATTGTTGCTGGCGAACTCCTCAACGCGTTCGGTGACTGTTTCCAGCGTTTCTGCCTTGTGATCCTCAAGGAAAACAAGCACCGGTGTCAGATCACAATTGGTATTGATCAGGCCTGCCGGCGCCTCACGGATCGAGGCATTGATAATGGTCTGGTTGCGGGAAATCTCATACCACTTCCAGTTACCCTCGTTCAGTGCCTTGGTAACAATCTTGGACACATCGGCCAAAGACGCCGAGGACTGCACACCAGGCGTGTTCTGAAGTTCCCACTGGAGGTTGTCCATGGCGCGGAGAACGTTGTACTGGGTACACTGCTCTTCCTCGGTTTTCACCATCACGACCAACACATCGGCACTCGTTGAGTAGTTGTCGATGATATAGGCATTGTCCTTGTTGTAGCGGGAATCGGCCCGCAGCTCCGGCGCACCCTGATCAAGGTCACCGACTTTCAGGCCTTGCTTGTAATAAAGGCCAAGCCCCAGGCCAATAACCGCTATCAACAGAGAAATCGGTGCCACACCGGGATGTGCGAAGTAAGACATGACGCGCCACTTGCGATCCTGCTTTTCACCATGATTCTGCACATGACGAACACCGCCCTTGGAGATACCAAGGTACGACATGATCAATACGTGCAATACCAGGTTGGTCAGAATGACGAACGCCACACCGATGCCGGCGGCAACGGCCAGATCCCGGATAACATCGATCTCGATGAAGAACAGAGTCAGGAAGCCGAAGGCATCTGAAATCAGAGCCAGCATGCCCGGGATATAGAGCGCCCGGAACGCAAGGCGGGCCGCGGTAACGGAATCAAACCCTTTCGCCGCTTCCACCGCCATGGCATTCACAATCTGAACGCCGTGACTGATGCCGATGGCAAATACGAGGAACGGAACCAGAACCGAGTAAGGGTCCAGGCCATACCCCAACAGCCTCAATGTGCCCAGTTGCAGGAACACCGCGATGATGGAGGTGAACACCGGAACCAGTGTTCCGGTAATGCAACGTGAGTACCCGAACAGCAACAGGGTCGTCAGGATAATGGTGATGCCCGCAAACCAGGCAATGGAACCAATACCCTCAATGAGGTCGCCCACTTTCTTGGCGAAACCGACGATGTGAATTTCAATGTTCGGATTCTGCGCCTCGTACTTGTCCCGGATCTTTTCTTCCAACTGGCGCGAGAACTCACCGTAGTCCAGCGGCTCGCCAGTTTCAGGGTTGTTCTCATAAAGCGGCGCGTACACGATGGTAGAACGGAAGTTGTCGGAAATCAGGCGCCCTACTTCGTTCGAACGGAGTACGTTCTGACGCAGCTGTTCAAGGGTGGCTCGGGAGCCATCGTAACCGTCCGGGATCACGGTGCCGCCCTGGAACCCTTGCTCAGTCACCTCAACCCAGCGAACGTTGGAGGTCCAGAGTGATTTCAATCCGGAACGGTCCACCCCGTTGAGATAGAACACCTCATCGGTGATCTGCTTCAGGGTTTCCATATACTCGGCTGTGAAGATATCGCCCTCTTCCACTTCCACGGCGATACGCACAAAGTTACCCAGGTTCTCCAGATCGTCCCGGTGCTCAAGCATATTGACGATGTAGGGATGCTCCAACGGAATCATCCGCTCGAAACTGGCATCCGGCTCAATCTTGACCGCGTTGTAGCCAAGGAACAGCGTCAGGAAGAAAAAGGCAATCAGGATGATGGCCCGATTGTTGAAGATCAGCCGTTCCAGGAACGGTTCTGCCTTCGGTGTAGTCAGGTAATGCTCGCCCTTGTCGTGCTTCGGGTTCGACATTCAAAAGCCCCTCTAATTTTCTATCTGTTGGTGCCGCATCAGGGCGTTATTGAAGATTCTTGCCGCGGGCGTCGGTGTGCTTCACGCCACCCTCGCCCACAATCAGCAGATTGGTTCCCGATACGGGGACAACATCCATCACCCCTTCCCGATCATCCCGGAAGTAGGGACGGAAGGTATCTCCACCGTTGGTGCTCATTAGCACTGCGCCACCATTGCCAACCAACGTGATACGGCCGTCTTCGGACACCGTGCCATCATTGAGGGTTGCGTCCGACTCACTGGGCACCACTTTCCAGCTTCTGCCCAGGTCGGATGAAAAGAAGATGTTCCCACGCAAACCGAATGCGAGTATCTCATTCACATTACCGGTTCCGATTGCTCCGAACAGGGAGCCTTCATAGGGGCTCTCACGTCTCTCCCAGCTGTCACCGCCATCGACGGACACGAAAATCTGCCCAGCCTCACCGACGATCACCAGGCCACCGCCAGTGATCTGGCCAATACTGTTCAGGTGAAAACTGCTGGGGTTTTCAAGCTTCGGCGCCCAGTCTTTCCAGGTCTTTCCGCCGTCCGTCGTGCGCAAAAACATGCCATAGGCACCAACAACGAAACCGTGGTTCTCATTTTCGAACCAAACATCCAGAAATGGGTTCACCGGGCCGATTTCAAGATCCGCCTGCAGGTTTTCCAGCGAGAAATACAGATCGCCCAACGCCCAATCGAGGTCGTCTTTCTCGTCCTCCGGGGCTTCTTCCAGTTTCTGCTCCATTTCGTCGATCTGCTCCTGGCGACTTTCAATCGCCAATTCAGCAGCCCGGACACCGGTGAGCTGGAGCTCCCAGTTTTCGCCCGCATCGTCTGAATGGAGAACAACACCACTGTGCCCAACGGCCCAGCCATGCTGTTCAGTGCCAAAATCCACGCCGGTCAATGTGACGGATACCGGAACTTCACCCTGCACCCAACTTTCACCATCATCATCGGAAAAAATGATATGACCACGCACACCGGCTGCCACGATTCGTTCGCCCGCCGTGTCGACATCATTGAGCAGATGCTCTGGCGCAAGCGCAGTTGGCCGGGATGGGGTTTCGATGATATCTGCAAGCGCAAACACCGTGGGCGCGGACAATGCCATGGATAGTCCAAGACAGGCCGCTCCCAGAGTCTTGCACATCAACCTTGTAGCCATTCAGATTGCCTATATGTTGTGTTGAACTGTGTCACTCTGATTTTGCCGGTCGCACCGGCCAATACTATGAATATACCGGTGACCTTCCGACCACCGGTATATCCGTCGCCATCCGTCTCTGGCGAAAATCGTGTTCCAACAGCGAGTCAAGACGTTAACGCACACTCCTGCGACGCAGGGAAGCCGGCGAGAAATACCGTCGGTTGGGCACGTCGTTGGTAAACTTACGGGTGGAACCCTCTTCGGTATCCAGGCCCAGCACGTGATAACGACGGGCCTGAAGGTCATGGTACACATCCAGCACTGTCCATACGCCAGGCAATTCATAATAGTTTTTCGCCAGGCCCATGGTTACGCGCCAGAGCTCACCGCGGCCATCGTACTGGTCCAGCAGCAAGGTGTTCCAGCTATCGGCATCCACATAGAAGCGACGCTTGCCGTAAATATGGCGCTCCCCTTCCTTCAGGGTCGCTTCCACAACATGCACCCGATGGAGCTCCCAACGGGTGAGGTCCGGATTCAGGTGGGAAATACCCAGGATTTCGGAGTAAGGCGTGCCCTGCTCACCGATGCGGTAATTGTTGTAGGGAACGTAGATCTCCCGCATGCCCTCATATTCCCAATTGTAGCGGTCCAGGGCACCGTTAAAGATATCGGTGTCATCGGCTGTTCGCAGATTATCTGCGGCTGCAATCGGAGAGTCATAGCCCAGGTTGGGTGCACGGCGAACACGGCGCTGGCCGGCGTTGTAACCCCAACCATTACGCGGGTTGATAATCTGGTTCAGAGTTTCATGAATCAGGATGGCACCACCGGCGAGACGGGGTGGCGACTGGGTGAACGACAGATAATAGAAAATAACGTTATCGAGTTCTTCTTCACTACCCTCAGGGTTGTAGTAATTGAAGAAGGCTTCCTGCTGAGAGGTCACAAGGGAGTAATCGCCATCCGGCTGCACTGCCACTTCGCTTGAACGGCGGGTTACGGAAACGCCACGCCAGCGAGTCAGGTGATTCCAGATTACCTGCCAGGCTTTTTGCTCATTATTACCGTGCAGGATGGGGAAAGGATAACCGGCAAAGGCGCCATCGATACCCTCGCCTTTACCCACTACCTCAGCATCTACGGCATTTTCCCTGGTGTTTTCAGCAACCCAATCCGGCACCGCGTGTGTGCGACGGCTTTTGTAGACCGGAATACGGAAGGTCGTCGGATAGGTGTCGAGCATGGCGCGGAGGCCGTCGGTCAGGTACTCGTCATACTGATCCATGTTGGACGCGCTGATGGTGAATAACACCTCATCGTCCGGGAAAGGGTTGATATGGTGCTGACCACTACCCTCATATCCGGTAGGGGCTTCGGTGAGGCCACCCGTCCACGCGGGAATGGTACCTGCCTCGTTGCCGGCTTTCACGGAGCCAAACGGGGTAAGATCCTGACCCAGTCGAGCGGCTTCACTACTGGAAACGGCGGAACTGGCTGGCATGGCAAAAACCGAAAGAGCAAACAGACTGCCCAAAATCACATTGTTCTTGTATGTCATTTTTTAACCTTAAACCTGTCTGAAAGCCCTGTAGAAGGCTTTTCTTATTGTGTTGTCATGGAATATCGGCTCCTGACAGAGTAGCCGATTGGCCGATATTGTCTATCGACCGAAAGTGCGATTTTGTATCCGCCTGTGACAGGCCCCGCGTTGCGGCAGACGGATACCCCAGCGATCTCGCTTCCCTATTGGCCGGCAAGGCTCTTGTGAACCACCTCGTAGACATCTCGCGACAATCCAGACTTGTCACGAACGGTCTCCAGCGCCGATTTCATCTGCTCGCCGTGAACCGGCGCGAATTTGCGCCAGCGGGTCAGCGGAGACACCAGCCTGGCCGCAATCTGTGGGTTACTGTCATCCAGTTTTCGCACCTGCTCCGCCAGGAACTGATAACCGGCTCCATCCTCTGCGTGAAAGGCAGGGAGATTCTGGCCAGCAAACACCCCGATCACCGAGCGGATCTTGTTGGGGTTCTTCCAGTCGAACGCCGGGTGCTCCATCAGTTCATGGACTTTGCGCAAGCCTCCGGTGCGGGTACTGCCCGACTGCACCGCGAACCATTGCTCAACCACCTGGGGGTCGTCCTTCCACTGCTGGTAGAAGTCTGCGAGTGCCTGCTCCTGCTCTTTTTCGTAACCGGAGTTCACCAGGGCACGAAGGGCCCCCATACGATCCGTCATGTTATCGGCCTCGTTAAACTGGCTTGTCGCCAGCGTCCGGCCCTCTTCATCATCGATGTGCAGGAGCCAGGCCAGGGCGGTATTCCGCAAGCTTCGACGCGCCACGGCCTCCGGCGTCACCTCGTAGTGACCGCTCAGGGTGTTGCGGTGATAGCAGGCCAGAAGCTCGTCCCTCAGCGATCTCGCCAGATGCGCAAGCACGCGTTCACGGGCTCTGTGGATGGCAGGTACGTTGGGCTGATCAGCCAGTTCGATCAGATAGGCTTCGGATGGCAGTTGCAGCATTTTGGCAACCAGCGCCTGATCCAGAGACGAGTCCGCCAACAGGCTGCGATACGCCTCAACCAGGCCGGCGTCCACGTTCCCATCGGTGGACGACACCAGTGAGTTGATGACGTCCACCGCCAGGCGCTGTCCCGCGTCCCAGCGATTGAAACCGTCCGAGTCATGGCTCATCAGGAAGGTGAGCTGCTCCCGTGTCCACGGGTAGAATACCCGCACCGGCGCCGAGAACCCCCGCAACAATGAAGGCACTGGCCGCTCCGACAAGCCGTGGAACTCGAAGGTATGACTGGCGTCGGTCAACTCCAGGACCCGGTCCGTTGGCGCATCGGCATCATCTGCAGCCAGCTTCAGTGGCAACGACTCACCCTCGGCACCCAGAAGGCCGATGGCAAATGGGATGTGCTGCGGCTTCTTATCGGTCTGTCCCGGTGTATCCGGAATCGACTGTTTGATGGTCAGGCGATAGATGCCAGCAGCGTCATCAAACTCATCCCGCACTGTCAGCTCTGGCGTGCCAGACTGCTCGTACCAGAGACGGAACTGCGACAGGTCACGACCACTGGCATCCTCCATGGCGCGGACAAAGTCGTCTGTTGTCACCGCCTGACCGTCATGCCGCTCAAAGTACAGGTCACTGCCCTTGCGGAACAGATCGGGCCCCAGCAGCGTATGGATCATGCCCACCACTTCCGAACCTTTCTCGTAGATGGTCAGCGTGTAGAAGTTCGTGATCTCCATATAGGATTCCGGACGAACCGGGTGCGCCATTGGCCCCGCATCCTCGGCGAACTGAGCGGTACGAAGCATGGTCGCATCCTCAATCCGCTTGACAGTGGGCGAACCCACATCGGCAGAAAAACAGGAATCCCGAAACACCGTGAAGCCTTCTTTCAGGCTAAGCTGGAACCAGTCGCGACAGGTCACGCGATTACCGGACCAGTTGTGGAAATACTCGTGGGCCACGATCGACTCGATGCGCTGGAACGCCATGTCCGTCGCGGTTTCCTGGCTGGCCAGTACGCACGAGGAGTTGAAAATGTTCAGCCCCTTGTTCTCCATGGCGCCCATGTTGAAGTCATCCACTGCGACGATCATGAAAATATCCAGATCGTACTCGCGGCCATACACCTCCTCGTCCCAGCGCATGGCGCGTTTCAGGGAGTCCATGGCGTGGTCGCACTTCTCGGCGTTGCGGGGCTCAACGTACATGCGCAGATCAATGTCACGACCTGACATTGTCTTAAAGCTGTCCCGCTTTTCCAGGAGGTCACCGGCCACCAGGGCAAACAGGTAGCAGGGCTTCGGGAATGGGTCTTCCCAGGTGACAAAATGCCTGCCGTCGGCCAGATCACCCTTTTCAACATCGTTGCCGTTGGACAGCAGGATGGGATAGCGGGTTTTATCCGCCTCAACACGGGTGCGGAAACGGGCCATCACATCGGGCCGGTCAGGAAAGTACGTGATGCAGCGGAAGCCTTCGGCTTCACACTGGGTACAGAACATGCCCGACGATTTGTACAGACCTTCCAGGCGCGTGTTGTTCTGGGGTTCGATCCAGGTCACGATCCCCAGATTAAACTGATCCGGCACTTCATAAAGGGTGAGTTTGTCGTCACGGTCCTCGTAGGCGCTGCCCTCCAGGGGTTTGCCATCCAGGCTCACCGATTCAAGTGTGGTCAGGCTGTCGCCGTCGAGTTCAAGGCTCTTGTCCGAGGAATCGCTGTCGGGATTCCGGCGCATGGCCAGGGTACAGTGAACCCTGGCCCCATCTTCAAACAGTTCAAAACGCAGATCCACATGGTCCACCAGAAAGGCGGGCACGCGGTAATCCTTGAGGAAAATGGTCTGTGGCTGACTGGTACGCATTCACTTTCTCCAGAATTCGTTGGGCCGGGCTCAGTGGTTTGGGAAGACCCGGAAGCGGACTTCATAACCGGTGTATTTACGGATATTGATAACACCGGTATCCAGGATCAGGTATTGGCCCTTGATCCCCTGGAGCACGCCGTCCGCCGAGGGCGACTTGTCCAGATTATGAGTTTTTACCGTCCGGGGCCATACCTCGACCGGATAGCTCAAAGCCAACCCGTCTTCATCGACAGCCCGGATACTGTTCTCACCGTGGGCGGCGCGCAATTCCGACAAATCGTCGGCGACCAGCTCCAGCATGCGGCGACGCTCTTCAACCAGATCCAGATCCGGCACGTCGCCTTTAAGCATGGCCCGCCAGTTGGTTCGGTCCGCGACGTACTTCTTGCACGCGACTTCCACAAAACCTGCTAACTGTCGGGTAGTCACCCGGACCATCGGGATGGCATCGACGGCACCCTGGTCTATCCAGCGAGTTGGCACCTGAGAACCACGGGTTATGCCCACCTTGAGACCGGACGAATTAGCCAGATACACCACATGCTCAATCATGCAGTGAGTCTCTCCCCACTCCGGCTCACGGCAGGTGCCCTCATGGTAATGGCATTTTTCCGGGCTCATGATGCAGCTGTCACAGGCGGCCAACTTACGAAAACAGGGATAGCAGTAACCCTGGCTGAAACTCTTGTTGGTCTTACGATCACAGTTGATGCAGCGTATCACGCCATCGAAATCAAACTGCAACGGGTACCCGACCATCTCATTAAGGGGGATGAGGGTATCGCCCACCCGGATGGTATAGCTGACCGGATCACCGGCCTCTGCAGGCATCTTGCGCAGGCGACCGGTCACATCAACCAATGCGGTCAAGACTTCACCTCAAAGTACTGATCTGAGCCGGCCGTACCGTTTGACGATTTCCCTGCTGTGCGCGACACGCTGGGATCGCACGCAGTCCCCGCCTTTTCGCCGCGGTCAAGGTAACCAACCCGCTCTTCCATCGGTGTGTTGTGGTGGTCTTCGTAATAAATAACGGCCTCCATGCAGATCGACCGCTGCTCGTCACTCAGTTTACGACCATCCGGCCACTTGCCCAGCTCAAGGGCGCGCTTGAGGCTCTGATAAACAGCGGGGTCCAGCCGTTTGATCAGCTCTTCGTAGGTCATTTCGTTCTCCAATCATTTGCTAGCAAAAAATGTGAGGAAACCCGTTGACAACAATAAACGATAATGATTATCATTAACTCACCAAATGACGAAGGTCGTATTCATTTGGTCTCTCTCATCAGGAGCTATACGCTCTTTTCATGCCCCGCGGTTTCGCGGGGCTTTTTTTGGTACCGGCAAAATGGCCGCCAGGGCAAGCCCAGCCACAAAGCCTCCCAGGTGGGCTTCATTTGCCATCTGCCCCAACCCCACCATTTCGGTAAATGGCGTAAAGCCTATCACCATCCAGGCCACGGCAAACGTCACCAGCGCAGGCGGGAACTGGAAACGGGGCACGCGCCGCTGGCTCAGCCAGCAATAACCCAGAATGCCGTACACAACGCCAGACAGACCGCCAAACAGAGGCCCACTCACGATGTACTGCAATCCGTTGGACAGCAGGCTGGTCACTACGAACAGGGCAAGTAACCGCGCACGGCCATCGAACCACTCAACCTGACTGCCCAGGAACCACAACATGACGGAATTAAAGATGATATGGGTCCAGCTGAAATGCAGGAAATCTGGCGTGATCAGGCGCCAGACCTGCCCACCAGCCAAGGTAGAAGACAGCGCCTGGATTCGATCCGCCATGGTACCAACATCATAGAAACGCGGATCGACGAACATCAACAGGGTGGATAGCTGATTCTGTCCCATGGCCGTCACCCAAGCCATCAATACGGCCAGGGCAATCATGGCGAGCACCATGGGTGCGTGGCGTGGCGACGGCTGCCAACGCCCCCCGACAAACACCGGCGATTGCGCTGTCGTATTGACAGCGTCCTGCACCTCGGGTTCCTTCAGGAAGCGCTCAAGGGCCTGTAACACCGGCTCCGTATGCTCAGGGTTCTCCAGCCACAGCACCTGTGACCCACCCTCCTCGGTGATCCGGTGCTCCACCCCCTGCTCTTTCAGCCAACGACTGAAACCAGCCAGGTTTATGTCGGTATCAATCTGTTTCACGCGATACACAGGTTACCTCGCCACGCTGTCTTCGCTGGTGGGATAGTCCGGCTGCTCCGGCCTCTCCACATCCACCCAAACGAACTTGTCACGGGACAGGGTACGTTCGCCATCCAGGCGATAGGCCACTAGCTTGCCGTATTTGACCGCACTGAAGTCGATGCAGGCCACATTGTGTTTCAGTGGTGCCGGCTCGCCTTCCATCCAGTAATGGCCCACGAACACCGGTGGCGCTGAAGCGGGATAGCTGATCAGCTGGCCTCGCTCAGCGTCCGTCAGCTCACGGCAGGCGACGTCCTCCGGCAAGGGGTCGGGCTGGAACACCACGTCGGCGTAGGTTTTCGGGTTATCAGCCCAGAACTTGGTGCGGAAAAACTCCCTGACGTAGCCGTCTTTACCGGTAATCTTCACGCCCGGCGGCAAGCGAAGATCCGTGCCGCGCAGCAAGGTATCCATGACCTGGCCGGCGAAGGACTCAATCGCCGCCGACGCATGGAGGAACTCGTCATCGATACAGGCACCTCCCTGATTTTCCTTGAATTTGGTGATCAGGTCGCTGTCCCAACACGCATGTACTGCCCGGAAATCCGGCTCATCGATAAACAGGGGAATGGTGTAGAACCACTCCAGAAACTCGTTCCATTCGTGGGGGTAATGCTCGAACTGTTCGAGGGTTTCTCGGATCAACCGGTCGTGCCGGGCATTGTGCTCCCGCAGGAACGTCTTGCCACTGCCGGGGCGGGCACGGGTGCAGTAGCCCAGGGCGTTGTACTCGTGATTTCCCATTACGATGCGGGCGGAACCGTGCTCGACCATGTCCCTGACCAGATGCAGTGCCTCACGGATACGAGGTCCGCGGTCAATGATGTCACCAATGAATATGGCCTGGCGCCGGGGGTGTTCATAGACACCGTTAACCTTGCGATAGCCCATCTGGTCCAGTAGCCGCACCAGGGTATGAGCGCATCCGTGAATATCGCCGATAATGTCGTAACCGCGGCTCGCGGATCTTTCCTGTCCTGGCATGTTGTTAGCTCGCTGCAATCTCACTGGCCCAGCCCAGCTTGTCCCGGCATGTGGCGTAAAAATTATGATCCGCGGGGTGAATCAGGCGAATCTTGAAGGGTTTCTTGGTGATTCGGATGATGTCGCCGGGGGCACAGGCAATGTTCATCTGCCCGTCGAAACTGATCTGCGGATAGGTTTCGTTGGTTTCACCGATCACCAGCTTGATCTCACTCTTGCCGTCCACCACGATCGGGCGACTGCTCAACGTGTGCGGGAACATGGGCACCAGCACGACGGCATCGAGTTTCGGATGCATGATCGGCCCGCCCGCCGATAACGAATAGGCGGTCGACCCGGTCGGCGTAGCCACGATAAGCCCATCCGAGCGTTGGCTGTATACGAAATGTCCGTCGATGTAGAGGTCGAACCCGATCATCCGGGTCGATTTGCCGGGATGCAGCACCACGTCATTCAGGGCGGTTCCAAAGCCCAGGGGCTGGCCATTGCGCTCCACGTGCCCATCCAGGAGGAAACGTGTCTCTTCGATGTATTTCCCCTGCAGGACCTTGCCCAGCCGTTCCTCCAGGTCAGACGGAGAAATATCGGTCAGGAAACCAAGACGACCACGGTTCACACCCAGCAGCGGAATCTTGGATTTGGCCAGTTCCCGGGCAGCGCCCAGCAGACTGCCATCACCACCCACCACAATAACCAGGTCACAAATTTCACCCAGCAGCTTCTTGCTGGCCACCTGAAGACCATGACCAGGCAGCATACTGGCGGTGTCTTCCTCAATGATCACGTGATAGTTATTGCTCACCAGATACTGTTTGAGCTGACGCAGCGATTCGACCACCTTTACGCTGCCCATGCGGCCAATCACGCCAATGTTTCTGAATTGATCCATGTAGCTTCCTGTGGGTGTCTGGGTTGGGCCGGGGCGGAGCTGATTCATCACCCGGGGGCGTATCAGCACCCATAGTAACGAAATACGGCCCGATTCTGAAAAAAGATCCCGCAGGAAATCGCTAGAGGCAGGTTAGTTGGAGTCCTTCGGCCGGTGCTGTTCGCAGCGATCATCCACCTCTGCCCGAAACTCAGCCGGCTGACTGATGCGCATGACGGGCTCACCACAGGGTTTACCGTTGGTAAGCTTATGATGGCAGACCGGGTGTTCATAGTGGTCAAGCCATTGCCGGTAGGCCGGCTCATTGAGCCCGCAACGCTCAGCAGCGTAGGCCACAGGGTTGCGGAAATAGCTCTCGATATCATCGTAAGGCAGGGTAATATGACCTACCCCGGCGTGGTAGGCCACCAGGAAGACCGAATGGTTTTGCAGATGATCCATGACTGAATTTTCGGTTGGCGGCTGGTGTCGCAAGTCATAGTTTTCCTGCTCCAGCACCACGATCTTTTCGTCCCTCAATTCCAGTTCGCGCTGACGGCGCTCCAGTTGCTCTCGCAGCAACACCACCTCGGCATCCGCCGTAGCACCCTCGCGCTCGTTACGGGCCTCACCACTGGCGATCTGCTCCTGCATCATCAGGTACTGCTCATTGCGCTCAGCAAGGCGTTTTTTCAGCTGTTCATTGCTGAGTTTCTGGCGCTCATACTTCTGCTGGAGTTCGGCGGTTTCATTACGCAGGGCCTGCATCTCATGGCGGTTTTCACGCTGCAGATCAGACAGCGCATCGCGATGAACACTTTGCAGGGTTTTGATGCGAAGCCGCTGTTCCCGGATAACACGGGCAAGCCGCACCCGGTCTGCGGAAACCTCAGGTTCTTCCTGGGAACGGGACTCGGCACCCAACACAGGAATATCCTCTTCCGGCGTGGGCTCCACCTTGCGGAACCTCAGTGTGTTCGCATCCACGGCGCGCCGAATGGCCTGGAAGTGGTTGCTTCCCGGGGTCATATCAGGATCCCAGAAATCCTCGGCACTGGCAGACTTCGGGCATTGACTGCGACACACCAATCGAATCGGACCAGCACCCATATCCGGGCCCTTGGCACCTTTGCGGGCCAGTTTTTCTACGGGCAAGTTCCAATGGCTGTCAGCCCTGCCTTCCTCATCAAAATAGATTCGGAAGAAAACCAGCGAACGCACCAGAAGGTCGCTGCCAAGCAATACGTAAACGGCCTTTACATCGGTATCTGCCAGGTCGGACAGGCCAACGTAGCCATCAAGAAAGGCTCCGAACTCAGACGCACGCATCTGGCGCGACACGTCGCTGCCGTCCATGAAAAACACCGCCGAATAACCATCGCTTGCCTGGTCGGCAGACCCCATTGCTAACTCCCCACTCTCCGAAAACCCGACCGCTACACGACAAACACACCAAAAGTGTTCCGTTTTTTCGTCAGACACCAGAAACCGGCCCTGCACAGTGCGCGGGGCCGGCTTCAAACTGACAGACTTACGGATAATAGTCTAGCGGGTCAAACCTCTGAAGGTAGAGCAAAACTGCAACGTTTTGTGATCAGGGCCCGCACGCCCGTGGCACTCAGAGCTCCGCTGCCAGGCGGCTGCCCTGATTGATCGCGCGCTTGGCATCCAGTTCCGCGGCCACGTCGGCGCCACCGATCAAGTGCACCTTCATTCCAGCGGCTTCAAGCCCACTCTGTAACTCACGCAAAGGCTCCTGGCCGGCACACACAACAATGGTATCCACCGGCAATACCCTATCCTCTCCCTGCTCGGCACCTTTCGGGGTCACCGTTATGTGCAGCCCGTCATCATCAATCTTGCGGTAGCTCACGCCCGGAACCATCTGCACCTGGCGATTCTTCAGTGAAGTGCGGTGAATCCAGCCTGTGGTCTTGCCCAGGTTTTTACCGACTTTCGATGCCTTGCGCTGCAACAGGTACACCTCGCGGGCCGGCTCCGGCACCTCCGGCTCCATGCCCTGAATACCGCCACGATGACCAACGCTCAGGTCCACTCCCCATTCACGCATGAAGTGCTCGGGGTCCAGTGCCGCCGAGGTGCCCTTGTGGACGATGAATTCCGAGACGTCGAAACCGATGCCACCGGCACCAATCACCGCCACTTTCTGCCCTACGGGCTTGCGACCCAACAGCGCATCCAGGTAACCAATGACACTGGGGTGATCCACTCCCTCAATCTCCGGCGTGCGCGGGCTGACGCCGCTGGCCAGCACCACATGGTCGTATCCACCAGCCTTGAGGGCATCGATATCCACACGGGTATTCAGGCGTACGTCCACCCCGTGTTTGTCCAGCATGACCCGGAAATAACGCAGGGTTTCGTAGAACTCCTCCTTGCCCGGTATCCGCTTGGCCACGTTGAACTGACCACCCACTTCGCTACCGGCGTCAAACAGCGTTACATTATGACCACGCTCCGCCGCTACCGTCGCAAACGCCAGGCCTGCGGGGCCGGCCCCAACCACCGCGATCGTTTTGGGCTCGGCGGTTTTGACGTAGGTCAGCTCAGTTTCGTGACAGGCACGGGGGTTGACCAGACAAGAGGTCAGCTTGCCGCTGAAGGTATGATCCAGGCAGGCCTGGTTGCAACCGATGCAGGTGTTGATTTCATCCGCGCGGTCTTCGGCAGCCTTCAGAACAAGGTCCGCATCCGCCAGGAACGGACGGGCCATGGACACCATATCAGCATCGCCTTCCGCGAGGATCTTCTCGGCAACATCCGGCATGTTGATGCGGTTGGTGGTCACCAGGGGAATGCTGACCTCGTCTTTCAGGCGCGCCGTTACCTTGGTAAACGCGCCTCGAGGCACAGAGGTAGCAATGGTCGGTACACGGGCTTCATGCCAGCCGATGCCGGTGTTGATAATGGTTGCGCCGGCTTTCTCGATTTCTTTCGCCAATTGCACCACTTCATCCCAGGTACTGCCATCTTCGATAAGATCCAGCATCGACAAACGGTAAATAAGGATGAAATCGCTGCCCACGCGCTCGCGAACCCGGCGAACAATCTCGATCGGCAGTCGAATGCGGTTCTCGTAGCTGCCACCCCACTGATCAGTACGATGGTTTGTATGGGCCACGATGAACTGGTTGATGAAGTAACCTTCCGAACCCATGATCTCCACGCCGTCGTACCCGGCTTCCCGCGCGAGCGCCGCGCAGTTGACGTAATCCTCAATCTGCTTTTCGATACCCGCTTCGTCCAGCTCTCTAGGCTTCATCGGGTTGATGGGCGCCTGAATCGCGGACGGGGCCACCAGCTCCGGATGATAAGCGTAGCGACCGGCATGGAGAATCTGCATACAAATCTTGCCGTCGGCCTCATGCACCGCGCGGGTGATCACCTGATGCTTGTCCGCTTCTTCCTGGGTGTTCATCTTGGCCGCGTGCTGGAACACCGCACCTTCCACATTCGGGGAAATACCACCAGTCACAATCAAACCCGCACCGCCACGGGCACGTTCGGCGTAGAAAGCGGCAAGCCGATCAAAACCATTCTTCGCCTCTTCCAGGCCAGTATGCATGGACCCCATCAGTGTACGATTGCGAAGACGCGTGAACCCGAGATCCAACGGCTCCAGCAAATTGGGGTAACGTTTAACGCCCGGTGTCGATTCGGTCATGATCTCTCTCCTGTTATTGGATCGGCAATGCCGTGATATGGGCTCTAAATTAGCCATCCGGCCCTTCCCAAACAATATCCCGAAACAACAGTTTGATATCCTGTAACGACTTGTCGGACAATACCTGCATCATGAAAACGAGCACCAGACACAAAAACCCCCTCGGCGATATCAGCGTGCTGTACGTCGCCGTCATGGCCCGCGCACTTCGGGCCGAAGGCCGGGACCCCACAGACCTGCTGAGCCGGTTTGGGCTGGACGAACAGGCACTGGGAGCGCCTGCGGCCCGGATCAGCATCCCCCGGTTCATGAGAATGGGTCAGGCGGCTATCGCCCTCACCGGCAACCCCGCGCTCGGCCTGACGATGGGCCAGCTGTCTCGCCCCGTGGACGCGGGTATCGCAGGGCTTGCCGCCCAATCTGCCGCCACAGCTGGCGAAGCCATCAGCACGCTGATTCATTATTCCCTACTCAACAGCCGCAACAGCAGGGGTGTTCCCTGGACAGCCGGCAAGGGCCGTGAAGCGCATTTTTACTCCATCAAACCCTACAATGTGTTTAATTACTTCGTGGTGGATTCGGTCCTTGCAGCCTGGGCCCAATTCCTGAGGCTCATTACCGGCCACGACCGGGTCGTTGAGCGGGTCTGCATTGAGTACCCTTCCCAGGGTTACGACGATGTGTTTGAACAGTGGTTCGGGTGCCCGGTGAAGTTCGGTGCCGAAGGCAACAGCCTCAGACTGGCCCCGGGAATAGCGGAAGCCGCTTCGCTACAGGCGCAGGCCGCCATGTTCGAGTCACTGTCAGGGCAGTGCGCGCTGGAACTGTCACGTATCCGCGCCGGGTGGAGCACGGCTGACCGGGTGAAAGACCAGCTCCCACCCCTGCTACAGGGCGGCACTCCGACCCTGATGACCGTCGCCCATAAGCTCGGCGTCGCGCCCTGGACACTTCAAAGGCAATTGGCAGAGGAGAACACCGGATTTCGGGAACTGGTGGACGACACCCGCAAGGAGCTGGCTGTCGAGTACATACGGGAAACACGGGTATCGCTGTCAGAAATTGCGTGGCTATTGGGCTTTGCCAATCCGGCAGCATTTCATAAGGCGTGGCGTCGCTGGTTCAACACCAGCCCGGGGGAACATCGAAAACGGTACCTGGCGGAGCAGGCTGCCAAGGGCATTCTATAAACTCTGAATCCGTCCCTACAGTTCAGTAGCGTCGTCCAGAGCATCGTCGTCATCGTAGTCTTCAAACTGACAGTCCATCAGCTCTTCTTCATAATCGGACATTATTCGTCTCCATGTTTCAAACAGGAAAACGATAACATGCGAAATATTACGCAGAGATGAACCAGGAATGACAATGCAAAGAGGTAATAAACGAAAGGAAAATGGCGGAGCGGACGGGACTCGAACCCGCGACCCCCGGCGTGACAGGCCGGTATTCTAACCAGCTGAACTACCGCTCCGCGTGAGCCGCCACCTCGGGCGCAATCAAGGGTGTGACTGCTCGGTGACAACGAGGGCGCATTATAAAGAGGCCGCCCTGCATGTCAACGTTTTTCATGAAAAAAGTTCGGTTTCCGGGAGGCTCTTACATGGCATCAACCATGGCATCCTTTCCCTGTGCGGTCTTTCGGTATTCGATGGGCGTCATGCTCGACCAACGCTTGAACGCCCGGTAGAAAGTACTGGGTTCCGAGAAGCCGGTGAGATAAACGATTTCGTCAATGGATTCGTCGGTGGTTGCCAGCAACTGCCGCGCCAGGCGATAACGGAAATCCGCCAGCACCTGGTTGAAGCTGGTTTCTGCTTCAGTCAGGCGGGTACGCAGGGTTCGGGGCTTAATGCCAAGACGCTCGGCCACGGCATCCAGAGTAACCTCGCCGCTGTCCAGCAGTTCCGCAACAATCCGCTCGACCTGTCCGACGATGTCTTTCTTCTCAAGACGGGCCACCTGCTCACTGGCAAACCGCTCATGAAGGTCCAGCAACTCCGGTTCCGCATGGGGTGAAGCGTGGGACAGCAGGGTGGCAGGGAAATACAGCCGGTTTTCCTCGGCGCCAAATATGACATCGCAGCCAAGCACGTCGATCACATGCTCCTGGCCATGCTCACGCTGATGCTCAAACTCGATGCGCGACGGGTAGAAGCGGTCATCGGTGATCGATTTGAAAAAGGTAATCAGACCCTGCACGAAGCATTCGTTGAAGTGCCGCAGACGGCTGACTTCGCTGGAAGCGGCATCCAGAACCATGCAAGCCTCGTCGCCCTCGATGAAGAAGTCGGTATTGGCAGCATCGCTCAACAGGCGCTGATAGTTCTGAGCCCGCCGCAGGCCCTCGCCAAACGTCGGGCTACTCAGAAACAGATATTCCAGTACCTGCCCCTTGTAGGCCGGTAACAACTGACCCAGGTGGAGGCCGGCGTCGGAGTCACCCGACACATCCTCAACCACCTGCCAGAAATACAACTGGGCACTGTGAGGTGTTCTTAGCTGCTCGGTGTAGACATAGTCTTCATCCACTCCCAGCCGGGCAAAAATGGCATCTGTATCAATCCCTTTGCGTTTCATGGCCTGATAAATCAGGCGCAACATCACACCCGCATCGCGAAGTTCCTGCATAAAATCCCGCTTTATAGTTGTTTATTAATCGGCTTGGCCGGCCGGACAACCTTGCTGGCAAGCCAGGTCAATGCTCATACTGGCCGGGTTTGCCAGACTCTGAGACCTTAGTCTTATATTAGAGCATATCAGGCCACAGACGCACAGGTGTACCAGGAGAGATAGCAATATGACAGATACTTCAATCTACCACCGTCACCCGCCCGGCCTATGGTCGCTTTACAGCAAGGCCCTACTCCCGAAAACCAGGCCATCCGGCGACGAACTCAGGATCCCCGGCCTGTCCACCCGATTAATCGGTGTCAGTACGGCCAACGATAACCTGAAACGCTACCGGAGGGTATGTGGCTTCGATACACAGGCTAACGTGCCCATCACCTGGCCCCACATCCTGGCGTTTCCGTTGCATCTGAAACTGCTGACCGAGAAAGACTTCCCACTGCCCCTGCTTGGTCTCGTTCACCTTCGCAACAACATCACGCAGCACCGAGCCATCGGCACCGGGGAAACGCTGGACATTACCGCACGGCTGGACGGTCAGAACAATACGTCGAGGGGCCTGGAGTTCGATCTGGTCACCGAAGCCTGGTCCGCAGGGAGGCTGGTGTGGGAAGAGACGAGCACCAACCTGTTCCGACAGCCGGATAAAAGCAAAAAGGCCTCGGGCGATAAACCTCCCGAACTGCCCCACTACCCTGAGACCACCGACTTCAGTGCCGCGGAATCCATTGGCCGGCAATACGCGGGGGTATCCGGTGACAGAAACCCGATACACCTTCACGCGCTGACCGCAAAGGCCTTCGGTTTCCCCCGGGCGATTGCCCACGGCATGTGGAGCAAGGCCCGAGTGCTGGCATTACTGGAACAGCAAAGCGGCTGGCGCCCGGACGCGATATCCGTCTCCTGCCAGTTCAAGAAGCCACTGTTCCTTCCCGGAACCGCACAACTCAACTGGCAGGCGGGGCAAGACGGCTGGGACTATCAGCTACTGAACGCGTCCGGAAACGCCCCCCACCTGAGCGGCCAGATACATTGGGAAAGTTAAGTGGGGAGAGAGGTTACTCTGTCGGCTCTCCGGAGCCGTCAGTGGACGCACAGGGCGAACCCACAGCACCGGCGACCGGCAGGGTAAAGAAGAAACACGCACCACCGTGCTCGGGCCGCTCAAACCCGATATCACCGCCCTGGGCCTGGATCAGGGATCGACACATGGGCAAGCCAATCCCCATGCCTTCTTCCTTGGTGGTATAAAACGGCAGGAACAGCTTTTCTTCCGCATCGTCCTGCAGGCCAACGCCATGATCGGTGACCGCCACACGGACACAGCCCGTGCCTGACATCGCCACGGTTACCTCCACAGGCTTTTCCGATTGGGCGCTGCGAGTGGACTCCAAGGCATTACGAATCAGGTTCAACGCAACCTGCTGCACCTGAATCGGGTCCGCCAGGACATCCGGCACGTCATTGGCCACCGAAATCTCGACGCCGCCCTCGTTGTTGCGGATATCCACTTCTGCGAACTGGCGGGTATCTTCCAACAGCGCCGCAATCGACAACACATCCTTTCCGGCAGCCGGCTTCTTCATAAACCGCCGGATGCGTCGGATCACCTCACTGGCGCGGTGTGACTGGGCTTCGATCTTCTCCAGCGTTTCCTCAAGCAACTCGTGGTCCGGCGCTTCCTTGGCCAACACGCGCTTGGCAACGCGGGCATAGTTGGTGATGGCCGTCAGTGGCTGGTTAACCTCATGTGCCACACCGGCCGCCATCTCCCCCATGGTGGTCAGGCGGGAGAAGTGGGCCAACTGCTCACGCTGCTCCTGAACCATGTGCCGGGCGTCGTCCAGTGCCCGCTCACTTTCAAGCTCAGCAGTGATGTCACGGAAGACAACCACCGCGCCATGCAGTTCATCACCATCCAGTTTCGGTGTCGCACGATACTCCACCGGAAACGGTGAACCATCTGCGCGTAACATCTCGATATCGCGCTGGTTCTCCGGAACACCCTTGGTACAGGTGGCATAAATAGGGAGTGACTCACATCCGTGGCCGGCGGTGCGGAAATGGAGATCGAAAAAACCCTCACCAATCAACTCTTCAACAGGCTTGCGCATGATCAGCGCCGCCGCCGGATTGGCGAACACGATGGTACCCCTGGCGTCGAGACCGTAAATACCTTCGCTGATGGAGTTGAGTATGCGTGCCTGATCGTTTTCAAGCTGGCGATTACGGGCCTGAAGCGCCCGTTCAAGGCGGATGACCCTGGCATGGGTTTTCACCCGGGCAATCACCTCCTGGGCCTGGAACGGCTTGGAGATGTAGTCAGCGCCTCCCAGGGAGAATCCCCGGACTTTCGCCTGCAGATCATCCAGAGCGGAGAGAAACACCACGGCGCTGTCTGACGTAACCGGGTCTGCCTTGAGGCGTTCACACACCTGATAGCCGTCAAGTTCCGGCATCATGATGTCGAGAAGGATCACTTCCGGCTGATGGCGATGAGCAAGGTCCAGCGCCTTTTCACCATCGTTGGCAATGAGCAGGCGATAACCCTTGTCTTTCAGGGTCTCATAGAGAACCTTGAGGTTCTGCGGGTTGTCGTCAACGAGCAGAACCGTTACGTCTGTTGTCTCAAGGACAGCATCTGTCATAGAAGTACGGCCGGTTACGATGATGAATGCATGATGCCGGCCAAATCAGCGCGCGTCGATAAGGTCCTTTACGGACAGAACCATACGGACCAGGTGTGCCAGTGAATGCGTGCCCATCTTATGCATCACCCGTGAGCGATGAATTTCCACGGTACGCTGGCTGATCTCCAGTTCGATGGCAATGACCTTGTTCGCCTGCCCGGCAATCATCCGATCCATGATTTCATGTTCCCGGGGCGTCAGGCTTTTTACGCGGCGCAGGATTTCCTGCTTCTCACCGAGAGTTTTGCGCTGCTCCTTGTCCTGTTCCAGGGCGGCTTCGATTTTCTGGAGCAGGGCCTCTTCACGATAGGGTTTCTGAATGAAATCGACCGCGCCCTCTTTCATGGCATCCACGGCCATGGGGACATCACCGTGCCCGGTGACGAAGATAATTGGCAGGATGGAGTGCTTTTCATTCAGTTTCTTCTGGAGTTCCATACCATCCATGCCCGGCATGCGGATATCCAGTACGATACAGCCGGCCATTTTTTCGGAGTAATCCTTGAGGAATGCGTTGGCATTGTCATAAGTCTTGACCGGCTTGCCATCGGATTTCAGCAGCAGTTCAAGAGAATCACGAACCGCCTCATCGTCCTCAACTACGTAGACCGTTTGCTGGGTATCAGTCATGTGCCTTGTCTCTCCTTTCAATGACCGCCGATCACACTTGTGAAACCGGCTGATGGCTCTCAGTGAATCGACGGATCTTTGTGGTCGTCCCGGGCATGCTCCTGACGCTCATGCTCGCGCATTTTTTCCAGACGTTGCTGGATAATGCCAAAAACGCTCTGCTTAGGGTACCTGCCTTTGTCATCAGCCTTGCCTGCCGGTTTACCGAGCAACAGCGTAATCGCTTCCTCGGCACGGCTGACCGCATGCACGGCAAACTGTCCATTGCGAACAGCCTGGACAACCTCCTGCTCAAGCATCAGGTTCTGGACGTTGGTGGAGGGTACGATCACCCCCTGGGTGCCAGTGAGTTCCCCGGTCAGCCTGCAAGTGCTGAAAAAGCCTTCAACCTTCTCGTTCACGCCACCAATGGGCTGAACCTCTCCGAACTGGTTCACCGACCCGGTAATCGCCAGGTCCTGCCTGACAGGCAGGCCGGATAACGCAGACACCAGGGCGCACAGTTCCGCCAGCGAAGCACTGTCACCGTCCACTTCGCCGTAGTTCTGTTCGAAGGTCAGGCTGGCCGACAGATGCATGGGATCCGTAACGGCAAAATGGGCAGACAGCCAGGAACTGAGGATCATCACCCCTTTCGAGTGAATATTACCTCCCAGCTTGACGTCCCGTTCGATATCCATCACACCGCCATCTCCATAATAGCAGGTAGCGGTGATACGGTTGGACAAACCAAACTCGAATCCGCCGGTAGAGAGCACTGACAACGCGTTCACCTGCCCAACACAGGTGCCCGTTGTGGACACCAGCGTGGTGCCATCGCGGATGGAGTCGTAAAACTGATCACGGATACGGCTGCTGCGATATTGGGCGCTCTCCAATGCCTGATCCACATGGGAGTTCTGGATCAGCTTTGCCCCCGCCTGTCTCGCCCAGTAATCAGACTCCCTCAGCAGATTGGCGATATCCGCTGCGTGCAGCGACAGCCGATCCTGATGTTCTGCCATGCGCGAACTGTGCTCAATCACACGTGCCACGGCTTTGTTGCTGCAATGCAGCAGCTTCTTTTCGTTCACCAGGCTGGCGATGAACTTGGCGTACAGGAGCTGGCTCTCGTCCGTACGCATCATCTCGTTTTCAAAGTCTGCGGTGACCCGAAACAGCTCAGCGAACTCGGGGTCGTATTCCTGCAACAGCATCCAGGTTTCCCGATCGCCAAACAGTACGATCTTTACGTCCAGCGGAATAGCTTCGGGTTCCAATGAAATCGTGCCCGACAGGGTCAGCTCCCGTTCCAGCGAGTTGATCTGGATGGACTTGGATCGCAAGGCACGCTTCAACCCGTCCCAGACAAATGGCTGCTCAAGCACCTTGATCGCATCCATCAGCAGATACCCCCCGTTGGCACGGTGAATACTGCCAGGGCGTATGAGCGAGAAGTCGGTAAACACCGAACCCTTGAAGGTAACGCTTTCCACGTAGCCAAACAGGTTGTGGTAGGTGGGATTGTCCTCGACCACAACCGGCACTTCGTCGGTTTTCTGGTGAACCAGCACATTGACCAGATAGCGCCGGGGCATTTTTTTATCCAGCGACGCATAGGCGATGGCCGCCTGCTCTTCATTGTCTTCCAGAAAAATTTCCAGGCTCTCGGACAGATCCTTACGCACTTCCTCGAAATACGAAACCACCTCCGGCATATCCCTGTATTTCTCGATCAACTCGTCGATCTGGTGTCCGGAGATGCTTTCCAGTGTTTCCTCGTTGAGTGCCTGCTGGCTTTCGGCGTATTCCTGCTCCCAATCCGCCAGTTTGCGCAGGGCCTGACGCAGCTTCTTCTCGAGCTTGTTGATGTCGTTCTCGAATTTGTCCCGCTGAGCTTCTGTCAATGCCTGGAAGGATTCAGCGGTATGGGGTTCCTCGCCATTCATCGCCACCAGCCGATAGCCGCCGGGTGTCGTAATATTCAGGCTGACCTTCTTTCGCTTGGCCTGGGCCGCCACCTTCTCCAGTTCATCTTCCTGCTTCTTGCCATACCCGTTTTTCAGCTGCTCTGCACGCTCAAGGAAACTGTCGCTGTCGAACGTCTGGGGGATCATCTTCATCAGACGCCCCATCAACTTTTCCATATCCTGTTTGAGCTCGGTGCCCTTACCGGCGGGCAACTGAAGAACACGGGGAATTCGCGGTTCCTCGAAGTTGGCGACATAACACCAGTCGTGGCTCTGATTCTCAGTGTCCACGTGATGCTCCAGATAACGGAGCATCATCGTGCGCTTGCCTAAGCCGTTACGGCCCACGGCGTAGACGTTGTAACCGCCATGGGGCATGGCAAGCGCAAAACGCACCGCTGCCTGGGCCCGATTCTGGCCAACAATTTCCGCCAGGGGCTCGAGCTGTCGCGTGGTCTTGAACGGTAGATCTTTTAAAACACAGGCTTTGTAGAGCTGGTTCAGGGACAGTGACTTCAAGGTTCGGTCCTGTAACGGTATGAAAGCATTTTGGTGTTGGCCGCTCATTGTAGAATCTGGGGCCGGCCCTGTCGCGCTCTCGCTAAAGATTTAGCCCAACTTGTCGATAAATTGATCAATCGGGCATAATAACAGAGGCCTCAACCTCAGGGCGGGACACTCATTCAATGGATATTTATCGAAATCAGTCACAACCGTTGACGGTGCTGGAGTCACTGCGAAAACGCAAACCCTTTACCGCACCGCAGCCGCAACAGGCGTCACCGTCGCCGGAAAAACCACAAGGCGACCGACGTGTACAACCGGATCGGCGCCGGGCGCAGGTGGCCTTTGAAGGGCCAGACCGCCGCAAGAAGCGGTCCAGGCGCAGCCCGCGATTACTGAACCCGAAAACCGGCAGGGCCGCTCCCACCGAAGACCGCAGGGGGCGACTGGTCAGCACCCAGGCCTGAATGCCATGTCATTAGGGGCATGATTTTGCTGTCGGCACACTGCAGCCCCATTTTGATAACCCGGTCACAGTTCTTCGCTTGGTCATTTTTCAGTCACCATCGTGGGCACTAGACTTCAACGTCCCGGTGGAAGAACGGGCCAATAATAATCACAAGATACGCAACGGATGCCTACGTATGATGAGTGATTCCGCAGACCGCAGAATCAAGGACCGCTACCCTGCCATGTGCCTGAAGGTACAACTGCAGGAGCGTGGCTTCTTTGGTCGAGGGAAGAATTCAACCGCTGTCACCTGCCTGGACCTGAATCGCTATGGCATGGCGGTGCTTTGCCCAAGGCCAGTAGAGTCTGGCGCCCGTCTCTATATGGACTTTCATGGCAAGTACATCCGCGAATCCCGTGTCGCCGCCCGGGTGATCAGTTGCCAGCCCTATCAGACCGGTTACCGGGTAAGCATCCAGTTCAGCTACTGTTTCGACAAAAAGGGGTATTCACGAACCGTGGACAATGCCCTTTCCCGCATTGAAGGCCTGTACAACCGCTACGCCAGCTAAGCCTTCCTAGAACAGCCCGGCATCCAGGCTGGCGGCCATGTAGAGCCCCAGTTCCCGGCACTGATCCTCGAATTCGTCCCGATAGTCGCCATGACAGAGCAATGGCTCCTGCACCAGCCGCCAACGCAGGCCCGTGGTGATGGAATCGATAGCGCGATGGGTGCCGGTACCGTCGAGACCGGCGCGGATGTAGAAGGTGAAGGGCAAACCCTGGGTTTTCTCAAGGCAGGGGTAGTAACTGCGGTCAAAAAAATCCTTTAACGCACCACTCATGTAACCAAGGTTTTCAGTGGTACCGAGGATGATGGCATCGCAGGCCAGAACATCTTCCGGGCCTGCTTCCAGCGGAGGGAGCACCGTGACCTCGACATTTTCGATGTCTTCGTGTTTTGCGCCCTGCTCTACGGCTTGCCTTAGTTTAAGGGTATTCGGGGAGGGTGCATGGGCGACAACCAGTAGTTTTTTCTTCGCATCCATACTATCTCCCCGATAACGCAGGAACTAATAACAGAGCTTAGAGAAGCTCACCGTTCGCGTCTGCTGTTGCCTCTTCCTTTGCCGCTTCTTCTTTCTTGGCCGGCTTGGGCATCAGCTTGTCACGCACCGCCGCTTCGATCTCATTGGCGATCTCAAGGTTCTCTTCCAAAAACTTGCAGGCATTGGCCTTGCCCTGGCCGATCTTGTCGCCCTTGTAGGCGTACCAGGCGCCGGACTTGTCCACGAAGCCTTCCTTCACACCCATATCGAGCACTTCGGCCATGTGGTAGATGCCCTTGCCGTACATGATCTGGAACTCGGCCTGCTTGAACGGCGGAGATACCTTGTTCTTGACCACTTTCACTCGGGTTTCGTTGCCCACCACTTCATCGCCGTCTTTAACAGCACCGATGCGGCGAATGTCCAGGCGAACGGATGAGTAGAATTTCAGGGCGTTGCCGCCGGTGGTGGTTTCGGGGCTGCCGAACATCACACCAATTTTCATGCGGATCTGGTTGATAAAGATCAGCAGGCAGTTGGCATGCTTGACGTTACCCGTCAGCTTACGCAGCGCCTGGGACATCAGGCGGGCCTGGAGACCAACATGGCTGTCCCCCATCTCACCTTCAATTTCGGCCTTGGGCGTCAGCGCTGCCACGGAGTCCACGATGATGACGTCAACAGCGTTGGAGCGTACCAGCATGTCAGAGATTTCCAGCGCCTGCTCACCGGTGTCCGGCTGGGATACCAGGAGTTCATCCACGTTCACGCCCAGTTTTTCGGCATAGACCGGGTCCAGGGCATGCTCCGCATCCACAAACGCACAGGTTTTTCCGGCCTTCTGGGCCTCGGCAATCACCTGCAGGGTCAGCGTGGTTTTACCAGAGCTTTCCGGGCCGTAGATCTCACAGATACGACCATAAGGCAGACCGCCTATTCCCAGCGCCACATCCAGGCCCAGGGAACCGGTGGATACCGCAGGGATCGCTTCCCTGGGCTGGTCGCCCATCTTCATGACGGCGCCCTTGCCGAACTGGCGTTCGATCTGGCTCAGTGCTGCACCCAGTGCTTTCTTGCGGTTGTCTTCCATCGTTGCAAACCCTCTGTCGCCAATGCCGTTATCGGGACGGGAGCCCGGCGGCCAAAATCATGGACTGCGGAACCCGGAAAAAACCGGACTCCTGTATATTTGAACAGTATTAAAACACAACACGAGGGTAAGACCAACCCCTCCGTTTCAGGCCTTTTCCAGAAAGCCCCTAACTCCCTGTAACACATAAAGAACCGCCTGGCGCCGAACCTGATCACGGTCGCCCTGGAACTGCTCAACCACCGCTTCGGTGTCAGCCGGAGAGCGCCCCCAGGCAAACCACACCGTGCCTACCGGCTTGTCGTCACTGCCGCCACCAGGGCCCGCCACGCCACTGATCGCAACAGCCACATCCGCACCCGTGGCCGCCAGGGCACCAGCAACCATTTCCCGTACCACCGGTTCGCTAACTGCGCCGTGCTCCCCCAGCGACGGTTCAGTCACACCCAGCAAGCCCCTTTTTGCATCGTTGCTGTAGGTCACCAGTCCCGCCAGAACGTAGGAAGAAGAGCCCGCGCGGTCGGTCAGCACCTTGGCAACCCAGCCGCCAGTGCAACTTTCGGCAGTGGCTATCGTAAGCTCGCGTTGCATTAATACGTCAGCCAATTGCGTGCCGGCTTCCGCCAATGCCTCGTCAGTCAGTGGCATAATGATCTCCTTCGTTTCATCATGGCGGTTATTTTCTTACAATCCCTGCCTTCACATAAAGCCAATGGATCCGGAACCGTTCATGTCAGCAGCCCAGACCGATCTGTCCCACCACACCCCGATGATGAGGCAATACCTCAAGATCAAGGGTGAACACCCCAATGAACTGGTGTTCTACCGCATGGGGGACTTTTACGAGCTGTTCTACGAGGATGCCAAGAAAGCCGCCGAGCTGATGGATATCACCCTGACAGCCCGGGGGCAGTCGGGGGGCAGCCCGATTCCCATGGCGGGCATTCCTTACCATTCCGCTGAAGGCTACATTGCACGTCTGGTTCGTGCTGGTCAATCCATCGCCATTTGCGAACAGATTGGCGACCCGGCGACCAGCAAGGGGCCGGTAGAGCGCAAGGTGGTTCGCATTGTGACGCCGGGCACGCTGAGCGACGATGCGTTCCTTGAGGACCGCCGGGATAACCTCCTGGTCGCCATCTACAGCCACCGGGAGCAGTTTGGTTTTGCCTCACTCGACATCTCCAGCGGACGGTTTACCGTGTCTGAACTGGACGATCTCGAGGGCCTGCAGGGGGAGCTCCAGCGCCTGCGCCCAGCGGAAATCCTGATCAGCGAGGACTTCCCTTATCAGGACGTACTGGACGGCTATACCGGTATCCGTCGCCAGGGCCCATGGCTGTTTGAGTCCGACACCGCCCGCCGCGTGATTACCCAGCAACTGCAGGTCCGCGACCTGACCGGTTTTGGCTGCGAAGACCTCACGCTGGCCATCTGTGCCGCCGGATGCCTGCTGCAGTACGCCAAAGAAACCCAGCGCACCGCCCTGCCCCACATTCGCAAACTCAGCCGTGAACGGCGCGAGGAAGCGGTGATTCTGGATGCCACCAGCCGCCGTAACCTGGAAATCGACACTAACCTCATGGGCGGCACCCAGCACACCCTGGCCTGGGTGATGGACCGGACGGCGACCGCCATGGGTGGGCGCCAGCTAAGACGATGGCTTAACCGGCCCTTACGGGACATTACCGTGGTGGAACAACGCCAGCAGGCGGTTTCAGCACTTCTGGACGGCTTTCACTATGAGCCGGTTCATGACCTGTTGAAAAGCATCGGTGATATCGAGCGGATCTTGGCCCGCGTGGCGCTGCGTTCAGCGCGCCCAAGGGATCTGGCACGGCTGCGGGATGCTTTTCTAAGCCTGCCGGATTTACAGAAGGCACTGACACCGGTCAATTCCCACCACGTCGTCAGACTCGCCACAACGATCAGCGAGTACCCCGAACTATCGGACCTGCTGGAACGAGCCATCATCGACAACCCGCCGGTGGTTATCCGGGATGGCGGTGTTATCCGCGAAGGTTTTGACGAAGAACTGGACGAACTGCGCAATATCAGCGAGAACGCAGGCCAGTTCCTGCTGGACGTTGAGACTCGCGAACGCGAGCGCACCGGGATCAGCACGTTGAAAGTGGGTTACAACCGGGTGCACGGCTACTACATTGAGATCACCCGCGCCCAGTCCGGGCAGGCGCCAGTGGATTACATCCGCCGCCAGACCCTGAAAAACGCAGAACGCTTTATCACCCCGGAACTGAAAGAATTCGAAGACAAGGCCCTGAGCGCCAAGAGCCGCTCGCTGGCACGGGAGAAAGCCCTGTACGACGAGGTGCTGGAAACCGTCGCCGCAGAACTGGCGCCGCTGCAGGACGCTGCCCAGGCCCTGGCGGAGCTGGATGTGCTCAGCAACTTTGCCGAGCGAGCCACCAGCCTGCGCTTCAATGCCCCGGAATTCAGTGACACGCCCGGCTTCGATATCGAGGAAGGCCGCCACCCGGTGGTGGAACAGCTGCTGAGCGATCCCTACGTGCCCAATGATCTGCTGATGGACCAGCAACGGCGCATGCTGGTGATCACCGGCCCCAACATGGGCGGTAAGTCCACCTACATGCGGCAGGCAGCACTGATTGCCCTGCTGGCTTACACCGGCAGCTATGTGCCCGCCAACCGTGTGGTCATCGGGCCACTGGATCGTATTTTCACCCGCATGGGGTCGTCAGACGACATCGCCGGCGGCCGCTCAACCTTTATGGTGGAAATGACTGAGACCGCCAACATCCTCCACAACGCCACGGAATACAGCCTGGTGCTGATGGACGAGGTTGGGCGCGGCACCAGCACCTTCGACGGCCTGTCCCTGGCGTGGGCGACAGCGGAACACCTGGCCAAACACATTCGCTGCTACACCCTGTTTGCCACTCACTATTTCGAGCTCACGCAACTGGCCGACGATCTTGAGCACGCCGTTAACGTTCACCTGACTGCCACCGAGCACGACGACACCATCGTGTTCCTGCACAACGTTCATGACGGCCCGGCGAGCCAGAGCTATGGTTTGCAGGTGGCGAAGCTGGCTGGCGTGCCCCAGGACGTGATTCGCAATGCCAAGGAGCAGTTGTCCCACCTTGAAGGCGGTGCGGCACCAGCCAGGCCGGCAGCCGATCATACCGCCGTGGCGCCGGCTGAACCTGAAAAACAGCCACGCACCGCCCGCGTTAGCGAGCCGGTTATGCAGGCAGACATGTTCGCCAGCCTGGAGCCCAGCAAAGTGGAAGAATGCCTGGCCGACCTGGACGTGGACGGACTGACTCCGCGGGATGCCCTTAACCGACTGTACGAATTGAAAGAACTGCTGGGGAAATAGCGGAACTCAGCGGCAGAATTGATCTGTGTAATAACGATAGTGCGCCTCAGCGCTTGCGACAGGGCAGGCCGCTCAATACAATATCGCGCAATTATTATTACACTGATGAGATTGACTACTGGACCAGGAAACTGACTATGACGTTTGTCGTTACTGATAACTGCATCAAGTGCAAATACACGGACTGCGTGGAAGTATGCCCGGTTGACTGCTTCTACGAAGGCCCGAACTTTCTGGTAATCGATCCGGACGAGTGCATCGATTGTGCCCTGTGTGAGCCAGAGTGCCCTGCTGAGGCCATTTTCTCGGAAGACGAGCTGCCGGCGGATCAGGTCCAGTTTGTGGAGCTCAACGCCGACCTGGCTGGCAAGTGGCCCAACATCACCGAAAAGAAAGACCCGCTGCCAGAAGCCGAAGAGTGGGACGGCAAGCCGGACAAGCTGCAGTACCTCGAAAAGTAATAGCTGCGTTCAGCGTATTACCATCAAAAAGGGGAGCCTCGGCTCCCCTTTTTGATACATCACCACTTCACTGCGTCGCCAGTTTTGCCCCGATAGCGACGAAGAAGCCACCAGTCAGCGCGTTCAGCATGCGCTTTACGCCCTGCCCCACGCCAAGCCTTCTTGATTTGACCACCACCAACGCCAGCCCACATTGCCAGGCCATCGCCAGCACAAAGTGAACCGCCGCAAGGAACAGCGATTGCTGGAATGCGTTGCCGGCGGGATCGATAAACTGAGGAAGCAACGCCATATAGAACAGCGCCGTTTTCGGATTCAGCACGTTCGACAGCAGGCCTTCGCGAAACGCCACCCAGATTGATACCGGTTTCATCAATGGCGGTTCGGCGCTCGATATCGAGGATTCATCGGCGTTTGCGGGGCCCCGGGCCATGGCCTGACGCAACGAACTCAGCCCCAGCCAGATCAGGTAGCAGGCACCTGCCCATTTGACCGCGGTAAACGCCCAGGCCGTCTCTACCAGCAGCACCGAAATACCCAGAGCGGACAGGGTCGCGTGAATAAACAACCCACAGCAGATGCCCACGCTGGTGACACAGCCATCCCGCAAACCATGTTTCAATCCACCGCGCCCGGCGTTCCGCATCACCAGCAGGGTGTCCACCCCTGGCGTGACAGTCAGTAGCGAGATGGCCACCAGATAGGCCCAGAACAGCTCCGTTGGTACCAGCATTGCCAAACATCCCACGCGAACGCAGGAGTGCTCAGCTCTCCTGCTGCAGAAGTTTTTTCGCCGCGGCCGACTTATAGAATGGCGCAAGACGACGACGGATCAGGGCCTCAAGATACCCCTCCTCCCGCAGCACGTCTATCACAGGAAGTGCGTAGGCATCCACCTCCGCCATGACCATATCGCGATCGACCCCAACGGCAGCTAACAGCTCAATTACCGGCTTGTCGCCATACAGGGTGAACAGGTGCTCCACCACGGCCCTGGCACACCCCTCAAAATAGGCCGTCTGTCGGAACTGCAGCCAGAACTCATACCCCAGAACCACAAACTCCTGAAGTTGTATGTCACCCAGCCCCTCGTGCAACTCTTCGATGGTTCGGTCTTCCAGTGACACCCATACGGCCATCACACTGTCGCGCAGCTCCTCGTCGCTCAGCGCCTTGTTCAGGAACTGTTCACTCCGGCTGATCAACCCCGGCAGGCTGTCGGACAACCAGGCCTTGAAACGGCGCTCAAAGGTCTCGTCCAGGCCCGGAACCGCCCTGTTGGCCATGCGCTTGCCAAACTTCATCATCGAGCCGACACCGGGAACACTCTTGGTAATCAGGTTGTCCTCGTAGAGGTAGTTCACCACGCCCTGATACACCACGTTGGAAACCAGCTCCTGATAGACCGGGTGAGCCATGATCTCGCTGATCACCCGCTCACGCTGCTGACGTAGTTCAAGGGCCTCTTCGAGGAACCCGGTGGCCTGCTCTCGGGTGATAATATCCCGTAACCGGGACGTGCGCTGGACCGGCGCGTTCAATACCTCCGTAGCCATTTCGGCCGCCAGTTCCGGGATACCGGCATCCAGTTCCATGTTGATCACAATGCGCTGGATCACGCCCATAACCTGTTCCGCCGAGGTCAGCCGGTTCAGGGTGATGGCCCCGGCGTAGTCAAACAGTTCATCCACTTCGGTTTCGAGAAAGCGCCGCAACTTGGCCCCTTTCAGGGAAGCCAGTTCGTGTTTTACGTGTTGCTCGAGCAACGCATTGGCGAGATCCGTTTTACCTTTGGTCATAATCGGGGTCCGGTGCTGTCTGGAAGTGGGCTTCTGAATTGAGAACGATATGAGGCTAACACGAAGCCCGACCGGCTGCGTTTGCCGAAGATACAGCCTTTGGTGTGCGAGTGAGCCAAGAAACGGGAGGTGGTGCCTGGGCGCCCGATAGTCCCGGCTACTGGAAATCGCTGAATTCGTGGGGTTCTGCGGCAAGCGCCAGGCACAGGCTGCCGGGGCCGATGTAGATGCTGCTGGTAATGCCCATCTGGGAGAGCAACAGCTCAACACCGTTTTTCTCACAGGCGTCACGCAGGCGATTCAATCCTGGAAGGTCCTCGATTTCAGTCCAGGTCAGGCCGCAGGAAAGGCTGACATAGGGCGTCAACAGTCCTGCCTCGACCCTCGCGGTGGCATAGTTCATCACTTTTTCCACTGCCACGTCGAAACTCCGGGTTTTGGCAACCGGTTGTCCTTCAGCGCCCTGACCAAAAATGACCGGGGTGATGTTCAGTGCCTTGCCGAGAAACGCCACCAGTGCCGACACGCTCTTGTCTCCACGCCGACGGGCCCGTTCGCGGATATAGTGCAAATCCCGGGGAATCACGCAGGTGTAGATTCTGTCGGTGAACGTGTCGACTTCATTGCGTAAGGCGTTTTTCGAAAGCTTCTGCTCAATCAGGCGAAGGGTGTGAGCCGCCAGCAGCCCCTGGCCGGCAAAGATCTGTTTGCTGTCGATCACCCGCATGGAGAATTTGCCCTCCCGCCCGGCGGCGTGGCGGGCCTCATGATAGTGCCCCATCACACTGTTCATGGCTTCCGTAGCGTTCTGGAAAATCAGGCTGCGAGACCGGGTGACCGTTTCGCAGATGGCAACGTCAAATTCCGTGACAATTTTTTCCATGAACAGGTCGTGGATCTGTTCGGCGGAGAAGGCATGTGTTTCGGCGTGGTGGCCCTTCTGTAATAGGCCGCTCTGGTAGAATTCCTGGGTCCTGACCGGGTCGTGCTCGTCGATGTAGGTCTGGCCGTCGATAACGGCCGTGACCGGCAGAACAAACAGATCGTGCTTGCGACTGAACTCATAGGGCAGATCGCAGGCGGAATCAACGATAAGACCAACGCGCATGGGGCCTCCAGCTATGGGAAGCTATTCCAGCCGGTTGCTTCCCTTTATTGTCATTGTTTTTGGCAGGCCCAGTCTTACACAAAGCGGTCAATATTTCAGCACCCTGCTAGCGAGCGGATGGCTTCAGTTCAAGTTCATTGAGGTTTTTCTCGATCAGTTCACGGTTATCCTGTTGCCACGGATGAAACCCCTTGCGGAAATAGGCCAGGAAGTCCGGCATGCACTTGCGCAACACCCCCGGTTTACCCCATAGAAAGTTAATACCACCGATCCACGTGCCGAGGCTCCACAACTTGCCGTCGGTTTTCAACAGGCTGCAGGTGTTCAGGCAGGTGTACTTGAAGAAATTCCAGGTCACAAACAGGAATACAATCCGGCGAAGACGCTCATTGCCAACGCAGTGTCGATAGACGTCGAAAGCCACCGATTTGTGCTCAGTTTCCTCGATGGCGTGCCAGCGCCACAGCTTTTCCATGTCCGGTGTGGCCCCTTCCATCCATTCCGGGTGACGGAGAATGGCATTCGCCAGCACCGCGGTATAATGCTCGGCACCGCAGGTTCCGGCCAGTTGGCGACTGGGCGGCAGGTTGCCTACCCACGCCATATGCCTGCGGAATCGCTCATCAATGGCATCGATGTTGTACCCACGAGCCTTCAACGCTTCGTTGTAGTGCTTGTGCTCCCGGCTATGCAGCGCCTCCTGGCCAATAAACCCGCGAATCTCTTCCTTAAGCTTGGGATCGCCCACCTTGTCCCGGTAGAGCCGAACCGCATTGATAAACTGCTGCTCGCCATCGGGGAACTGGAGCGAAAGCGCATTGAAGAACGCCGTGCGGAAGGTGTCATTGCCGTGCCACAGGGTTTTGAGGTCGTCGGCAATATCGAAGTGCATGTGTCGGGGTGCAACCGAAACGCCTTCGGGCGTGGAACTGATGGTCATGACTGCCTCCGGGTTATTGTGATTATGGAGCGGCATTCACCGTACAGCGGCAACGTCGCGTACGAAAATTGATCAGAGACTTCAGTTTAAACCCGAATTCAACACGGAAGGAAGGTGGCAACCCAAAAAATTGGACAAATTGTCACGAAATGACAGGTTGTCAAAAAAAGGAGGCATGGCTGAGCCAATGCCTCCAAGGACACATAAGGGTATAGTGCTTCGGAACAGCCAAGAGGCCGTCGGTTTAATGCTCTTCCGCGCCTTTAACGCCCGGCGCTTCTGGGTCGGATGTAAATCCGAGGAGTTTTGTTCGCTCAATCAGGAAATACAGAACCGCTCCGGTGGCCAGGCCCCAGCCCGCACCGTAAACCGCCAGAACCACGCCCATGGTACCGGCGATACCGCGCTCGGTGTTGTTCTCCAGTTGTTCGAGGCCAACCATCAGGCAGATGTAACCAGTCAGTAGTAGGGTCAGGGACAACGCAATCGGCAATACTGGCTGAAAAAAGCTTACCAACGGCAAAACAAATAACGCGATGAAGCCAGTGATCCAGAACGTACCGCCGCCGCTGTAGATAGAATCCATCGCGTTGCGGCCGTATTTATAGCGCTCAGCCATGGTAGCGGTAACCGCAGTCCAGATAGGGCCGGCAAGACCAGGATAAGGCGCAAAGAATGCGTGACCACCGTTACGAATGGCCGTTACCAGGTGGGCCCGGTCAATGCTGTTGTCGATGTCCTCATCCTTTCGCAGGTGGTCTACCCGATTCATCAATGACTGGCCAACCACGATATCGCCAAAGGCAATGACATAGGCAATCACCGCTGTCGGAATCGCATACATGAATACTTCGGCATCCGGAAACCCAACTGTAAACGGCAAGTAGTTCCAGAGCTCGTCGAATGCCGGCTTGGTGATTCCCCACTCCACATTTGGAACGGCATACTCACCGGTGGCAAAGCCCACCAAAATGGCAACAACCATGCCCGGAACCATGCCGTAATTCGCGATTTTACGGGCAAGATGGCTGGTGTCGACGAAGCCTTTGAAGGACACCGAAAACATCAGGTACAGGCAGACCAAGCCACCCACTATCAGGGAGATAGGGGTTTCCGCAAGCCGTCCACCGGCTTCAATCTCTCCCATCAGCGCAGCAATACCGGCACCAATAATAATGCCGCCTTTCATGGAACGGGGAATCAGCTCCACCAGCTTGCTACCCAAGCGGGTAACCCCCAGCACCAGAAAAATAATGAACACCAGGAACTGCAGCGCAAACAACGCTTGAATGGCTTCCGGACCCGGCTCGTAGTCACCCAGGAAGAGAAGCACTACAGGGATGCCCGGCGTGATCCAGCCCGGTATCAATGGAACACCGAGTAACGCTGGCAACATGAAACCGATGCCACAGATCACCACGTAGGCAAGCGCAACGTCGTAGGGCACACCGAGGTATTTCTCCAGAAGCGGAATCATCGCAAGGCTGACCACGAACATGATCAGCGCTTGCACCATTTCGGCAAACTCCCAGCGGTAGTGAACAAACGGCAGCCGAATCTTGAAGGGACCAGCCGGCCAATATGGCTGCTCTTCCCCATTTTTACGGTGGTAAACTTGCATAAAAAGTCTCCTGGTGCGGAATCATCCGCACCTCATGTTGTTTTTGTGTTAACGGTTTCCAGACCCGGTCGCCGGGCTATAACAGCACCAGATCAATCCAGTTCTTTTGCCTGGTCTCGCAGCACGAATTTCTGGATCTTGCCGGTTGAGGTTTTTGGCAGGTCAGTAAATACGATCGTCTTGGGCACCTTGAAGCGAGCCAATCGTTCACGGCAGAAGTCGATCAGATCCTCCTCGCTCACTTCGCTGGCTTCCGGCTTCAGGGTGATAAACGCACAAGGAGTCTCGCCCCATTTGGCGTCTGGCCGCGCAACCACCGCTGCCTCCAATACCGACGGATGGCGATACAGAGTGTCTTCCACCTCAATGGTGGAAATATTCTCGCCCCCCGAAATGATGATGTCCTTCAGACGATCCTTGATCTCCATATAACCGTCCTCGTGCCACACAGCCAGATCACCGGTGTGGAACCAACCGCCGCGAAAGGCTTCCTCAGTGGCCTTGGGGTTCTTCAGATAACCCTTCATTACGGTGTTACCGCGCAGGAAGATCTCGCCAATGGTTTTACCGTCTTTGGGTACCGGCTCCATGGTGCTGGGCTCACCTACCATCGTGCCTGCCAGCGTGTGATAACGAACGCCCTGACGTGCTTTGATCGTGGCTCGCTCATCCAGCGTTTTCTCATCCCACTCGGATTTCCACGCACACACTGTCACCGGGCCGTATACCTCGGTGAGACCATATACATGGGTAATCGCAATCCCCATTTCCTCAATGGCACCGATAACTTGTGCAGGAGGGGCTGCACCGGCTGTCATCGCCTTCACCTCGTGATCAATCCCGGCTTTCGCAGACTCTGGCACATTCAACAGAGCGTTGAGCACAATTGGCGCACCGCACATGTGAGTAACCTGATGATCGCGAATCAGCTGGAGGATTTTCTCCGGGTCCACCCGCCGTAGACACACATGGGTGCCTGCCATCGCTGTGACGGTCCAGGGGAAACACCAGCCGTTGCAGTGGAACATGGGAAGCGTCCACAGGTAGACGGGGTGCTGGCCCATTGACCACACGGCCTGATTGCCAAGGCTGTTCAGATAAGCGCCACGATGGTGGTAAACCACACCTTTCGGATTGCCGGTGGTGCCTGATGTATAGTTCAGTGAAATTGCATCCCATTCGTTTTCGGGCAGGTTCCACTGGAACTCCGGGTCGCCTTCCTGAAGGAACGCTTCGTAATCCAGATCGCTCACCTGGATACCTTCACCGTATTCGGGATCGTCAACGTCAATGACCAATGGCTTTGAGT
Source organism: Marinobacter sp. UBA3604 (assembly GCF_002375325.1). NCBI lineage: Bacteria > Pseudomonadati > Pseudomonadota > Gammaproteobacteria > Pseudomonadales > Marinobacteraceae > Marinobacter > Marinobacter sp. UBA3604. The sequence continues at coordinate 37,359 of NZ_DFMB01000023.1, forward strand.
CCAGACGACTGATTGCATCGCGAACCACGCTACCGAACTCCCGATCGGCCACCACCACTTTGGCCTCAGCGTGCTCCAGCATAAAAGCAATGGCCTCTGCATCCAGTCGCACGTTAAGAGTGTTGAGCACAGCCCCAATCATCGGAACGCCAAAATGACATTCCACCATCGCCGGAATATTGGGCAGTATCGCCGCCACCGTGTCGCCACGACCAATGCCCCTGCTGGAAAGCGCAGAGGCCAGTCGGCGACACCGTTCATAGGTCTGTCCCCAGGTATAGCGAATGGCTCCGTGTATGACTGCCGGATAGTCCGGGTACACACTGGCGGTACGCTCAATGAAGTCGATGGGGGAAAGGACAGAGTGATTGGCGCTGACTGGCTCGAGGCCCTGATCAAAAATTGATGTCATTGTATGGTCCTGTAGGCGTCATTATTCTTATGGTGTATTAAAGAAGTCCACTGAAAGGGCTACAATCTCTGGTATCGAGATACTATTTTATAGCAACAATACTAGAAATTACACCAATGTATTATAGTATATATACTATATTAAAATGAAAAATAACCAAGGAAGCACTATCACAACCTTCCAACTGCCAAGTTCCGACCCTGAAGCGGGGCTTATACTCGATTCCGACAGCCAGCTGCTAGGCCAGAATCAGGCAGCGAAAGATCTGTGCGCAGAGACCGGAACCGACAACCCGATCAGACTGCTACCAATCAATTTCTCAGCTCTGATCAATGCCTGCCTTACCCAGGGACGTGCTATTGAAGGCGTGGAGAGTCGCCAGCATTCGGCCACCCTGTCATGGACCTTCATTCCCGACCAGGACTCTCGCCAGGTTCTGGCGCGGGGACGGGATGTCACCGACAATATCCGGAAACTGGATGAGGCAACCCGATCCAGCCGGCTGTACCGATTGATTACCGAAAACACCACAGATCTTATTTCCCGACATGCACCGGACGGCAGGTTCATTGACGCCACGCCGGCATCCTGGAGGCTATTGGGGTACTGGCCTGAGGAGCTGAGGGGGAAACCTCTTGAAGAGGTATTCCGAAGCAATGCGTTCAGCGCCGAAGTAGAAGAAGCCCGCAACCGGCTTCGGGACGAAGGCTACGCCACCATGACCATTGAGATCACTCACAGGGACGGTAGCAGGCGATGGTTTGAAATTGCCAGCCGGGCGATCAGGGAAACCTACACCGGAGCGGTGATCGAGGTCGTCAGCGTCTCGCGAGACATAACCGCAAGGGTAAGGTCCGAAGAAAACAACCGCCGTCTGGCTGAAGAACTCGCCCACACTGCCCGCCTGGCGACACTGGGCGAACTGGCATCCAGTATCGCCCACGAGATGAACCAGCCACTGGCATCTATCGTTAACTTTGCCAGTGCAAGCCAGCGCTATCTGAAACTGGCTCAGGAGAACCCGGAATGCCTTGAGCGGGTGGACGACGGTCTGCAACGAATAACCCATCATGCCAACCGCGCTTCGGAAGTCATCAAGCGACTGAGGGCCTTTCTACGCAAGGGGCAGCAACGCACCGCGCCGGTTAACATCAATGACTCGGTAACCAACGTCAAGCGACTGTGCCAATGGGATGCCGACAAGCATAATGTCGTCATCCAGGAGAACCTGACGCCGCTCAACCCTGTCCTCACTGCCGACCCGGTCTTACTCGAGCAGGTGTTGATCAACCTGATTCGCAACGGTATCGACGCCAATACCGAAGCCCGACAGGGTGACAGCGCCCCATCTCGCATTAAGATTGAAACCTGCGTAACACCAACGCAGGAGACCCTGATCAAGGTGACTGACTACGGAGCGGGCCTTGACGAGGAAGGCATGCGACACATGTTCACGCCTTTCTATACCAGCAAACCTCAAGGGCTTGGCCTCGGACTTTCCATGAGCCGCTCCATTATTGAGGGATATGGCGGCTTCCTGGATGCACAACCGGCGGAATGTGGCGGCCTGACACTGATATGCCGCTTCCCGCCCCCTCACTGCAAGAAGAATGAATCCGGCAACCCCAGGGAGACAGATCAGGATGAGTGATTCAGCCCATACTGTTTATGTTGTAGACGATGATGCCGGCATGCTGGAGTCTACCCAGTGGCTGCTGGAGTCAGTTGGCCTACATGTGCAGCCTTATGCAGATGGACGGCAATTTCTGAACGCCGTTAATCCGGAGCATACCGGCTGCGTAGTCCTCGACATACGGATGCCCGGCCTCGGCGGCCTGAACGTTCAGGAAGAGCTTCAAAAACGGGGCTCGCAACTTCCTATCATCTTTCTCTCTGGCCACGCGGATGTCCCCATCGTGGTCCGCGCCTTCAAATCCGGGGCGTTTGATTTCATTGAGAAGCCATTCAACGAACAGCTTCTTCTGGATAGCGTCCAGCAGGCACTTCAGGAACATCAGAAAGCCAATAGCCAACAACGTGGAGACCAGCATACTGACACGCTGGTCGCTTCTCTCACACGTCGGGAACGGGATGTATTCATGCCATTGGCACAAGGATACACCAGCAGGGAAATAGCGGAACAACTGGACATCGGTGTGAAGACAATTGACTTGTACAGGGCGCGCGTAATGAAACGGCTGGGCGTCGAGCGCGTGCCGGACGTTACGGGCATTGCGGTTGCCATCGGCCTGCTGGATCCGATGAACCTGCGCAATAAATAGTCCCGAGTCAGGACCGGGACTCAGCCGCCACAGCCGTTGCAATGGCACCAAGGCGCGCAATCGCCTGCTCAACCCGCTCGCTCCAGGGGTTGGCACCGTTCAGTCGCAGGCAGTTTTCGTACTTGTCGGTGGTGGAGAACATCAGGCCCGGGGCCACGTTGATATTCTCCTCCCGCGCCCGGCGAAACACCTCTGTACCGGACACTGTGCCAGGAAGCTGAACCCACAGTACGAAACCACCCTGGGGACGGCTGACGGCCGTACCTTCGGGAAACGAGCGCCCTACTGCCGCACGCATACGGTCCGTCGCCTCGCGATAGCGTTGCCGGGCAGAACGAAGGTAACGATCATAACCGCCCTGCTCCAGGAAATGCGCCACGGCAAGCTGCGGCACGCTCGCGGTGCCCAGGTTGCTGAAATACTTCTGTTGGCTAGCCTCGGCCAGATATTTTCCGGGCATCATCCATCCCAGCCGTAAACCCGGAGAAATGGTCTTGGAGAAGGAGTTGCAATAGATAACATTGCCGGTGCGGTCAAAGACTTTTGCCGGTCTGGGTCGATGGGTGCCGTAATACAGATCGCCGTAGATATCGTCCTCAATCAACGGAACGCCTGCCGCCTCCAGCATCCTTACCATCTGCTGCTTGCGAAGATCAGACATCGTCGCGCCCATGGGATTGCTGTGATTAGGGACCACCACGCATGCCTTCACCGGCCACTGTTCCAGCGCCAGCTCCAATCCCTCCAGGCTCAGCCCTTCCGAAGGATGCGTCGGCACTTCAATGACCCGGAGCCCAACCACGTCCAGCGCCTGGAGGATGCCCGGGAACGATGGTGACTCGACAACCACGATATCCCCAGGCGAAGTGACCGCCTGCAGGGCAAGAATAATGGCTTCCTGGGCACCGTTGGTGGCAAGAATGTCGTCGGGCGTGGTAATAATCCCCAATGCGGCCATTCGCTGGGCCACCTGACGGCGATACTCGATCTTGCCGGGAAAGGCATAGTCTAATGTTTCCAGCCCTCGCCGTGCAGCCCAGAGGGTGGCATGCTGGATCTGCCGCACGGGCAGGAAATCGGGATGTGGCACAGCGGCCGCCAGAGGCACCATGCGTTTCTCTTCGTCAGCACAAAGATCAAGCGCCATGTCACGGGCACTCACCGGCACCGGCTTGGCTTTGTGCTTCTGCATCACCGGTTCTGGTGTATCCCGCCTGGGCAGATGCACAAAATAGCCGCTGCGCTCTCGCGCTTCGAGGTAGCCTCGGGCCTCCAGCGTCTGGTGTGCTTGAAGCACCGTTGACACGCTCACGCCAAACTGGCGACTGAGCGCCCGAACACCAGGCAACCGCTCACCTTCGCGATAAACCCCATCACGAATCAATGCGTGTAACTGGTCTGCTACCTGATTATAGAGAATGCCCATCGCTTCATCCTGCCAGATCAATCCAGAATGGCTGCAGTACAGATCAAACAGATTCTTACCAGCACAGATGTCGAACAAAAAAGCCTGTACCGGTCCAAAATCACAATATCTGAATCTGTTATGGTTGTCTGCATAAACGGAGAATGGTGACTCTGGCTATCACTCATCGAATCTCGCGAAAGGAAAGAGAATGAAAACACTACCGATATATCAGGTCGACGCGTTCGCCAGTCAGGTTTTCAGCGGCAATCCAGCGGCCGTCATGCCGCTTGAAGAGTGGCTGCCGGACGACGCCATGCAGAAACTGGCACTGGAAAATAACCTCTCGGAAACAGCCTTTCTGGTGCCCTTACCCGAGGAAGCGGACGAAGACTTCCACATACGCTGGTTCACCCCAGGCACTGAAGTGCCGCTATGCGGTCACGCCACCCTCGCCAGCGCCTGGGTTATCTTCAACAAGCTCGGGTGGCAAAAGGAACAAATCCGATTCCAGTCTAAAAGCGGGCCCCTGGGAGTGAAACAGACCGACGACGGCTGGCTCGAACTGGACTTCCCGAATCTTGCCTTTGAGGAATGCTCAACGCCCGATCTGATCCTGGATGCCCTGGAAGACTGCCCGAACACGTCGTTTTTCGTCCCCAAAGACACCAACTATCTCATCGTCCTCGGAGACGAAGCGGCAGTAAAAACTGCGCAGCCGGACATCCGCAAGCTCAAGGAACTTGGCAATCTGGGTGTCATCATTACGGCACACGGCAATGACTGCGACTTCGTCAGCCGTTACTTCGCCCCCGGCGGCGGTATTGATGAAGACCCTGTCACCGGCTCAATCCACAGTATTCTGGTGCCCTACTGGGCCGAAAAACTCGGCAAGGATCACCTGTTGGCACATCAGGTGTCCGCAAGGGGCGGCGTTCTGCGATGTGAACTGAAGGGCGACCGCGTCGCCATTGCGGGCCAGGCGGCATTCTATATGGAAGGTTCCGTGCAACTGCCCTAACGTCTTCGCAAAAATGTATACTGCGCCGGAACTCCCAGAGCCAACACTGTAACTTCAAATCATGACAACCCAGAACTACGACGTCATCATCATAGGCGCCGGTGCCGCAGGCCTGATGTGCGCTCTTACCGCAGGCTACCGTGGCCGCAGTGTGCTGTTGATCGACCATGCCAACAAACCCGGCAAGAAGATCCTCATGTCCGGCGGTGGCCGCTGCAACTTTACCAATCTCAACAGCACACCGGCGAACTTCCTCTCGGACAATCCCCACTACTGCATCTCCGCCCTGAAACGCTACACCCCCCAGCACTTCCTGGACCTGGTGGAACGCCACGGCATCGAGCACGAGGAAAAGGCCGCCGGCCAGCTATTCTGTAAGGAGAGCAGCAAGGAAATACTCAATATGCTGCTCACCGAATGCGAATGGGCGGGCGCAGAAGTGCGACTTAAAACCAGCGTTAAAACAATCAGCGGTGTCGATCACGGCTACCAGCTACAAACAAACAGCGGCACCCTGACCTGTGAATCCCTGGTCATCGCCTGCGGTGGGTTGTCCATCCCCACCATGGGCGCAACCGGCTTTGGCTACGATATTGCGAAACAGTTCGGGCTTGCCATACTGCCAATCCGGGCAGGGCTGGTGCCCTTCACCCTGCACCCGGAGCTGAAGGAACAGTTGGCGCCCCTGTCCGGTGTCAGTTGCCCTGTGGACGTGCATTGCAACAACGAACATTTCCGCGAACCGATGCTGGTCACCCACCGCGGGCTCAGTGGCCCTTCGATGCTGCAGATTTCCAGCTTCTGGCACCCCGGCGACAGCCTGAGCGTCAATATGCTGCCCGCCACCAATGTAGAACAGGACCTGCACGACCTGCGGAAATCAAAACCGCAATCCACGGTGGCCCAATACCTTGCACAACACCTGCCCAAACGCTTCGCTCAGGCCCTGAACGACGTTCACGGCTGGGCCGGTCCATTGCAGGGCTACAAAAACAGCGACATAGAGCAGGTGGCTCGCGCCCTGGACCAATGGACCATCAAACCTGCCGGCACCGAAGGCTATCGAACGGCCGAAGTAACCCTGGGTGGCGTGGATACCCGCCAGCTGTCATCAAAAACCATGGCGGTTCTGGACAAGCCTGACCTGTACTTTATTGGTGAGGTGGTGGATGTTACCGGACACCTTGGCGGCCATAACTTTCAGTGGGCCTGGGCCTCGGGTGTGGCAGCAGGGAGCGCTGCCTGACACCCCGGGCAAAGCCCAGACTAAAGGTATTTCTCGATAGGCAACCACGACAAGAACCCGGACTTCGCCCGGCGCCACCAATGGACGGTCGGCTCACTGCCATATACCGCCTCACCGCTGCGCCACTGGAGATCTCCGTCCTCGTCCAGAGCCACCTCCCAGCTATTGCCGGGCGCCATGGTCAGCCGTACATCCTCCGCCACACGCTCTGCCAGGTCGGCACTGTGGATAATCAATACGGTTTCACCGTTGAGGTAGATGGAGCGGAGGTTAACGTTGAAGGACCCCACCACCAGGGTGCTGCGATCAAAAACCACTGATTTGGAGTGCAGGCTGACCTCGCCCGTGGCGCAGAAGGCGTCGTCACTCAACCATTGCCGGCAGGCCTCGGCATCAGGCTTGAGTTCGTAGATGTCTATGCCCTGCTCCAGCATGTAGGGACGCCAGCGGGCATAACCGGCATGGTTGGTGACCAGATCATTGGAAGCCAGAGAGTTGGTCAGCGCGGCAACCTCCAGTTGCGGGCGCTCATTGGCACCCAGGGCCTGCAACTGTTCCCTGGCAAGAATGAGGTAGGCGGACTCGATCAGGATTTCCCGGGTGGCTGTCTGCGCCAGGCGTTGCAACGCCAGTGCGCTCCGTTTGGGCGTTTCGGATGGCGCGTCCATGTTTTCAGGGGGAGGGTCAAACACCAGTTCCCCCTGAGCAATTGTCATTCGGCTGAACACGTTGGTCAGTTCAGACCTGCCCTGCTCCGCTCCTGTGGGGGCAGAGGTGGGGAGCCGGGGTTGTGCGATGGCCTGCTGCCGAAGCCCCTCCAGCGTCTCGGCCAATTCCGCTCCAGTAGGCATGGATGTGTATAGATCGGAAGCGGGGTAAGCCCAGGGGCTGCTCCAGTAAGCCTGGAAATTATCCGCCATACCCTCAACCACCGGCCCCAGGGCAAGGACATCGCGATCCCTGAAATAGCGGCTCTCATCGAAGCCGAAATATTCATCACCAATGTTGCGGCCACCGACAATGCCGGCAACCCCGTCCACCACGAATGTCTTGTTGTGCATACGGCGGTTGATACGCTGGAAGTCCATCAGAAACGATACCCATCGGCCCCAGCCACTGCGGTTTCTGGCTGGGTTGAAGATGCGAATATGAATATTCGGATGGGTATCCAGGGAGGCAAACAACTCGCCGATCCCCTCGGCGTTAAAGTCATCCAGCAGCAGCCGGACCTTAACACCACGGTCCGCTGCGAGTAACAGCCGGCCGGCCAGGTGCAGTCCGGAGTCATCACGATTCCAGATGTAGTACTGAGCATCAATACGGTGTTCAGCCGCCTCAATCATAGCGGCTCGGTACAGAAAGGCGTCCTGACCAGAATCCAGCAGGTAATAACCGGATTGACCGTTCGCGTCAGCCAGCCGTTGCCGGGACTGGCTGGAAAGGAAACTGTCGTCAGTCAACACGGCGGTTTCGGCTCCGGAATGAGTGGCCGGCGGCAAACTGCCGGCACAGCCTGTCAGCAAGACCAGCAGCACTAGCAGCACTAGCAGCCCCGACAGAAAGTAGCGGGCCGACATCAGCCCGGCAACAGAGCGCCGCTGGTTCAGCATTAGCGCAGGATCACCAGCGGCTTTTTCGCGGTTTTCAGCATGGTGGTTGTGGTGCTTCCCACCAGGAACTGTCGAATTCGTGAATGGCCATAGGCACCCATTACCAGGATGTCGATGTCGTGTTCTTCCTGGTAGGCGTGGAGCGTTGGCTCTACATCCCCGGCGCGGATCGCGAGGGTGATGTCGGAGCCAAGGTCACCCAGCATCTTCTCTGCTTTCTTGAGCTGTTCCCAGCGGTCATTGGTGTCCGCTCCAATCATCACCAGATGAATCGGCATGCCTTTCAGTACCGGGCTACCCGCCAGAAGTTCCACGCCCTTGAACGCCGTGGCGCTGCCGTCAAAAGCCAGCATGGCGCTCTTTGGCTGCTCGTACTCGTCCGGAACCAGAAGAATCGGGCGGTGGACACTGCGAATCACGGTTTCCAGTTGACTGCCCACATGTACGTCACGGTCTGAACTGCTCTCGCCGTGCAGCCCCATCACCAGCAGACGGGTCTGGTTTTCCAGGGCAAGCAGGGATTCCGTCAGGTCCCCGTGGCGCTGGCGTTTGATCACGTCGTCAATGCCCTGCTCCTTCACCCGGTGTTCTGCCTCATCCAGCATGTGATGACCGTGTTCGAGAGCCAGCTTGGAACGCTTGCGGTCAAGCTCGGCTAGCTCATCCATCAGCTGTTCACGGCTTCCCAAGCCAATGCTACCAGCCAGGTCCGGCTCTGTTGGATAGCGTTCCTCGTCGAGAACGTGCAGCAGAGTCATCGGGGTTTCCATGTGCTTGCTGGCCCAGGCAGCGTAATCACACACCGCCGGTGCAGCCCGGGAGCCGTCGATACAGGCAACTACTCGTAGCATTTCAACCTCGCCTTGGTGATCCTTGTGGTTGTTATTCTGACCGGTTACGTCTTTGAATTCCTTGGCTTGTGTCATATCAGTGCGCCATCAACTGGTCAACGGCGTCGGGTTTATCGTGCACCCCAAAGCGGTCAACAATGGTGGCGCTGGCTTCATTCAGCCCGATGATGTCCACCTCCGCACCTTCGCGACGGAACTTGATAACGGCCTTGTCCAGAGCGCCCACTGCCGTAATGTCCCAGAAGTGAGCCCGGGTCAGGTCAATCACCACATTATCCACTGCTTCCTTGAAATCAAAGGATTCCGTGAATTTTTCCGAGGAACTGAAGAACACCTGCCCGACAACGTTGTAGGTGCGGGTGTCAGTCGCTTCGTCAAAGTCGGACGTCACCAGCATGTAATGACCCACCTTGTTGGCGAAGAACAGGGCCGCCAGAAGCACGCCTGCCAGCACGCCGAAGGCCAGGTTGTGCGTGGCAACGACGACAATAACGGTCACCACCATCACAATGTTGGTGGACAGGGGGTGCTCTTTCAGGTTCTTGATCGACGCCCAGCTGAAGGTACCGATGGACACCATGATCATCACGGCTACGAGGGCCGCCATTGGAATCTGTACCAGCCACTGGTCCAGCACCAGCACGAGAACCAGCAGGAATACACCCGCTGTCAGCGTGGAAAGCCGGGTTCGGCCGCCGGATTTGATGTTGATAATGGACTGGCCAATCATCGCGCAACCAGCCATGCCACCCAGCAGGCCAGAGCCAATATTGGCAACGCCCTGCCCTTTGCACTCCCGGTTACGGTCACTGGTTGTGTCCGTGAGGTCGTCCACAATGGTGGCGGTCATCATGGATTCCAGAAGGCCAACAATGGCCAGACCGACGGAGTAAGGCAGGATGATCATCAGGGTTTCAAGATTCAGTGGCACGTCTGGCCACAGGAAAATCGGAAGCGTATCCGGCAGTTGCCCCATATCACCGACCGTGCGGATATCGATGTTGTAGACCATCGCGACGATGGTCAGCGAGACAATACAGATCAACGGCGATGGCAGTATGCGGCCGACGACCGGCACCAGTGGAAACAGGTAAATGATCCCTAGCCCGGCAGCGGTCATGGCATAAACGTGCCAGGTGACATTAGTGAGCTCTGGCAACTGCGCCATAAAGATCAGGATAGCCAGTGCATTTACAAACCCGGTCACCACGGAACGGGACACAAAGCGCATCAGGCCGCCGAGTTTCAGATAGCCAGCGCCGATCTGCAGCAACCCGGTCAGCAGCGTAGCTGCAAGCAGATACTCCAGGCCGTGTTCCTTTACCAGCGTCACCATCAACAGCGCCATAGCGCCTGTCGCGGCGGAGATCATACCGGGGCGGCCGCCGACGAAGGCAATCACCACCGCAATACAGAACGAGGCATACAGACCCACTTTCGGGTCCACACCGGCGATAATGGAAAAAGCGATGGCTTCGGGAATCAACGCCAGCGCCACCACAATGCCGGCAAGCAAATCGCCGCGTATATTGGAAAGCCAGTCGGCCTTAAGCTTGTTCACCATATCGTTGGTATCCAGTCAGAGAGGGCAAATTCGGGACGTAAAAACCGGTTGTAGTCCTCATGAGGTGACTACCGGAGTTCAATCAGGACGTAAACCTGGGAGCACAGGACGCTAGGGCGGAGTGATCGTCGTAACTGTCGTGGGGACGTTCATTAAGGTACGTTCATAAGCTGCGAATTAAAGGCGGCGAAGCATACCAGAACGGTGCTGGAAAAGTAACCGGCGGGCCCGGAGACCGGGCCCTGTTTACGCCACCGGCCCGGACAGGCCGTTGCTGGCGAGGTGAAAGGCAATGATCGCCATCATGGAACCAATAGCGCCATCAATGAACCGCCAGGACATGGGGCTCGACAACCAGGGGGAAAGCGCCGCCCCGCCGAACGCCAGCAGGCAGAACCACATGACAGACGCACTGCTGGCGCCGGCCACAAACACCAGCGGGCTGGCCTGTTGCGCGCCGATGGCAGGGATCAGCAACAAGGTATCCAGATACACCTGGGGATTCAGTAGCGTTACCGCCAGGGTGGTCAACACTACGGTCCGCAGGCTCGAAACATCCGCTTTCCTGGCATCCAGGGCATCACGTCCTTTCGCAGCACGAGCGAAGGCCAGCAACGCCAGCCAGCTGAGGAACGCCACACCCAACCAGCGCATCACGTCCAGCGCTTCAGGCACGGCCATCAACGCGGCGTTAACGCCGAACATGCCTGCCGTGAACAGCAAGATATCCGCCGTCATGCAAATGCCAGCGCAATACCAATGATGTTCCCGGCGAATCGCCTGCCCCAGGATGTAGGCGTTCTGAGCGCCAATCGCAATGATGATGCCGCCGCACACCAGCAGCCCTGTCAGATAACTTGTCAGCATATTTCCCTCCGAATTTGCTGGAAGCTTAAGGGGTAAGGGCTATACTTAAAAATCATAAACCTTATATCCCATGAATATTTCTTATGTTGGATTACAAGCTTCTGCAGGCACTTGCCGCGGTGATCGAGAACGGTGGGTTTGAGCGTGCCGGGGAGATACTCGGGCTCACGCAATCCGCCGTATCACAACGCATCAAGTCACTTGAAGTACGCCTGGGCCAGCCGGTTCTGGTCCGGCACCCGGAACTGCAGGCAACGCCGGCCGGGAACAAGCTGCTGAACCACTTCCAGCAGGTACAGCTTCTGGAAAGGGACCTGCGCAAAACCATACCCGCCCTTGCCGAGGACACCACCCGCCTGCGTATCGCTATCAACGCCGACAGCCTGGCCACCTGGTGGGCCGCTGTGGTTGGGGAGTTCTGCAGCCGGGAGGGTTTATTGCTCGATCTGGTTATTGAGGACCAGGACGTAGGCCTGAAGCGAATGCGCGATGGCGATGTGGCCGCCTGTCTGTGCAGCAGCAGCCAGCCCATTGCTGGCGGGCGTTGCGTGGCACTGGGGGAAATGACCTACATGCCGCTGGCGACCCCACAGTATGTTCGCCAGTTTTTTCCGGATGGCATCACACCAGAAGCTTTCGCCACCTCTCCGGCTATTGTATTTGGCCCCAACGACCAGCTACAGCACCGATTCATGGCCGGCTGTGGCTACCACGGCCGTTTCCCCTACCATTTGTGCCCCTCCTCCGAAGGTTTCGTCCAGCTTGCCAGGGCCGGCATGGGCTACGGCATGATTCCGCAAATCCAGGCCAGTCATTGGCTGGACAATGGGGGCCTGGTCAACCTTGCACCGGGTCATGAGCTGAAAGTGCCCCTCTATTGGCACTTCTGGCGACACAGCGGGGAGTTGCTACAGCGTTTGACCACCACGCTTGAGGGTGCCATCACCCACCATTACCGCGCACGGCGAAACGTCAGGTTGTAACGGCAGGCGCCCGTCAGCGAATGCAGTGCCTGCTTGAGCGTTAACACGCCATGGTAGCGGAGCCGCGCCGGGCCGCCCCAGACCACAACATCACCATGCTCAAGGGGCACTCGCTGCGGCCGGTCACTGCGCCGGGCGCCTCCGAACTGGAACATTGCCGGCGTGCCCAGGGACACAGAAACGATCGGCTGATCGAAGTCGTCCTCGTCTTTGTCCTGATGAAGCCCCATTTTGGCGCCAGGTGCATAGCGGTTCACCAGGCAGGCGTCCGGCTCAAACCCCGAGTAGCCCCCCGCGCTTGCTGCCTTTGCCGCCAGGGACCGAAACACGGCCGGCATCAACGGCCAGGGTTCCCCCGAAAGCGGGTCGGTTTGCTGATACCGATAACCGCCCGCATCGGTCACCCAGCCCCAGTCTCCGCAACAAGTCATCGCCACCGACATGGTGTGGCCACCGGGTGTCTGCATTTGCCGAAACTGGGCCTGTTCCGCCACGACTGAAATCGCCTCCAGCAATCGGCTGGCGTCGGCCCGGGCAAAACGGCGAAGAACAACTGCCCCGTCGCAGAGCGGCTCGACCCAGGGCTCTGATGAAGATGACTCGAACAAGTCCATGGTCATTACGCGTTCACCGTATGATCAGGAAAACCGGGAGTTTAACGTCTACCCTTAGGGCAGTGCAGTCCCCTGCGCCTCGCTACGCCAGACCACCGTTTAAGGATGAACCATGCGTCGGAACCGCCAGTCCGCACAGGTATCGCTTGCCTTTCTGATTGCCTCTACAATCACCCTCGGCATGCTGGCACTCACCATTGTACTGGTCGGGCAAAGCTTTCGCGGCATGGAAAGCGCCAAGATAACTGCCGCCAGCGCCACGGCCCGCCAGCTTGCCGTCAGTGTGGATGACCGTATCCGCGCCATCACAGGCCCGCCGTCAACCGCCCTCGCGGTCCTCAGCCATGACCCTTTGGCCGTCGCTGATACATTGCAACAACGCCTGGTCCGGATGCCGGTTGTCGCCAACATTCTCGATAGCAGCGACATCGTCAGTGCCGTTTACGCTGGGTATGACAACGGCGATTTTTTCCTGCTACGCAAGATACGTAGCTCTGGCGCCATGCAGTTTCCTGACGCCCCCACCAATGCGCAGTACCTGCTCCAGTCCATCACCAGGGCCGAGGATGGAAGGCCGCAACCCATGTGGCACTTCTACGATGCCAGCCGCACCCTTCTGGAACGTCGCACGCCTTCCGACTACCGCTTTGATCCCAGAGATCGTGGCTGGTACGAGCTCGCTGATGCCTCCGGTACGACGGAACTGACCGCGCCCTATGTTTTCTTTACCACGGGTGAAACCGGTTTGACGCTTTCCCGACGGCAAGCCACTGCGAAGGGCATGGACAACAATACCGTGTTTGGCATCGATGTAACTGTTACCGACCTGGGTACGCAGCTGGCCGAACTGCGGCAGACGCCCGGCACCCGGATTGCCATCGTCAATGCCGAGGGTTCCCCCCTGGCCTACACAGGGCCTGATACCACCAACAGCGGAACAACATCCAACACAACAAAGCCACAGGGGCTGAATGACGGAGCCATCAACGCCGTCCTGGAACGCGATGGCATGCAAGCCACGAGTGAATTGGTAAACCGCTTTACCACTGAAAACCGGGACTGGTACGGCATGACCGAGCCCCTTGAGTCCCTGGACCAGGAGAACCTGAAAATCGCCGTGGCCATTCCCGCCGACGAACTATTGGCTGATGTTTGGGCAGCTTTGACCCGTCAGACTATCCTGGCGAGTGCTATCGCACTTCTGTTGCTGGTCATCGGCTGGTTCCTGGGCCGTCGTGTGGGTAGGCCACTGGAATTGCTGACACGCCGGGTGGGGGCACTCTCCCGTTTTCGTTTCGACACGTCCGTTTCCGTTGATTCCCATATTCGCGAAGCGCGTCAACTCAGCGTCGCCCTGGACGATATGGCCAGTACGATCCGCAGCTTCCAAAGCATTGCGACCGCACTCAATCGGGGTCAGGATCTGGATAGCCTTTTGCAGGATATCCTCGAACAGATCGTTCACATCCTCGGGCAGACCCGGGGTGCTATCTACCTGATGAGCCGCCAAAGCAGCGAACTCAGGCTTTCCGTGGACCGCGACATACACCCGCCGGAGACCATCACCGGCGTCAACGCCAAGGACGACGACAACGACGTGATAAGGGCGCTCCGTAACGCCCTTTCCGGCCATCCGGTATTCGCCATTCTCAGAAACCGGCGCAAACAGTTGATTGGGGCCCTCGTTATCGAAATGGAGCATGGTGAGCACACCCACCTTAGCGACGACCTGATCGTATTCGTCGATGAGATCGCCGGCTCCGCCGCCGTTGCGATCGAAACCCGTGAACTGATTGAAAGCCAGCAGGCGTTGCTTGAGGGCATCATTCGCCTTGTTGCCAACGCCATTGATGCCAAGTCACCGTATACGGGTGGCCACTGCGACCGCGTACCAAAACTCGCCCAGATGATGGTCGATGAAGCTATCCAGAGCCCCGCAGAACCCTTTGCCAACTTCACCATGAACGACGACGAGCGCTACGAGTTCCACCTGGCAGCGTGGCTTCACGACTGTGGAAAGATCACCAGCCCCGAGCATGTGGTGGACAAGGCCGTCAAACTGGAAACGATCTACAACCGCATCCATGAGATTCGCACCCGCTTTGAAGTTCTGCATCGGGATGCGGAGATCCGGTGCCTGAAAAGGCAACTGGCTGGCGAGAGTTCTCAGCAGGCGGAAACCGACCGGGATCGGGAACAGGAAGAGCTGCAGGAAGCCTTTCGCGCAGTCGCCAACGCCAACACTGGTGGCGAATTCATGTCGGAGGACAACATAGAGCACATCCGGCAGATCGGCCAACGCACCTGGGTGCGTCATTTCAGTGACAGGCTGGGATTGTCCGGCGACGAAAAGCAGGTTTTGACTGGCACGCCGGAGCAGACGCCACCGGCTACCGAGTCCCTGCTGGCGGACAAGCCCGGCCACCTTCGTCCCTGGGGTGCGCACAAACCGCCCGTCACCAAAGACGACCCACGGAACCGGTGGGGATTCGACATGACACTTCCGGAACATGCCGTTAATCAGGGTGAGCTCCACAACCTGACCGTGGCAAAAGGAACCCTGACCCCCGAGGAACGCTTCCGGATCAACGACCACATCGTACAGACCATCTGCATGCTGGACGCCCTGCCCCTGCCTGACAGGCTTGCGAACGTGCCCCACCTGGCAGGCACCCACCATGAACGAATGGATGGACAGGGTTACCCCTGCCGGCTGAAAGCAGATGACATGGGCATTCCCGAGCGGATCATGGCGGTGGCGGATATTTTCGAGGCGCTGACCGCCGTGGACCGCCCCTACAAGGAGGGCAAGACGCTGACCGAATCCCTGACCATCATGCAGAGAATGGTGGATGAGGAGCACATTGACCGAGCAGTGTTCGAGTTGTTTGTTCGTTCCGGTGTATATCGTCGATACGCGGAGCAACACCTGCGCCCGGAGCAAATTGATACCGTGAATGAAGAACGCTTTCTGACATGAACATTCCTCCATCGCGACGGGTTGTTTTCGAATTCTTCGCCGAAACCCGTATACTTTGCGCAGTTTTAAACACTTGAAAAGGACACTGACATGTTCGGCCTGTTTATCGGCGGTTTGATCGGCTACTTATTTGGCCGTTTTCCCGGCCTTCTGATTGGCGCTGTGGCAGGCGTACTGTTGACCCGATACATCAAGAGCCGTCTGTGGCAAAAACTGCGCAATGTGCAGACGGACTTCCTGGAATCCGTGTTTGCGGTGATGGGCGCCCTGTGCAAAGCCGATGGCGTTGTCACTCGCGATGAGATCCAGGTGGCGGAACGCCTGTTCGACCGGTTTCGTCTCTCCGGCGAACACCGGGAGCGCGCCAAGGCTGCCTTCAACCGTGGCAAGGCCAATGACTTCGACCTGGATGCGGAACTGCAACACTTCCTGCGGGTGAGTGGCCGCCAGCCCGCATTACTGCAGATGTTCCTTCAGGTACAGGTGTCTGCCGTTGCCGCCGATGGTGTGGTCCACCCGGCCGAACATGAGATGCTGGTGCGTATTGCCCGGGGGCTGGGACTGCCCGAGGCCCAGGTAGACCAGTTGGAAGCCATGTTGAGGGGAGCCCACGCCGGCCAGGCAGGTGCGTCTGGCCAACCATCGTCCGCCAGCCAGATCGACGATGCCTATAAGGTTCTCGGGGTGTCGCCCTCCGCCAGCGACGCCGAGATCAAGAAAGCCTACCGCAAACTGATGAGCGAGAATCATCCGGACAAACTGGCTGGGCGCGGCCTGCCGGAAAGCATGCGGGAAATGGCAGAAGAGCGCACCCGTGAGATCAGCCACGCCTACGACGTAATAAAGGACGCCCGCAACTAACGAAAGGCCCGGCGAGGGCCTTTACTTACATCCCCTCTACTTGTCGTGCGCCGCGATGCAATTTCCTGATATGACATATCGTCACGTTTAGGTTTTATATACAGTGGATACAGTCCCGAAAACAACACGGAGTATCTGCTTTGACCGCCCAACATCCGTTGCAACCCCACCCGCAATCAATGCACACGTTCAGTGACGATCTGCTGGGCCGGCACGACGCCACCGGGCTGGCCGAACTGATTCACAACGGCGACGTATCAGCCGGCGAAGTCCTCCAGGCTACCCTGGCCCGGGCGCGAATAGCCGAACCCTTTATCCATGGCCTGGTTACCCCCATTCCGGACGACGGTGCCGGCATGATCGCAAATAAAACTCCGGCTGCAAAAACGGTGCCTGGCATCTTTGCGGGCGTTCCCACGGTGATCAAAGACAACACCGAGGTGAAGGGATTCCCCACCTCCCATGGCACTGCGGCCATCCATTCCCACCCGGCCGACGAAACCAGCCCTTTCGCCCGTCAGTTGCTGGCCCAGGGCCTGGTGTGTTTTGGCAAAAGCACCCTGCCTGAGTTCGGCTTCAATGCAACCACCGAACCCGCCCATGACACCCCAAGCCGCAACCCCTGGCACCTTCAATATTCCACCGGTGCTTCATCAGGAGGTTCCGCGGCGCTGGTTGCCGCAGGTGTCATCCCCATCGCACACGCCAACGATGGCGGTGGCTCCATCCGCATTCCAGCCGCCTGTTGTGGGCTGGTGGGGTTGAAACCAACCCGGGGACGGCTGATCGACAACGATGCGGCTAAAACACTCCCCATCAATATCGTCAGTGATGGTGTGGTAACGCGCACGGTCAGGGATACCGCCAACTTCTATCACGGAGCGGAACGCTTTTTCCGAAACCCGAAACTCCCGGCCATAGGAAAGGTAGAGCGCCCCGCCACACGCTCACTCCGTATTGGCCTGGTGACCGACTCCATCAACGGTCACGCCACCGACAGTCAGACCCGCGCAGCCGTTGAAAATACAGCACAACTACTCGAAAAGCTTGGCCACAAGGTGGAACCGGTAGGAGTTCCCGTTGCCTCATCTTTCCCTGATGATTTTGCGCTCTATTGGGGAATGCTGGCCTTTGGTGTGCGCGCAAATGGCAAGCGGTTGATTCACCCTAGTTTTGACAAGTCACAGCTGGACGGGCTAACCCTTGGGCTGGACAAAGCCTTCCGGAGGCAGTTCTACAAATTCCCGGCGGCACTCTGGCGCCTGCACCGGTCGTATCAGGACTACGCTCGCACCATGGCCAGTTACGATGCCATTCTCACTCCGGTACTGGGTCACACCACGCCCGAAATCGGCTACCTGAGCCCCACGGTCGACTTTGATACCCTGTTCGACCGCCTGACCCAATACGTCAGCTTTACGCCACTGGCCAACGCCACCGGCGCACCCGCCATTTCGCTGCCAGCCAGCCTCACTGAGCAGGGTCTGCCGGTTTCTATTCAGCTGATGGGTAAGCACGGGGGTGAGCAGACACTGCTGGAACTGGCGTTTTTGCTGGAGGAGACGATGAACTGGCCCAGGATAGACAGCCAGCCCATCAGGTCATGACAGGTTCCGCTCCCTGAACGGAGGGGGGCTCGCAGACGACGACCTGATTCCGCCCACGCCCCTTGGCCTCGTAGAGGGCCCCATCGGCCCAACTGAAGATGTCTTTGGTGGCATCCGCCTGGCTGGGACAGACGGCACACAAACCAATACTCACCGTCAGGTGCAAGACTTCATCCGACACCCGGAACCCGGTTTCCTCAATCCGGCTCCGGATTTTCTCGGCCACTCTCAGCGCCCCCTCTTTCGGGGTATCCGGCAACAGAACCACAAACTCTTCGCCGCCGTAGCGGGCAGCCAAATCCTGTGGGCGCGTGACATAGTCGCGGATACAGTTGGCCACCATCTGCAGGCAATCGTCGCCGACCAGATGACCATGTGTGTCGTTGAACTTCTTGAAATGATCGATATCCAGAAGCAGCAGTGACAATGGCTGACTAAATCGATACGCCTTCACCACCGCCGAGCTGAAGGTACGGTCAAAGTGACCACGGTTCTTGAGCCCGGTGAGCGCGTCGGTGGCACTGAGTTCGCGCAACTGATCGTTGAGCGACTCGAGGTCCCGGGTGCGCTCCTGTACTCTCTGTTCAAGTAACGTATTGGCTTCCTGTTGAATACGAAGGGACTTTTCCTGAGCCATCCTGGCTTTGCGTTCTTCAAGCAACAGGCGCTGCTGGGCCTCGAAAGCACGCTTCTTTTCCCTGTTGAGCCGGTCTGCCAGCGCCATCGATAACAGAATGACGCCCATGGCGGAGCCCACCTGGGTTGCGTTCTCCGTCAGCAGGTTGCGTGGCAACACGGTGAACTTGCTCAGCGCCAGGACAATCCCTCCGAAAAGCATAAACACCCAGGCCAACGCGTAGTACCTCGCTGCGGGGTCCTTTTTCAGCCAGCGCACAATGCTGAGCACCAGCATGGTCGTGCAGCCCAGGAAAGCAAGCAGAATGGTCGGCAGGATCAAGAGTCGATACGGAACCAGCAATCCCGCCGTTGCCATCACACCAGCCATAACGACAATCCCCACCGTCAGTCTGTTGAGAAACGGGTGGTTGGCTGACGTCACATTGAGAAAGTGAAGGCTAAAGGTGCCGCCAAACAGCACGACCAGATTGAGGAACACGGTGATCGCCTGGTCATTCCACCAGGTAGCCTCCGGCCAGAGATACTGGAAAGCAACGCCATGCAGGCTCGCCAGGAACAGGGGCATGGCCGAAATGTACCCCACATAATGCAGGAAGCTCCGCTCGCCAACCGCCATATACACAAACAAGTTGTAGAGGATCATCACCAGCACAATGCCGTAGTAAATGCCCTCGAACAGGCTGCGGGCCTGCTCGGCCACGTAGAAAGCATCCTGATCCCAAAGGGTCAGGGGCACCTGCATGGAACTGGTGGTGTCCACTCGAAGATAGATGGAGAGCTCGTCGTCACGTGAAAGGGAGAGCGGGACAAGAAAATTGCGGTGGTAGATTGGGCGCTGGTAGAACGGCTGCTTATCACCCAATAACTGTCGTTTTACAAGCTCGCCATCTTCGAGCAGATAGACCTCGATATGGTCCAACACCGGATACCCGATTTCCAGGAACAGGGGAGCCGTGGCGGCCCCTGGGTTGCGAACATTTACCCGGAACCAGTAAACCTCATCACCGTATCCCAGGCTAACGCTGTCTTTTCCGTTTGACTGCCACTCCCTTTCGGGAAGCTGTCTCACGGAATCCAGGGGAACGGCGCCGGCGGGTTCCTGCCAATACTCCACATACCTGAGAAGCTCCAACCGCTTGGCATAACTGTCCCAAACCGCCGGCTCCGCTGAAACCAGAGCAGGCAGCGCAAACAGCATAATGGCGAACAGAATCTGCGTCAGACCCTTTTGCAAAGATATTCCCAGTTCAAGAGAGACAATAAATTTGTTGTTTTTTCGCTACCAGCATAAACCAGAAACCGGCATTTCGCCGCAGGCGCCTTTAAAATGACTCAATCAGACAATAAAGCCTAACTAACTGCGGTACTTCCGAACGCTGGTGAAGACCCATGTCCCACTCTTATGACTTCAAAGTGGACAGTATCGGGGCCGGGTGCCAGTATGAGAAAGTCGAAAAATGAAAAATGCTGGCGCAAAGCGACCAAACGCCGCTCCTTGTCGTACACCTACTATCGTCCTCGAAACTGACAGCCAGAGACTATGCACGATACGGACACCTTCGTGACCTTTCACAAGGCACTGACGGAACTCAGCCACAGTCCGGCGTTTATCGACAAGAAGCGCCCGCAAAAACTCGCAGACCTGACGGCGCTCTGCGCGAGGCTGCTCAACGTTGACCGGGTCAGTGTCTGGCAGTTTCCGGAGGAGCGTGACCGCATTGAGTCCGAGTGGCTTCATACTACGGACGCTGCCACCGGTGACAAATCCAGCCTGTACCAGTCCGGCAACCCGGAGTACTTCTCGGCCCTGGAAACCGAACGCGTGCTGTCTGTCCGGGACGCCCAGAACGATCCCCGCACCCGGGCATTCGCGCCGGGCTACCTTATACCCTTGAACATCCTATCGATGCTTGATGCACCGGTATTTGATGGTGCCCGGCTCAGTGGCGTCATTTGCCTCGAATCAACCCATCAACGGGACTGGACCCTGCCGGAAATATCCTTCGTTATCGCTATTGCCGATACCATCAGCCTGATCAATACCCACGAAGCCTGGCTCCACTCACAACGCGCACTTGAATACGTTACCCGTTACGACTCACTGACCGGGCTATCAAACATCGAATCCCTGCGAGACCGTATCGGCCACCTCGCCGACAAAATAGAACGACGAGGGCTTGGTAGCCTGGCGCTGATATGGATTGACGTGGACCGCCTGAAATCCATCAACGATGGGCTTGGGCCTCAGGTGGGTGACAACGTTATTGCCGAAGTCGGCCGCCGCCTGAAAAAGCTCTCTGTTCCAGGCAAGGATCTACTGGCCAGGATTGGAGGCGATGAGTACGCCCTCATGGTGCGCAACCACACCATGCGGGACTCTCTGGAACTGACCGCCTCGCGTATAAGGCAGGAAATCAACAGGCCCATCCGCCTCACTGGCCACTCCATCACCGTTGGCGCAAGCCTGGGCATCTGCCACTTGCCCGGAGACTGTCAAACCACCGAAGAGCTGTTGCGTGGCGCCGAAGCCGCCATGTACAACGCCAAGCAGCGGGGCCGGGACCAGGCGTGCTTCTTTGATTCGAGCATTCAGGTAACGGCCCGTTCGCGATTCGTTCTGGAAAACGAGTTGCGGGCCGCCATCAGCAACCACACCCTGGAAGTGTTCTATCAACCCATCATGAGCGCCGCCGGGATGAAACTGGAGTCGCTGGAAGCCCTGGTACGCTGGCAACACCCGCAACGGGGTTGGCTGTCACCCATTGAATTTCTGGGGATAGCCAGAAGCGGTGGCCTGATGTATGCGTTGGGGGAGTGCGTGCTTCGCCGCGTGTGCGAACACTGGCAACAGGCCCACAACCAGGGCATTACGCTGCCAGAGATTTCCGTCAACCTGGCGGCCGAGCAGGTATCGATACCGGAACTGCCCAGCCTGATCAGGGAAACCTGCCATGAATATGGCGTGCCGGCCAGCGCGTTGCATTTCGAGGTAACCGAGGATTCCATTCAAGGGGATTTCAATTCACTGAACAGTATCCTGGAAGAGCTGGTGGCCGATGGTGCAAGCCTGTCCATAGACGACTTCGGAACCGGCTATTCTTCACTGTCCCGCCTCAAGAGTCTGCCCTTCTCGCGGATCAAGATTGACCGTTCCTTCATCAGCCAACTGCCAGACGACGAGGACGACTGCGCCATTACCCTCTCGATCATTGGCCTGGCTCGAGGGCTTGGGCTCTCGGTCGTCGCCGAGGGCGTCGAAACCGAAGCCCATGAACAATGGCTTTTCCAGCGGGGCTGTGATTACCTGCAGGGTTATCGATACAGCAGGCCTCTGCCATTCAACACGCTCATGGACGAGTTTTTCCCGCAATCCTGACGATCAAGGCGAAAGGTCATGCATTGCTGGAGGAGTCCGTAACAGCCGGTTTGATTTTCCGTCCCACTTTGTCCCCCAGTACCAGCAGCGCCGGGGTCAGCAACAGCGTGAGCACCGTTGCAAACGCCAACCCGCCGGCAATAGCACTGGATAGCTGGGTCCACCACTGCGTGGACGGAGCACCGATGCCCAAAGACGGGGTCAGGAGATCCACATTTACCCCGAGCACCATTGGCATCAGCCCGAGTATCGTGGTGATGGCCGTCAGCAATACCGGTCGCAGGCGCAGGCATCCGGTCTCCAATGCGGCCTCGAATGCCGCCATACCGCTTTTTCGCATCTGGTTGTAGGTGTCGATCAGAATGATGTTGTTGTTCACCACAATGCCCGCCAGGGCAATGATGCCCATGCCCACCATTACGATTCCGAACGACTGCCCGTTAAGCAGCAGGCCAAGCAATACGCCCGCTGTGGAAAGCACAATGGCCGATAGAATGAGCATGGTCTGATAGAGCGAATTGAACTGGGTCACCAGGATCAACAGCATCAGGGCAATCGCGACCAGAAACGCCGATGCCAGGAAATTCGAGGCTTGTTCCTGGTCCTCATTCTCGCCGGCAAATCGGACGGAAACACCCTCGGGCGTTTCCGGCATTTGCTGCTGCAACTCCATCAGCAGTTCGTCCGCACGGCGACCCGGCTCTATCTCGGACTTGATCGTAATGGTGCGCTGTCCGTCCACGCGGGTAATGCTGCCAATCTTGTCACCGGGAGCCAACTCAACAAACTCCGAGAGCGGTACCTGCCCGCGGCTGGTGTTAATCGTCTGGCGCTGGAACTGATCCAGCTCCCGCCAGTTATTAGGCACTCTCACGGCGATATCGACTTCGTCGCGCACATCCTCAGGGCGATAGGTGGCGAGCACCAGGCCGTTAGTAATCAGTCGCACCGCACTGCCCACACTGAGCACGTCTGAGCCAAATCGGGCGGCGGCTGAGCGGTCGACGTTCAGGCGCCATTCGATGCCCGGAAGGCTGCGGTCGTCTTCGACATCCACAAAGCCATCGATGCCAGACATTCGTTCCCGGACAAGAGCGACATATCGTTCCAGTTGGTCGCTGTCCATACTGCTGACCATAAGCTCAATGGGCTTGCCATCCGCAGGACCACCCTCTTGCTTGCGAAACTCCAGTTCAATGCCGGGAATGTCCGCAGTGAGTGAACGGAAATCTTCCAGTATCTGTGTCGCTGGCCGTCGCTCAAACCAGTCCGTGAACTGGAACTGCAGCACACCGATGACGTCTGGCGCCATCTGATTTCCGGGACTGACCATTGAGCGAGCATAGAGGGCTTTCACCTCCGGCATTCCCTGTAAACGCTGCTCGACCTGCCGAACGATGGCATCGCGCTCCTGCACAGACAGATCGCCTCTGGCCCTGACATGTACCTGCGCTGAATCCGGCTCCACGCTCGGGAAAAATTCAACACCATGGTTGAACTTGCCATAAGCCGCATAGATGACCACAACGACGCCAAGCACGCCAAGAAGTGTAAAACCGGGCTTTGCCAACAATCGCCCGAGAACGCCACGATAGATGTCCGTCATACGGCCACGGATTGCTGCCTGGGGACGGCGTTTTCCGCCGCTGATACTACCAAGGACCGGCAAAAACACGAGAGCCATGGCTAATGAGGCGATCAGGCAGATGATGACGGTGGTCGGTAAAAAACTCATGAACTGGCCGACCACGCCCGGCCAGAACAACAGGGGGATGAAAACCGCCAGTGTGGTGGCGGTTGACGCGATGATGGGCCAGGCCATGCGGCTGGCAGCCTCGCCCCATGCAGACTTCACGCTCTGGCCTTCAGAGAGGTTCCTGTCGGCAAGCTCCGACACCACGATGGCCCCGTCCACCAACATGCCTGCCACCAGTATGAGACTGAACAGAACCACAATGTTCAGGGTAAAGCCCATGCCCCAGATCACCAGGATACCGGTCAGGAACGCACCGGGAATAGTGAGTCCCACCAACAGGGCAGAACGGGGACCCATGGCGGCAATGATCAGGACGATCACCAGTACTATGGCGGTCAGCACATTGTTGAGCAGGTCACTCAGGATATCGCGGACTTCACCAGACTGGTCCATGATGTAGCGAACTTCCAGCTCGTCAGGCAGTTGCGGCCCAGCACTTTCAATCAGCGCCTTCACCTTTTCCACGGTTTCGATGATATTGGAACCGGTCCTCTTGGAGATTTCCAGCACCAGCGCCGGCTCACCATTGATCCTGGCGAACCCTCCCGGGTCTTTGAAGGTTCGCTGAAGCATAGCCACGTCGCCAAAGGTCACAACGGTGTCACCACCTACTTTGACCGGCATGGCCATGACATCTTCAACGGATTCAATAACGCCCGGTACCTTCATCGTCATACGACCCGCTCCGGTATCCAGGCTGCCTGCAGCCACCAACTGATTGTTGCGGGTAACCAGAGTTGCTAATTGATCAAAGTCGACGCCATAGCTTTCGAGCACCTGAGGATCAACCACGATTTCGAGCAGGTCTTCCCGGTCACCGCCAATGTCTACTTCCAGCACTTCCGGGATGCCTTCGATGGCGTCCTGCAAACGCCGGGCAATAGTGACCAGCTCGCGTTCGGAAAGAGGCCCGGAGAGGCCAACCGACATGACCGGAAACAGCGCCACGTTAATTTCATTGACCCTTGGTTCGTCAGCTTCCTGAGGCAGCTTGCTGCGGGCGGTATCAACCTTTTCCCTCACATCCTGAAGCGCGATGTCCGGATCAAACCCGGCGTCGAATTCCAGCATCACCGAGGCGTGGCCCTCGGAAGCCGTACCACGCATTTCCTTGACGCCCTCGAGGGAACGCAATTCCTGCTCCATTGGCCGGATAAGCAAGCGCTCACCGTCTTCCGGGCTGATTCCCTCCAGTGTCATTGACACATAGATCATGGGAATGGTGATGTCCGGGTTCGCTTCTTTGGGGATGGTCTGAAAAGCCGCAACACCACCCAGGATCAGGAAAGCCAGTGTCAGCAGTGTGGTCCGGCTGCGGTCGAGAGCGGCGAAAATCAAGGTTCGCATATCGGTTAGCCCCGGTCCGAATCACGATCAACCGGGCGTACCTGCTGCCCGATGGATACAAAACCCGCGCCCCGGGTAATCAACCGGATTTCATCCGGCAGGCCAGTGACCCAGGCGCCATCCGTGGTGACGTTCAGGAGTTTGACCGTGGTAAACACCACTTCGTTATTGTCGCCCACATAGCGAACACCAGGCCGGCCATCATCCCCAAGACTGAGATAGGCCGGCGAAATGAACATCGCCTCCACTTCCGGCAGCGCAATGCGCAGCGTGGCACTACCGCCGGCAACCCGCTTACGTTCCGGGTTGTCTATGGACACCTCCACCGGGAAACTACGGGTGTCCGGGTCTGCGGCACTGGCCACGAAATTCACCACGCCTTCCAGGCTGTCGCCATCCAACGTGCGAATGGTTACGGCCTGCCCTTCTTCGACGGCGCTCACTGACTGCTGCGGGATTTGCCCCGTCGCTTTCAGCCGATCAACGCGCACCAGCTCCAATAGTGGGGACCCGACCTGGACCAGATCACCAAGGTCGACATCCCGTCGATTCACCGTTCCATCAAAAGGCGCTCGTGGCTCCAGGTTGTCAACAGCAAGACGTGCCTGAGTGAGCTCAGCTCTTGCCGCAGACAGATCACTTTGCAGGGTCAACACTTCGGATTCGGAGGTGAGATTCCGGGATCGGAGCTTCTGGGCAGCCGATAAATCGGCTTCCAATTTGCGAATGCGGGACTGCCATTGTTCTACCGAGGTACGTCGCCCATCCTCGGAGAGTCGAAGCAGGACATCCCCCGCCTCAACCTGGTCACCCTGCTCCACCATCAGCTCTTCTACCGTGCCGGCTACCCGAGCGCCAACTGACACGGTTCGCCAGGGCTCCAACTGCCCCTGCAGCATTAACCCGGGCTCGTAAAGCCTTGTACGCAACACATCCACCTGAACGGAGGGCGCGCTGACCGACTCCTCAGGTGTGTCCTCTGGCGCCTGGTCCCGCGCTTCCTTGACGTCACCGGTTGCCATCCATACCACCAATAAAGCCAGTACCAGAAAGGACAATCCGATAGATCCCAGTTTTGCTTTGGTCATTGATCGCTCGCAGTTAAATTCGGGTGATGTCGGTTTACAGTCCAGGCAGTCGTTTTAGAAACTGTCAGAAAACGGTTGCATCCGGTTGTTTTCGTGGGGTAGATTCTACACATAAACTTCTCTCAGATTCAGAGCAGATACTGATTTTATGAATCTCAACGCAGTGGTTGTCCTTGTGAAGCTAGTCCTGGTGGTCGTGGTACCGTCCGGGGGCTTCTGCGTGGACAAGCGGGTGAGATAGAAACAGACTCGACAAACACACGAAAGCCCCCGGCACCGAAAGGTCCCGGGGGCTTTTTTTTGCATCAGGAAAAAGGAATAACAACCATGAACGGCGCACAGCACATTCTTGACGCGTTCCACCGCCACAGTATCAGCACGGTTTTCGGGTATCCGGGCGGCTGCATCATGCCGCTATACGATGCGCTGGTGGACGATGTCGGTGTGGAACACGTGCTGTGCCGCCACGAGCAGGCCTGCGCCCTGGCCGCCGACGGCTACGCCCGCGCAAGCGGTAAGCTCGGCGTATGTATTGCCACCTCAGGCCCCGGCGCCACCAACCTGATCACCGGCGTTGCCAACGCTCACCGGGACTCCATCCCCATGCTGGTCATCACCGGCCAGGTGCCCTCGGGATTGATCGGTACCGACGCCTTCCAGGAAACCGACGTATTGGGCATGACGCTGGGCATCGTTAAACACAGCTATCTGGTTGACGACGCAGACAGCCTGCCCGCGATCATGGAAGAGGCGATGGAACTGGCTCAAAGTGGGCGGCCGGGGCCGGTGTGGATTGATATACCCAAGGACCTGCTGCTGGCTGATGTCAGCGATGCTCCCTTCCCCCGGTCCGAGCCACGGGAGATCAGCTTCCCGGATCTGGCCGAAGCGCTCACGATGCTGCGGGCGGCCCGCAAACCCATACTCTACAGCGGTGGTGGCATCAGCCTGGCACACGCTGAAGATCGCTTTCGCACGTTTGCTGAATCCGCCGCTCTGCCAGCGGTGGTAACGCTCAAAGGTATCGGCAACCCGGGAAAACACAACCCTTACAACCTGGGCATGCTGGGCATGCACGGCTCCCGGGCGGCCAATAAAGCCGTGGATGAATGCGACCTGTTGCTGGTTATCGGTGCCCGCCTGGATGACCGCGCCACCGGCAGCCTGGATGGCTTCGCCCCCAATGCAAAGATGATTCACATTGACGCCGACGCCGCCGAGATCAACAAACTGCGCCCGACCGAGCTGGCTATTCGGGGGGACCTGAATGACATTCTCGAAACACTGACCAACGCCTTACAGGACAAGCCGCTGGACATTGGCGACTGGCAGAAACAGTGCCAAACCTGGTACACCACCGGCGGCTTCCATGCCGCCGACAACGAAGAACCCTTGGCGCCGATCACCGGCCCGGCCTTTGTTCGCCAGCTCTCCCGAATTGCCCCGGATGATACCGTTATCGCCTGTGACGTCGGCCAGCACCAGATGTGGGTAGCCCAGCACTACGACTTTGACCACCCTCGCCACCACCTCACCAGTGGCGGCCTGGGCACCATGGGCTTTGGCCTGCCCGCTGCCATCGGTGCCCAGTTTGCCGACCGCAATAGTACGGTGATCAACGTGACGGGCGATGGCTCGTTCATGATGAACGCCCAGGAACTGGCCACCATCCGCCGCTATAACCTGCCTGTAAAACTGATCGTCATGGACAACCAGTGCCTGGGCATGGTGCGCCAGCAACAGGAACTGTTCTACGGCAATCGTGAAAGCCAGATCAACCTGGACGACAACCCGGACTTCGTCGCCATGGCCCGTGCCTTCGACATCCCGGCATTACACATCAGCCGTACTGACCAGATCCGCCGTGGCATCGAAACCATCCTGGCCTACAACGGCCCGATGCTGCTGCATGTGGCCATCAGCCGTGACGATAACGTCTGGCCCATCGTCAAACCCGGCGCCAGCAACCGCGAAATGATCGACGAAACCCGACGCACCAACAACAAAAAGGAACACGTTGCATGAAACCGCAAAGCCAGTCCTCAACACCGAGCTATAAAATCAGTTGCCGCATGTCGCAGGAAGCGGCTGGCCTGGAGCGCCTTTGCCAGGTGGTCCGTATTCGCGGTTTCCGGATTGCAACAATGGCGGTGGAGTCCGCCGGGGAGCACCTCAATATCACCCTGACCCTGGAGGGAACCCGACCGATTGCCATGCTCCAGTCGCAACTGGAGAAGTTGCATACGGTCGCTGAAGTTGCCCTTGGTCAGGTTTCGGTGGTTCGGGCTCAGACTGCATGAAGTTTGGGAGTTGCCTGCCTTCTGTAGCCTGCCGATTTTGGGGCGGGCTTGCGGGGTGGCATCTGTATTTTTCTTGAAAAAGAACTCGCTTCGCTCAGACATCTTTTTCTGGCGAAAGATCCAGATACCACCCCGCGCCGAGCTGACCACGGAGGGTTCGCGAAGCGCGAAGAGAGGAAAAGCGACTGGAAAGGTTGACCTGGATATTCCTGAGCTGCACGTCGATAGGGGGTTGGGGTTATTTTTTCTGGCAAGGAAAAAGATGTCTGAGCGAAGCGAGTTCTTTTTCCAGAAGAAAAAATACCCCCACCCCCCGTATCCGCCCGCAAAACCTCAGGCTACAAAAGAATGTGAGTAAGCCCCCCACAGTCCACCATCGGATCATCGCAGTTCACGATGATATCCGCCCGGTTAAGAACGTAGCTCTTGCCGGTGATGGTATTCTCGACCACCTGGTGCTTCCCTTCCTGGCGCACGCCTGTGAACTCACCGATAAACCCGGTTTCACGCAGGGAGACGGTTTCCAGGCGGTCGCCCGGGCTGATTTTGCCCTCGTAGTTCATTAACGCAAGCCGTGCTGAAGTACCCGTGCCGGTGGTGCTGCGACAGATGACTCCAGGGTGCACATAAGTGGCCGAACGGGAGCGATACGAATGATCCGACAATTGTTCAACCGGCCCCATGAAATGGAGAAAGGGTAAGGGCCCGACATCACCCAGCGTGTAGTGGGAGAAACCACGCTCAGCCTGGATAGCCTCTACTATATGATAGGCGCATTCGCTGAGTTTGCGTTCTTCATCCAGGGTCAGGGAAAACCCAAGGCTCGTTGCATCTACCAGGGCATAGAAACCACCACTGTAGGCCACGCTGTAGGATACGTCGCCGATCGAGGGCACGTGGATGCTGGCCTGGTAGGTGTCAATGTAACTGGGCAGCCCGCCGCAGGTAATGGCTTCTACAACACCGTCCCGAACAAGGGCGTCAATGTGGACCAGGCCCGCTGGCGCTTCCAGGGCGAAACTCTGCCACCCTTCCCGCTTGGCGACAATGCCACTCTCCAGAACGGCCGTGGCGGTACAGATGGTGTTGGAACCGGAGTAAATCGGATATCCCATCACTTCCATGATGATATAACCGGCGACTGCCTCGGGGTCCGTGGGCGGCACCAGCAGGTCCACGGACATTTCCGGGATGCCGTAGGGCTCTTCCAGTAGTAGAGTGCGAAGGCCATCTGCCTTGTCCCGCAGGTATTCCATCTGGGCGCGCACGGTGTCCCCCGGAAGCGGGCAGATCCCGCCAGTTACTATCCGGCTGACATCTCCGCCGGCGTGGGTGTCCATCAGTTGCAGTTTGAGTTCGGGACGCATTAGGACTTCTCCAGGGCAAACGGGGCGCCATGCTCGGCCCATTGGGCATCCGGGACGATCACGATTTTGCCCAGGTAGTTGCTGTTGCGATTGACGAAGTAGCGTTCAGCTTCGTGCAACTCTGACAGTCTGAAAGCGGCGTGCAGCACCGGCTTCAGTTGGCCGCTGCGAATCCAGGCCACCAGTTGTTCGGCTTCCTCCCGGGTGCCGTGTGACACGCCGAACACCTGCACCTGATACAGGTAAATCCGTGTCCACATGATTTCACTGACGTTTCCGGCGCTGGCGCCAGCGATGCTGAGCCTTGGGTAATCATTGCGGCTGTTCATGTCGAAGATCATGGTGTCGATAAACTGATCGGTCATCTCGCCACCGGCCAGGTCCATCACGGCGTCTATCGGCCGCCCCCCAGTGACGGACCGCACCTGATCCGTGAAGTTGTCCATGTCGGAACGGTCCAGCACGGCTTCGGCGCCCAGCTTGAGCAGTGGGTCGGCCTTGTCACGCTGGCTCAGCGCATAGGGAATCGCCCCCATGATGCGGCAAAGCTGGATAAGGGCCGTACCAACGCCACCACTGGCACCGGTCACAAGGATGTGCTCGCCCGCTTTTACCCGTGCGGATGTGAGCATGTGCAAGGCGGTCTGGTAGGAGCACATGCCCATGGCGGCAAGTTCGGCATCGGCCAGATCGGCATTCTCGACATGGTGAAACTGGTCGGAAGGCACAGCAATATATTCCGCGAACCCACCATCGGCGCCGTGGCCGTAGTAGTCCGGGGTCAAGTTGATATCCCGGCGGTCGTCGGCGTAGAGGTTGAAGTCCAGCAGGCCTCGTTGGCCGATCCGCGTATCCTCAACACCCTGCCCCACGGCGACGATACGCCCAACAACGTCCGCGCCTTGAACTCTTGGGAACGTCAGCGTGGCTGAGCCTCCCATCTGAAAGGAGGTTACGTCGCCTTTATCCTTGGTGGGGTATAGACCCTCCCGGGCTTTGCGGTCGGTGTTGTTCTTCGCGGTGGCGGTGACCTGGACGAGCACCTCTCCCGCACCAGGTGTGGGGATGGGCACGTTTTCGGTGTATTCCAGTTTCTCGACGCCACCGTGGCCGGTGAGCAGCATGGCTTTCATGGTCTTCTGGATCATGGGCGTTCTGCTCCTGCTTTGCTGGATATCAGGTCAGGATAGGCCAGATTCATACCAGTGTCAGGGCCCCTGGCAGCTTTTACCGTGCAATAACCTTGTAGATCGGCCGCAGTTTCGGGATCTGCTTGAGGACCACCTGGATGATGGTCATCAGAGGCACCGCCAGCAGCACACCCACCGGCCCCCACAACCAGCCCCAGAAGAAGATGGATACGAAGATGACCACGGGATTGATGGCCATGCGAAAACCGTGGATCCAGGGTTCGATGAAAAAACCGACGGTGGAGGTAAGTGCCAGGTAGCCGAGCGGGGCGATGGCCATTATCCAGAGTGTGTCAAGGCTGGTGGCAGACACAACCGCAAGCAGGATGATGGTCAGGATAACGCCCAGATAAGGGATGAATCTGGCCAAGCCGGCAACGAGCCCCCAAACGGCTGGGTCCGGAAGCCCCACTGCCCAGCAGATGAGCCCGGTGGTGATGCCAACCAGCAGGTTGCTGAGGCTGAGTACCGCCAGATACTGGGCGATCTGCTGCTGGGAATCGCGGGCAATCTGGAGCACATTGCGACGTTGTCGTCTCGGGAGTTGCCGCACAAAGTTGAGGATGATGCGGTCACCGCCCACCAACAGGAAATAGGTCAGGGCCAGCGCAAGTGCGAGGCCGGCCGCACCGTTACGGGCCTTGGTCAATAGCTGGTTGCGCCACGAGTCGGTTTTAAGCACGACAGTGTTGGTTGTGGTCTTCTCGTCCTTGGACAGTTCGTCCATGGACTCCTCCACTTTCTTTGCCGATTCGTTGACCTTGTCAATCTGGCTTTTAATGCCGCTCTCCCCCATGAGCAGTCGTGAGATCCCCTGTGGCGCCTGCTGCGCCCACTCCAGGGCAGGCGTTGCGACGGCGGCCCCAACACCCGCCAGACCAGCGATCACCACAATGATCAACACCAATGAGCTGAGCACCCTTGGGATCCCGGCTTTGTCATAGGCTTTTTTGACAAGGGGAAACAACAGCAGGCTGGTCAGGACCGCCAGGACAATTGGCAGGACAATCTGGTGGGCGACGTAGAGGGTATAGAGTATCCCGAGCGCAAAGAGGCCATTCAGTGGTGTCGCGAGTTCAGAGCGTGCGGGTTGTTCGTTATCGTTGTTCATGCGGGTCCATGCACCTTGTCGGGCTGTATTGGGGGTATGATACCTGAGGCACTACGATGCTCAGTGTACCTGTCGCTCGGCTGCCATTCAGCCTTTTGGGCCAACGCCCGGTCATTGCCAGCACGTCACTTTTGTTGTAACACATAACCGGATACCCTGTTGGAAACTGTCTCTGAAGAGTTCATACATGGCGAACTACAAGATTGAAATTGACGAAACCTTTGATGTGCCGCGCAACCGTGTGTTTGCACTGTTTGCGGACCATGAGCGCTTCGGGAAGCTGTTGGGAGCGCCGGTGAAGCGCATTCGCGACAGCGACCAGGCCGACCCCAACGGCCTTGGGTCCATCCGCAAGATCGGCATAGGCCCCATCGGCCTTGAAGAGACCGTCATTACCTTCGAGCCAGGCACGCTCATTGAGTACACGATTTCCAGCATGAGCCCCATCCGCAACCATCTCGGCCGCATCCGCTTCGACGATGCCGCCAACGGCAGAACTCGCGTCCAGTACACGATTTCCTTTGACGACATCGTGCCGTTTACCGGCAAGCTGGTCAGCTCCGCTCTCGACCAGGGCATCCGCAAGGGCATCCGCCGGGTCCCCAAACTGGCCTGAAAACACTTCAAACAAGGCATTTTGTGATCATGCCGTTGTCATCGGCAGCCTCGACAAATAAGGCTGTCGCCAGCCTGTCTAGTCGAGTAAAATCCGCACTTTTGAAAACGACATTGAGGCAGCGTAATGGGCAGAGCCTATCAGAATCGCAAAGACTCCATGGCCAAAACGGCCGCCGCCAAAACCAAGGTCTACAGCAAGTACGGCCGTGAAATCTATGTATGCGCCAAGTCCGGCGGTCCGGACCCGGAGGCCAACCTCAGCCTGCGAGGCCTGATCGACCGTGCCAAGAAGGACCAGGTGCCCGCGCACGTCATTGAGAAGGCCATCGAGAAAGCCCGTGGCGGAGCCGGTGAGGACTTCTCCCCTGCCCGCTATGAAGGTTTCGGCCCGGGTAACTGCATGGCCATCGTGGATTGTCTGACCGACAATCCCAACCGCACCTTCGGTGACGTGCGCCTGGCGTTTACCAAGACCAAATGCAAGATCGGCACCCAGGGCAGCGTCAGCCATATGTTCGATCATTGCGCCATTCTCGGGTTCAAGGGCGACGACGAGGAAGCGGCCCTGGAAGCACTGATGATGGCGGATGTGGATGTCACTGACATTGAGCACGAAGAGGGTATGATTACTGTGTTCGCGCCCCACACCGAATACGCCAAGGCGCGACAGGCATTGCAGGAAGCGTTTGAAGGCCTGGAGTTTGAAGTGGATGAGATCCAGTTCCTGCCCCAGACCACCACCACAGTCGAAGGCGACGACATTGAGCTGTTCGAGAAGTTCATGGACATGCTGAACGACCTCGATGACGTCCAGAATGTTTACCACAACGCAGTCATCGCAGACTGACGGGAGCAACACCTTGGCCAGGGTCGTCATACTCAAAACAGGTAATACCTACCCGTCCCTTCTGGAGTCATTCGGGGATTTTGATAGCTGGTTTTTGGCCGGGCTGGCTCCGGAACTCGACCTTCATGTGGTGGATGTCACGGTTGACGATATGCCGGGCAAACCTAGGGATTGGGACGGTATCGTGGTGACGGGATCACCGGCCATGGTCAGCGACCGGGCGCCCTGGAGTGAGCGCACTGCCGCGTGGCTGGCTGAGGCAGTGACGGAAGAGGTGCCGGTTCTGGGGGTCTGCTATGGCCATCAGCTGCTGGCCCACGCTCTGGGTGGTGAAGCGGGTTATCATCCACGTGGCCGGGAAACCGGCACCCATCAGGTAGAGTTGCTGGACGCTGCGATGGATGACCCTTTATTTAAGGGGTTGCCCCAAACATTCCCGGCGCAGTTGACACATAGGCAGTCCGTTCTCCGGCTGCCGGAGAACGCCGTTCTTCTGGGCCGAAACGAGTTCGAACCGCATCAGGCCTTCCGTGTGGGCCGCTGCGCCTGGGGTATCCAGTTCCACCCGGAATTCTCAGCAGAGGTGATGCGGGCCTACCTCAAGGTGCAGGCACCCGATCTGGAAAAGGAAGGGCTCGATGCCAAGGCACTGATTGAGAACGTGATCGATGCGCCCAACGCCACCTCCCTGCTCGGCCGGTTCTCCAGACTGGTGCTCAACGGCCTGCCAACGGACCACTAATCCAGTATGTAGGCGGTTTTCTCCAGCGCATTTTCATCTTCGTCAATGAAGCGGAATTCGTTCCAGCCAATGCGAACCAGGTCGTTACTGTTCAGGCGCTGGCGTCGGTCAATCCGCAGTTCATTCACAAACGTTCCGTTGGTGCTGTTCTGGTCGGTGATGTAATAGTCCACCGTGCCTTCCAGATAGGCATTGGGCACCGCCTCGATCAACGCATGATGGCCGCTGACTGAAATCTCGTCGATGCGGATATCGTTATCGCCACGCCTGCCGACATGAATCTCCGGCTGATCCAGCTCAAAAGTGGTCACCACAACGTTGTCCACCAGTTGGGAAAGTGACGCCATACAGGCCTCCTCCATTAATTAAGAATCAACAGTACAACGGACACATTGTCGGCCGCCTCGTTATCCAGGCTCGCATCCACCAGCGCCCGGACTTTATCGTCGGGTGTTTCGCACACAGACATCAGCGACAGCCATTGGTCCTCTGGCAAGGCCCCCGTCAGGCCATCGGAACAGAGCAACAGGGAGTCTCCAGCTGCCATCCGCACGCGGCGGAAGCTGGCAATGGCCGCTGAGGCGCCAAGCGCCCGTGTCAGCACATTACGGAAAGGCACATGGGGCACGTCATCAGGGCGGATGCTGCCGTCATCCAGCATGTTCTGTACCACGGTGTCATCCCGGGTCTGGCATGCCAGTTCGCGCCCTTGAACGAGATAGCAGCGGGAATCCCCCAGGTGGGCAATGTGAGCCTCACCGTCAATCACCCAGGCCATGACCAGCGTGGTCCCCATTTTGGCCAGGTCCGCATCGGCAGCCCTTCGATCAGCAATTCGCTCACTGGCCAGGTTGATCGCAAACTGTATGGCATCGTCCGGCTCCTCCGGCACCCCCTCATCCGGCGACAACCAGGGCACCAGCACTTCCATCACCGTGTCTACGGCAATGCGGCTGGCCACTTCTCCGCCGTGGTAACCGCCCATGCCATCGGCAACCACCAGCAGCACCTGCTGGTTATCCTCGCTGACCCGCCAGTCAATAGCGTCCTGGTTGGCTGTACGCAACGCCCCTACATCCGTTATGCCAGCCACCTGGGGATTCATCACGATGCTTCCTCCCTTGCCTCACGGCTAGCCTGTCTTCGCAACGCTTCCGCCATGGTGGCGGCACTCAGGAAGCGCTTGTCAGGCTCCCGTTGTATGGCTTTATTAATCAGACGGACAACACCGTTGGGGAGTTCCGGGTTGAACTCGCGGACACTCCGTGGGCGCTTGTTCAGAATCTGGTAGGTCAGGTTGGCCAGGGTATCACCCTGATAGGGTGTTTCCCCGCACACCAGTTTGTACAGCGTGATTCCCAGGCTGTAGGTATCGGTGGCGCCAGTCACTTTCTGGCCCTTGAGCTGCTCAGGGGACATATACAGTGGGCTGCCCATGACACTGCCAGTGCGAGTCCGGGAGTCGTCGGAGATCTTGGCTATGCCAAAATCGGTAATCTTGATCTCCCCATTGTCCGGGTTGAAGATGATGTTACCCGGTTTGATATCGCGATGGATGATCTTCTGGCGATGCGCGTAATCGAGGGCATCCGCCACCCGGGCGACGATATCCAGCACCTTCGCCAACGGCAGTAACCGCCCCGGCTTGCCAAATTCACTAAGCGGCCTGCCCTTGGCATAATCCATGGCGATAAACGCAAGGTCGGCCTCTTCCCCGACATCATACACGGTGACAATTGCCGGATGGCTGAGGCGGCCCGCCGCCTCGGCTTCCCGAAAGAAGCGTGATTTCAGGTCCCGCAGTTCGTTGTCCTCAAACGCCTGGTAACTGAGCGTCTTGATGGCCACGGTACGGGCAATCTTGGGGTCCTTGCCGAGATAGACCACGCCCATGGCGCCCCGCCCTATCTCGCGCTCGATCTCGTAGCGGCCCAGGGTGGGCCGGCTGACACTTTGCTCAGGCATGACCAGGGTTCGGGTATTGTCAAAGCCACCGGGAGAAACAACGGTTGCCTCG
Source organism: Marinobacter sp. UBA3604 (assembly GCF_002375325.1). NCBI lineage: Bacteria > Pseudomonadati > Pseudomonadota > Gammaproteobacteria > Pseudomonadales > Marinobacteraceae > Marinobacter > Marinobacter sp. UBA3604. The sequence continues at coordinate 74,060 of NZ_DFMB01000023.1, forward strand.
GTGGTCAGGCTCCCGAGTGCCGCCAGGCGTTTTTCCACGTCCCGATACTTTCGCTTCTGCTGAAGAATCTGCTGGTAGGTGGCTGACGCGCGGTCATACTGCCGCTTGCGCTCCTGCTGAATGGCGATGTCGTATTGCAATGCCAAGGTATCTTCGGTGGGCGGGCATTCAGCCAGCACCTCCAGCGCCTCTTCGGGCTGTCCCTGTTGCAGCAGCAGACGACCAAGCCGCGTGCGGGCTACGCGGACATTCTCTGACAAGGCGACGATATCCCGCCTCGGTTGCAGCCAGAACAGCATGATGACATAGCCGACCATCAGCAGGGTCACCACTTCACCCAATGGCAGCCAGGCGCTCTGATAGAACATGAACGCTGCTTGCAGAACCACCAGTGCCCCGGCAATCAGTAACAGCACCGGCAGCGCGACCGCTCCACCCATTCTGGGAACTGCAAGTACCAGGATGAGTGTCGACACCATCAACCCGGCACGAATCGCCAGCGCCGACCACTCTGGCTCGACGAGCCCCCGGGCCTGCAGCGCTATTGCGAAGGCGTCCGGTGTCATATCCACAACCCGAACAGCATCCCCAATACCCTCAGGGTTGCCAAGAGCGCTGAACAGCACCCGATCCAACCAGCCCAGCAGTGGCAGCGCGTCACCCACAAACACACAAGCCAACGCCAGCACAACAATGAGCAGGCGCAGACTGAACAGACGGGAACCAATAAAAGCCAGTGAATTCACAGGAATCGTTATCGTAAATGATTGATCCAGCAAGTTTAGAAAGTGAACGCCGGCAGCGATAGTTCCAGAAGAACGTTTTTTGTAAGTGTTTGTTTACCTGGGACCACGATCACGTCGCGACCATTATTAACCCAGGATGACAAGGGTGTAAGGACGGCACAGGTTCCGGTGCAGTATAGTTTCGTCTTTGGACCTTTTCCGTCAGGAAGTACGACGATGACAGTGAAGTTACTGATCGGCCTGGTTATTCTGACCATCACAACAACCGGTTTTTACCACACATTGAAGCCCCTGCCGCCGGGGATAGGTTACGAGGGCACAGTCCATCCTCTGACGAATGCCAGGCTTCTCACCGACAGGACCCTGCATTTCGGCAACGAGGAACCGCGGCTGGACCAGGAAATTTTCGACGAGGCCCTCAACATGATTTCGGCGGCTCGCCGTTTTGTTCTGGTGGATATGTTCCTCTTCAACGGCACCCGCGAGGAAGGCAGCCGTCAGCGGCCATTGGCAAGGGAGTTGACTGACGCCCTGCTCAAGCAACGCAAGGCGAATCCGGATGTGCGTATTGTCGTTATTTCCGATCCCATAAACACCGTATACGGTGGTACGGTCTCGCCCTACTTCCAGCAACTAAGGCAAGCAGGCATTCCGGTAATAGAAACCAGGTTGGAGCGCCTTCGTGACAGCAACCCCACCTGGTCCGGCCTGTGGCGCTTCTGTTGTCAGTGGATGGGCAACTCCGCGACCGGGGGCTGGCTGCCGAACGCACTCGGTGAGCAGCCGGTCACCCTGCGCAGTTACCTGGCCCTCCCCAACTTCAAGGCCAACCACCGCAAGGTTCTGATCACCGACAACGCAGAGGGCTTTAACGCCCTGGTGACCTCTGCCAACCCCCACGATGGCAGTAGCCGGCACAGCAACATCGGCCTGCGATTCGGAGGGCCTGCCGTGGCCGATTTGCTGCTCAGTGAGCGTGCCGTTCTGGCGATGTCCGGTGCAGACACCGAGGTGGTGGACGAAATGATCAGCAGCCTGCCTCAAGCCGCGGCCGGCATCGCTTCGCTCGATACCATCCAGGTCGTCACAGAATCGGCCATACGGACAACCGCGAGAGACATCATTGGCACCGCAAAGGCAGGCGACAGGCTGGATCTGGCCATGTTCTACCTGTCGCACCGAACGTTACTGGAAGAATTGAAAGAAGCCCACGAACGCGGTGTCGAAGTGCGGATACTGTTAGACGCCAACAACGATGCTTTTGGCATGGAAAAAAGCGGCATACCCAACCGGCAGTCGGCCATGGAGCTAAATGGCGCCGGCATTACCGTACGTTGGTGCAACACCGAAGGTGAGCAGTGCCACAGTAAATTACTGCTCAGGCGCGACAGCCACGGCAACGCTCAACTGCTGCTCGGCTCGGCCAACTTCACCCGCCGCAACCTTGACGACCTGAACCTTGAAACCAGCGTACTCGTGCGCTCCAACGTGCACTCAGAGATCGTGCGCAAAGCGGCCGGCTTCTTCGATGAGCAATGGAACCACGGCCCGGGCGAAACACCGGTAATGAGCCTGCCTTACAATGCCTGGGCCGATGAATCCCGGATACGGTATTGGCAATACAGGCTGATGGAGGCAACGGGACTGTCCACATTTTAAGTTTCCGTCACCATTAGGAACCTGGGACGCCGAAAACGCGTGCTACTATTAGGTCAGCTTGAATGTCGGATGTAGCCGTCGGCTACATCGCAGGCAGCAACCGGAAAGACCGCTTCTTGAACGAAAATAACAGGAGAGTGTAATGCAAACCCTGAGAAACCATCTGCGGTACGTATCGTTTGTCATGGCCATCATGATGGCTTTCGGCTCCGTTTGGGCATCGTCCGCCTCGGCGGGCATGGTTGGAACCGGTGAACTGCTGACCGAGCAACGCACGGATCTGGACCGCCAGTCACTGCTCAACATGCTTGAGCGGGATGAGGTAAAGGAGAAACTGGCGGAAATGGGCGTTAGTCAGGAGCAGGTTGAACAGCGCATACAGAACCTGACGCCGGAGGAGTTGTCGTCGTTTGAGCAACAGTTGGCGGAGGCTCCCGTTGGCGAGGGCGTTGTCGGGATCATCGTTCTGTTCCTGCTGGTGTTCATCATCACCGACATGCTGTGCGCCACCAATATCTTCCCGTTCATCAACTGCATCCGGTAGCGCAATAGCTCCGTGATCCGTCCTACCCAGTTGCACCTGCTGCGAGTCGTTGTCAGTCTCTTACTGGCAACGATTCTGGCGGGCTGCGCCAGCCGCCCCCAATGGCCCGATACCCCTGCCCTGAACACGGCCGGTGTTGACCAGCGGAAAGTGCTGGACCATGTTCCCTTCCACGCTCAGGAACTGTACCAGTGCGGCCCGGCGTCCCTGGCCATGATGCTCAACAGCCAGGGCCTGAACACCAACCCCGCCGTACTGAAGGAGTTGGTATACCTGCCTGCCCGCCAGGGCAGCCTGAAAGTTGAAATGGTGTCCGCCGCCCGATCCCATGGCTTACTGGTCTACCCGCTGGACGGTTCGCTCAAGAGCCTGTTGGAGGAGATAGCCTCTGGCCACCCGGTGCTGGTGATGCAGAATCTGCGATTCGACTGGTGGCCACAATGGCATTTTGCCGTGGCGATTGGTTACGACGCCAGCGACCGCTCCATCATCCTTCACACCGGCACCCAGGAGCGGCACGAGCAGGCACTGGAAGTGTTCATGGCCACATGGGACCGCGCAGACAATTGGGCCGCGGTCATCCTGCCGCCCGACCGACTACCTGCAACGGCGCAGCCCCTGCGCTATCTGACATCCGCCAACGACCTGGAAACCACCGGCAGGACCATCGCTGCCACTGAAGCCTATCGAACGGCCGAACAGGCCTGGCCAGACCAGCCGGCTGCCATCATGGGGCAGGGAAACATTGCCTGGCAACAGGGCCAGGTGGACCTGGCCGCGCAACATTTCCTGAGACTGACCGCCAAATTCCCGAACCTGGCCGCAGGCTGGAACAACCTGGCCCACGCACTGGCCACCCAAGGCTGTGCCACGGCATCAAGGACCGCAGCGAGCTGTGCCAGCGCCATCGATCCAGAGCGTTTCGACGGCAATGTCCAGAACGACAGCGACAGACCCCGTCCCGTCGAGTGCCCTGCACTGGACTGCCCTACCCCGATTCACTGAATCTTCTGGAACAGCGCGACATCCTTGGCCGGAACCTCCAGGCGCCACCCATACCTCCGGGCCAACCAGGCCATGGTGAACTCCCGATAAAACACAACGTGGGTTGGGTCCCGCCGGTAATGCCAGTTGGCAAATAACTGGTCGTCTGTCTGGAAGCAGGTCATCACACCCAACCAGCCACCCGGTTTCAGCAGCCTGTCCAGCCGACGGAACGTATCCGCCGGGCGATGAAGGTGTTCCACCACCTCCGTGCAGGATACGAAATCATACTGGCGGTCCAGAACAGACGTTTCCGGATGAAAGAAGGGATCATAGAGCGACATGTCCATGCCCGCTTCCCGCAGTATCCCGGCCAGCGCCGGGCCGGGGCCACAGCCAAAGTCCAGGCCGCGTGCACCCGCTTCCAGCCTTTCGAGTAACGGCCTGGTCATCTTCGAAAGAAAGCGGCGATAGCCCTCATCTTCCGGATGATTGTCGTGAAGGTTGTAGATATCCCTTTCCCGGCGCTCGTCCAGCCAGCAAGACGAGTCCATGACTGTGGCCTCACAGGTTTCACAACGATAATACGGTATGCCTTTGATGGTCTGGAACGGCACCAGTGAGCGTGTTTCACACACCGGACAGGGCACTTTCAATGGGCGATCTCCTGCAAAATCTAACGAATGTTTCATTGTCATTTCCGGCCATCACACCAGAACCGTGACCGGTGAGCAAAATCGACCCGAGCAACCCTGCCTATACTGGGCCAAGACAGAGTAAACAACTGTGCGCTGAACGCGACAGTTCCAGTTCAATAAGGCTACCTCTCATGGAACGAACGGTGGAAACGTCCAGCCCGATGGCGCTCGAAGTGCCGCTGATCTCGGCACGCTACGCCCGACAGTTTATTCGGTTTATGGAGCGCAAGGGCGTTCGGCGCCACGCCATCCTTGGAGATACCGACATTTCCAGCGATATGCTGGACGATCCCGATGCGAGTCTTTCCATGGGGCAGGTCCGGCAACTGCTGGGCAAGGCGGAGTGGCTGATGGGCGACGAGAGGGCGGCCTTCCAGTTCGGCCAGCAACTGGACCTCCCGGCCCACGGATTACTTGGCTTCGCCGTGCTCGGCCAGGAAAACCCCCGGCGACTGATCAGCATGATTGTACAGTACTTGCGCGTGGGCCTGCCGCTGATGGACATGGACCTCAGTTCAACTGGATCCACTTTCAGGATACAACTGATCGACAATTGGGGCCTCGGCGACTTACGCCCCTGCCTCACCAAAATCTATATGGGCAGCATCCATCGAATTTCATCCCAGGTGTGCAATCACTTCTGTTTTGAGTTCGATTTCGACTCGTCCCTGGAACCCGAGCAGTGGCGCAGCATTGCTGCCGACTGCGAATTTCGCTTCAACGCTCCGGCGAGCCAGGTCACCATGCCTTTGTCCGGCCGACCTGTTCGCAACGACGATACCGGCCTGGAATTCATCCTGGCCAACGCCCGCTCACGAGAGCGGGAACCGTCAGAACAGGCCGATGAAACCGTCATGCAGGTGCGGGAGATGATCATGAGCCAACCGGGCCGCCCCTGCACCATGGACAATCTTGCACGTCGGCTCGACATGAGTCCCCGCACCCTGCGACAGCACCTGTCGACCGCAGGCACCTCATTCAGAGTGCTCAGAAACGAGATACGTCAGAACTTTGCCACTCTGTACCTCACCGATACAGTCATCCCACTCGATTCCATTGCTGAGAAGCTGGGGTTCAGCGACCAGGCCGGTTTTACCAAAGCCTACCGCTCCTGGACGGGCCAGACGCCCGGTGATGTCCGCCGGCAGGCCCGCGACCGTAAATAGCTCTCATCCTCAAAGTGCTCTCGCTCCTGATAGCCCGCACTGAATGATTTTCGGGATTTGAAGGGCGTCACGAAATTGGAATTTCCCCGGCTCTCTCTCCGCTTTGAACAAAAACCTTGCCGGCCTTAGCAATGACCCGAACCGCTCGGCGACGGCCTAATGGCACTGCGTGGAGATAGTAACCTCCGCGCAGTCATAAAGGGACACATTGCAAGACCGATACAGCAGTCCTCATCGGTGATTTCTGCATACCCACACAACAAAGATTGAAACCCTAGAGGACGAACTCATGAAACTCAGGAATCCCAACAAAAGCGTCCGCACGCTCGGTACTGCGATAGCAGCCGCGGCGCTTATGACCGGTGGTGGCAATGCCTTTGCCGAACCGGTGTCACTGGAACTGGAATTCACCTGCCCGTTCCCGTTGATTGGCGAACAGCCCATTCGAGCGCAAATCAGTGCCGATGTACCCACCCAGGCAACCGTGGGGCAACCCACACCAGAGTTCACGGTGGATGCCCTGACAACGGTGAATGAAGATTCCAGGCTGGGCCTCAAGCTGGTGGGTTCCGCCACCATTGAAGGCACCGCCACCAATGAAACCATTGTTGTCACGCCGAGCCGTGAGATTGACCTGACGGTACCGCTGACCATTCCCCAGTCGCCCATTCCCGATGAAACCGGCGAATTTACCGTTCCGGCTCAGGGCACTTCCCCGGCCATCACCTTCACCGAGGATGATGTTGGCGAGGCGGTCATCAGCATCGGTGGCCTTACACTCGACATGATCGCCCGTGTTGAGAACGGCGATATTGCGCCTGCGCCCATCGGCGAATTTACCTCCGAGTGTGTTCAGAACGCCGGCCAGGACAACATTCTGCAGACCGTGCAGGTGGTTCCCGACGAGCAGTTTGAACCCCGTATCGCGGTCAGCCCGGAAAACATCGACTTCGGCAACGTGCAGGCCGGCACCACCGCGGAAGAGGTGGTTACCATTTCCAACACCGGCCAGGCAGAACTTGGCATCAACAACATCAGCCTTGGTGGTGCGGACGCAGCAGCGTTCACCCAGACCAACAGCTGTACCACTGTTGCTGCCGGCGAAAGCTGCGACGTCAACGTCACCTATATCCCCGATGGCGAAGGTGACCAGAGCGCTACTCTGAGCATTGAATCCGGCGACGCCGAGAACCCTGTGGTGGACGTACCGCTGACAGGTACCAGCGTGCTCGCGCCCGTTCCGGAAATCAGCGTTACGCCTGCTGACGTCAGCTTTGGCTCGGTGATGCTCGGTGAAACTGCCACCGCACAGGTCACCATTGCCAACGAAGGCAACGCATCGCTGATGATCAACGCCATTGAGATCGCCGGTACCAACAGCAGCGATTTCACCCAAACCAACGACTGCACAACCGCGGCACAGGATGGAAGCTGTACCGTTGAAATCAGCTTCATGCCGTCTGCCGCCGGTGGACGCAGTGCGACGCTCAACATTGCCTCTGACGACCCTGAAACCCCGGACGTCTCCGTGGCCCTGAGTGGTCAGGGTAACGATGGCAGCGACGACGTGCTCGAGGTGCTTCTGGATCTGGAAGGACAGACCGACATCAACGCTTCCGGAAGCTCTCTGCCTCTCTCAGGCAGCATTGCAACGCAACTGGAGCTGGCAACCGGTATGTTCGAAGCAGATCTTGCGCTTGACCCCACCCAGGGACAGTTCAAGATCCCGCTGCTGTTCAAGAGCTTGACTGCCAACGCGAAAGTGACGTTCGAACAGGCTGACATGACTACGGGCACGCTGATAGACGGCAACCTGACGGCCAACTCCTCGCTGTATGTGGAAGTACCGAAGGTAACCGTACGCCTGTTCGGCCTGAAGATTCCGGTAGGTGGTGGCCAGGATTGCCGCACGGCGGATCCGGTCAACATCGAGCTGGCTTCGGTGGAAGGCACCAACTTCTCGCTGTCCGAAGGCGGCGATGTGACTGGCAACTACACACTGCCTCCCCTGCAGAACTGCGGTCCGCTGACCGACGTTCTCAACCAGTTCCTCGCCGGTCCGGACAATGGCATTGATCTGACATTGACCCCGAACCTCTGAGGGAAGTAAGGGAGGCCCCCAGAGGCCTCCCGGTTTGCCGGCAGCCGCACTTTCGGGTGCCGGCAAACCACCATAACAACACCAGGAAGGATGATAACAATGAAAAGCCTGAAGCAATCAGCGTTAGTGTTAGCCATCGCGGGCCTGCCCCTGAGCGGGTATGCCGAACTCAAACCACTGCACGACGCCGACATGGGCCAGATTACCGGCCAGGCGGGCGTTACCATTGAACTCGAAACCCAGGTCACCATGGACGAGTTCACCTACACCGATGAAGGCACGCTGGGCATCAGCGACATCTTCATTGGCGGTGCGGATCGCATCGACATGTTCGAGGAATTCACCTCCGGGCGCGATGCCATTTTCGGCACCAGCAGCACGGATCTGATCGACAACATCAAGATTGAACTGGATGTCGCCGACGATGGTGATGCCATTATCAACGTATTCCCCATCACCGCACGGCCCGTGGACTTCGCCGTACGTACCGGCGCCTGGGAGCTGCGGGGCAACGGCGGCGAGAGCACGTTGTTGGCGGACAACTTCTCTGCGGAGGGTCTTATACTCCAGGCCCAGGCAACCGTGGATACCGACACGGACACCCTCAACCTGACCACCCGGTTCGCCATCGATGAGCTGGAACTGGATGTGCCCTTCATGGCCGTGGGGATTCGTGACATGCGGATTACCGGCGCAGGTTACGATCCGGACAACCCTTCACTTCTGCCACTGTTCACACTGGTGGATATGGACATCTACAAGGATGCCAATGCGGCGGGTACCGACAGCCTGGCTATCGACATCAACACCTTTGAAGCCGATATGTCCATCGGCCAGGTGCTGGTGGGAGGCACCTCCATTGGTTCAGTGGGATTGGATGATCTTGCTATCCGCAACACCTCCATGCGGGTGTACGGGCACTGACACCCGGCATCGCTCTCCGGGCGCAAGCCCGGGGAGCCCCCCAATCTCCGACCGGTCGCTACAACGCGCCAAAGAGCACCACCATCACGACCGCCAGGAACAGCAGAAACCAGGTGGCGTAACGGTTGGCCCGATCCTCTCCATGGGCAGACGCACTCTCCGGGGCATTTGCCGATTCGTATTCAGCGACCAGGGTACGAGCCAGAACGTAGTCTTCATCCTCAACATGAACATTGGTAAATCCCGCGGCACCTATCTCGCCCATGGCCCCTTGCAGGTAATGACCGCCAACATGACACTCGATGCCTCTGGACTGCAGGAGGCCGGCGACGATATGGGCTTCGGCCAGATCTCGGGCGCGATACGCTATTTGCATTGGCAGGCTCCGGTCACTTCCAGGAATGTCTTAATTGAACCCTAGCCTGCTTCACGACATTCGTCGATTCTCGCGGGTTATTTTGGCAGTCGACCGGTCCTCTCCAGCCGTTCACCCACCCAGCGATGATAAAGCTTTGCGAGTGCCGGGCGAATCACCGGCAAGCCAATCAGCCATGCCAGTGGCTTCAGCAACCACACCCGCGACATCAGCAAAATGTAGGCATCCAGTTCCCGATGAATGTTGCCCCGGCCATCTTCAACATGCAGTTCCTGAAGTGCTGCAACCGGGTCAATACCCAGCTGTTTCAACTCTTCGTCACGGCCGGTGATATCAACCCACTCGACAGCGTCACCGGTTCGGCCCGCCAGCCGTTCATAAAATTTGCGATCCCTCACACAGCTTGGACAGGCGCCATCATAAAATACCCGAAGCCGATCTTCTGATGCGGTCATAGCCCTCTCCATTTGTTGCATCGCATTCACTTGATTACACGATAAAACAATGATTACTGTTATCAAAACAATCAGAAAATCGCCGCAAGGGACCAGGTGTAGCGACTATGACCATAGCCAGCCGTATCAACGCGCTTTACCAAACCGAGTCACGCCGGGTGCAGGCCACGCTCATTCGCCTGCTTGGCGACTTTGACTTGGCCGAGGAGTCCATGCAGGAGGCCTTCGCCGCTGCGGTGAAACAGTGGCCTGAACAGGGCATTCCTGACAATCCTGCGGCCTGGCTGATCAAAACCGGCCATCGACGCGGCATTGACCACATTCGCCGGCGACAGACCGCCCGGGATAACCTTTCCCGCGTCGCCGAGGACGAGCCCTACACCCCAGAGCCGGACACCGACCACATTGACGACGACCTGCTGCGGCTGATTTTCACCTGTTGCCACCCAAGCCTTGCCATCGAGGCCCAACTGGCACTGACGTTGCGCGAGATATGCAGCCTTACCACCGAACAGGTCGCCAGCGCCCTGCTGCAGAAACCCACCACCACAGCGCAACGAATTGTCCGCGCCAAGCGCAAGATACGTGAAGCGAATATTCCCTACGAAGTTCCGGAACGAAAGGAGCTCCCTCAGCGCCTGCAGAGCGTCCTGAAGGTCGTCTACCTGATCTTCAACGAGGGTTATTCCTCCAGCGAAGGCAACACCGTCGTCAACATCAGCCTCGCTGGCGAGGCCATTCGCCTGGCCAAACTACTGGCCGAACTGTTGCCGGATGGGGAAGTCTTCGGCCTGCTGGCGCTGATGCTCCTGCACGATTCACGGCGCCATGCTCGCCAGGATGCGAATGGCGAACTGATAACCCTGGAGGACCAGAACCGCGCTCTCTGGGACCAGGAGCAGATTCGCTCCGGACTGGCCTGGCTCGCCCGAGCCCTGGAACTGACACCAGCGGCACCCTATACCCTTCAGGCTTCCATCGCCGCCGCCCACGCCAAGGCCGCCACCGCTTCGGATACCGACTGGGCCCGTATCGCCAGGCTATATCAGGCTCTCTATCAACGTCAGCCATCCCCGGTCATTGCCCTGAACCACGCCGTGGCAGTGGCCATGCGAGACACACCGGAGGAAGGCCTGAAGCTGCTCGACCAGTTGGCCGGCCACAAAGCCATCCAGAGTTACTACCTCTATCACGCCGCACGCGCCGATCTCTTTCGCCGTTCGGGCGACCTCGCAGGCGCCCGCACTGCTTATCAGAGAGCATTGACCCTCACGCAACAGGGGCCGGAACAACGCTACCTGAGCCGACGGCTGACGGCTCTCGACAGCGCGTGATAAAAAATTTTCCCGGGCTGTCGATTCAGCCACCTTCCGTACGACATACAGATAACCACACGCAAAAAGGGAGATTCACATGAAGTACGTGGCTCTGGTGTACTACCAGGAAAGCATCATCAACAACATGACGGAACAGGAGTGGCACGACCTCAACCAGGAGTGTATTGCCGGCGTGGAGAAGCTCACCAGTCAGGGCAAGTTTGTAACCGGCCAACCTCTGCAGCCCATCGACACGGCTACAACGGTGAGAGTCAGGGACGACGAGGTGCTGATCTCAGACGGCCCGTTTGCCGAAACCAAGGAACAACTGGCGGGCTTCTACCTGCTGGATGCCAACGACCTGAACGAGGCTCTGCAACTCGCGAGCCGTATCCCCCCTGCGCGCTTTGGCAGCATTGAAGTCAGGCCCGCGCGCGAACTTCCTCCCAAGGACTGATACCAGGAGATTCAACATGACGTATGTCGACGGATTTGTAGCGGCGGTCCCTACCGCCAACAAAGAGCAATACATCAAACACGCCAGCGATGCGGCCGTGGTGTTCAAGGATCACGGCGCCCTCAAACTGGTGGAATGCTGGGGTGACGATGTGCCCGACGGCGAGGTCACATCGTTCCCCATGGCGGTGAAGTGCAAGCCCGATGAGACGGTGGTGTTTTCCTGGATACTCTGGCCCTCGCGCGAGGCCCGGAACAGGGGCATGCCAAAAGTGATGGAAGACCCCCGTATCCAGGCGGATGTAAATCCCATGCCCTTCGATGGGAAACGCCTCATTTATGGCGGATTTGAAACGGTTGTGGACGAGTAGTCTACCCCAGCCGTTTCAACGCGTTCTCGATGGCCCCCGCCCAGCCATCCGGAGTCTCTTCCCTGAACCCGGACGTGCCAGTATATGCACTGGAGATAACCACGTCCGGTGTCAGGGTACCCAGCAACCTCACGCTGCGAGCCAGCTCTTCCCTGTCGCTGACACCCTTGATGTAACCCGCCTGCCACTCACCGGACTCCGACAGGAACAGGGTATCGCCGGTGAAGAGATAACGCTTCCCACTCGGAGACAACACCTGAAAACAGGTGCTTCCGGGTGTGTGCCCTGGCGTCGGGATCACCTCAATGTTGTTCAGTATGGTTTCACGATGATCAAACAGAACGTCGGGATCGCGGATCTTGGCGAACACCTCCCGCTCTCGGACATGACCGCCAAGAGTGGCACCAAAGCGTTGATGGATCGTCACCAGCGTCTCCCCCAATTCGTCCTGATGACTAAGGAGTTGATGGGCGACACCACCAAGCTCTGCCATTCTATCAATCTCGTGATGATGGCCTGTGTTGTAGAACAATACGTTGCCGTCGTCCCGGGTCAGTAGATAGGCGTGGGTTGTCAGCCCCGGAAACGGGCTTTCAACATCCGTTTCCCACAAATCAGTCTGGATCTGTCTCATCGCTTCCTCCTGTTGTTGTGTCAGGTTCGACAGCAGCTTAAAACCTGAAGTAAACTTGAGGTCAACAAATCCAGCGATTGGAGTTGGCTATGGTGAGCATAGAAAACGGAGAAATTAAAACCGCTCTGAGCGTCGGCGAGGTTGCTGAGCGCAGTGGAGTCGCAGTCTCAGCCATACACTTCTATGAGAAGAAAGGACTGATCGACAGCTGGCGCAATGCCGGAAACCAGCGACGTTTCCATCGGGGCGTGTTGCGTCGAATCGCCGTTATCAAAGTAGCGCAACGGCTTGGCATTCCGTTGTCGGAGATCGGCGAAACCCTGGCAACCCTGCCGACCGACCGCACCGTGACATCCCACGACTGGCAGCGGCTCTCCGAGCAATGGAAGTCCGATCTGAATCACCGCATAGAGTTACTGGTCGGACTTCGGGATCAACTCACAAGCTGCATCGGCTGCGGCTGCCTGTCCATCGACGCCTGCCGGCTACGCAATCCCTGGGACGAGCTTGGCGATGAAGGCCCCGGCGCGAGATTGCTCGATAGCGACGCTCCCGAGAAATAGACGTTATCAAGGCTGCTTTCCGCTCTCTGTAGCAGGTTTTTCCGATTCATGTCCCACACAGCACTCCTCCTTGAGAAACCCGGTCAGTGCTTCCAGTAGTTCGAAATTTGGCAAGCAGGTAATAACACGGCTGTGCTTCACCTGCTTGATAAGACCCGCGTTGGCCATGCGCGACAGATGGTGAGAAAGAGTTGACCCGGGAATTCCAAGCTGGCGCTGCACATCGCCGACGGACGCGCCGTCGTGGCCCGCCTTCACCAGATACCTGAAAATCGACAGCCTGTGAGTATTTCCAAGCTCTGCGAGACACATAGCCGCTTCTTCATTTGTCATAGCCATCACTCTTAATTCGATAATTCTAGAAACTTACTTGACAGCAAAGCCAAGCGCAATTTAGATTTATATTTCCATATATCTAGAAATATAGAGGTTACCATGTCACAGGAAATGCAAGACACCCTGGGGATGTTCGCTTTTCTCGCCCTGGAATTATCAGCCCTGTTCCTATTGATCAGCTATCTCGTTGGAGTGCTGCAACGTTATGTGCCGCAAGAGAAGATCGCAGCCGCGCTCAGCGCCCGGCGCGGCAAAAGCTATTTGTATGCCGCTCTGCTGGGAGCGATCACCCCCTTCTGCAGCTGTTCCACAATTCCCTTACTGAAAGGGCTTATCCGTGCCCGTGCCGGGTTTGGGCCGATGATGGTTTTCCTCTTCGCGTCCCCCTTATTGAATCCGATCATCGTGGTGCTGCTGTCCGTCACGTTTGGCCTGAAGCTAACCGGTATTTTCGTTACCTTCGGCCTGCTGGTCTCCGTTATTGCCGGATGGGTACTGCAACGCCTGGGATTCGAGCGATATCTGCTCAACGTCGATACCGTTAAGGGTGGTTGCTCAGCGGCATCCGGCAACGCCGGGTCCACGAATACGGAACCCTCCTGCTCCGGCGGCAGCTCCGGGGCAAGCAGTTCCATTACATACAGCAGCCAGGGGTACGCTATTCCCGTCGTGTCCTACTACGAATCACTTCTCGGGGATATCCGTGCCGGGAAATTCAACGGTTTATGGAACGAAACCTGGTCGGATTTCAGAAAGGTGCTGCCATACCTGATAGTGGGTATCGCGGTCGGAAGTGTTATCTACGGTTTTGTTCCAGCAGACCTGCTCGCTGCGTATGCAGGCGACGACAACCCCTTTGCCATACCGATTGCAGCGGTTATTGGCGCGCCCCTCTACATCCGTGCCGAGGCGGTCATCCCATTGGCAGCGGCCCTATTGGGTAAAGGTGTCAGCGCTGGCGCGGTGATGGCTTTGATCATTGGCAGTGCAGGCGCCAGCCTGACAGAACTGATCCTGTTGAAGTCTCTGTTCCGCTGGCCGCTCGTGGCTGTCTTCCTGGCGGTGGTAATAGGCATGGCAATCAGTGCCGGCTATGCAACCTTTTTGCTGTACTGAACACGCCCGATACTTACAACGGGACCTTCCCCCGCAAGGCCTTGGTTTTCCCCTTGCGGGTCTTTTTGTCCACGCGCCGTCGCTGTGATCCCTTGGTGGGGCGCGTGGGTCGGCGGGCTTTCTGCTGCTTTACCGCGTCCTGAATCAAGGCTTTCAGGCGTTCAAGGGCGTCTTCCTTGTTCAGCTCCAGGGTGCGAAATTTCTGCGCCTTGATGACAATCACACCTTCCTTGCTAATGCGCTGATCGGACAGTCGCATCAACCGCTCTTTATAGAACGGTGGCAAACTGGAGTTGAGGACGTCGAAGCGCAGGTGAACGGCGGAGGCTACCTTGTTGACGTTTTGGCCACCGGCGCCCTGGGCCCGGATCTGGGTAAGCTCGATCTCCCAGTCCCCCAGTTCCACCGCATTGGAAATTTTCAGCATGACAGGCCCGTTTTCTCGATAGATTCACGCAGGCTGGCATCCAGCTCATCAACGTCCAGGCTTTGCTCGCTAATGACTTCGAGACGGGACAGTTCTCGTGGTTCGCACTCAGATACCGACAGCGCGCCGTCCGCCATATTGATCGTCCGCCAGCCATCACTGGTTTGAGCCACAGCCTTGAACCGGACAAAACGGCTATCGAGCGATAATGCCAGCAGAGCGGTTTCTGAAAAGACCGTGTCTGGATGGACACGCCAGCCCACGCTGAAATGCCCCTGCCCACAGTTGCTGACCCGCTGCCACGGTTCGTCCTGGATATCGGGAACCGGCGAGGCTTCCGAAGAGGCATGGTGATGATGCGCGTGGGGCGTACTGACCTCGGAGAGCGCGGTCTCCCCGTCGAGCCAGGCGGATTCCAACCGGCCTTTCCGGGTGTGGAAAACAGCCGTCTTTTCCGGCTGCAGCTCGGCCACCCAATGATCAAACCGGTCAACCTGCTCCGGTGTGCAAAGGTCAGTTTTATTGGCGATCACAATATCAGCTGCCGCAACCTGATCCTGAAACTGTACGTTTTCCAGAACCTTTTGCTCCTCAAGCCTTCTCGGGTCGACCAGGCAAAGCACGGGGCCCAGTTGAAGCACATCCTGATAATGCTCTCCCGTCAGGGTTTCAATAATCTGGGAGGGATGCCCAAGGCCCGTGGGTTCAATCAGCAACCGGTCTGGGCGGGCTTTATGAATCAACTGGTTGAGTCCGATTTGCATCGGTAACCCGGCCACGCAACACATGCAGCCTCCTGGCACTTCCCGCACGAAAGCACCTTCGGTTTCCAGCAAGGCGCCATCAATGCCCACTTCGCCAAACTCATTCACCAGAACCGCCCACACCTCCCCTTCCGGCTTTTTTTTCAGCAGGTCCAGTATGGCGGTGGTCTTTCCCACGCCCAGAAAGCCGAGCACCAGATTGGTGGGTATTGGTGAAGTCATAGATCGCCCGTGTCGTTCATTGAAAAGGTCGGCAGAACATAGTGTTATAACATAACACTGTAGTATTCCCCTAATACCCGCTGCGATTCGCCCGCTGATACTGTATTCAGGCTACCACCAACAAGCACAAGGAGACGGGTATGAACGGTAAAAAAATACTGATGATCACAGGTGATTTCACCGAGGACTACGAAACCATGGTGCCCTTTCAGGCACTTCAGGCCGTTGGCCACACGGTGCATGCGGTCTGCCCTGACAAAAAGTCAGGAGACACCGTGGCCACGGCCATCCACGACTTCGAAGGCGACCAGACCTACACCGAAAAGCCGGGCCATCGTTTCGCCCTGAACGCCGATTTCGCCGGACTCAACCCCGCGGATTATGACGCGCTTGTCGTACCCGGTGGTCGCGCCCCGGAATACCTACGCCTGAACGACGACGTCAAGAAACTGGTCCGCCACTTCTTTGAAACCGAAAAACCGGTGGCGGCCATTTGTCACGGCGCACAACTGCTGGCCGCGGCCGGTGTGCTCGAAGGCCGCGAATGCTCTGCCTACCCGGCGTGCCAACCGGAAGTGGAGCTGGCGGGAGGCCGCTTCGCCGCCATCGACGTTGACGCCGCGGTCACCGATGGTAATCTGGTGACAGCACCGGCATGGCCAGCGCATCCGCAGTGGCTGGCACAGTTTTTCAAACTGCTGGACAAGTGACGGAAACGGGGCTGCCAATGCAGCCCCGGATTCACGAGGACCACACCATGTGTAAACTCTTCGTCCACGCGGATTCCGAACTCTGGATCAGCCGCACCCATTCCCTGCGCATCGACGGCATGGTCACCAGTATTCGCATGGAGAACGCGTTCTGGAACGCACTCACAGAAATCGCCGCCCGGGACGGCATGAACCTGCCCCAGATGATCACCAGGCTTTATCACGAATCCATCGATGCCGGGCATGACCTGGGCAACTTCACCTCCTTTCTGCGGGTCTGTGCCATGCGATACGTCGCCCTGCAACTCAGCGGCGATATTCCCCGCGACACCCAGATACCCATCGCCTCCCTGGATGCCGACAAGATCCTCGCCAGGAACATGGACCAGAAGCCCCCCAGCGAAGCCACGCACTAAATCCGCGAATATGAGGGGTCTTTTACCAATTTCAGGTAAGATGCCCCCATACACGCCGGTCGACATCCGATGACCCGCCAGGCCCAACCAGCCGACCGAAAGGATCTATGAAGATACCCAAACGATTGCAGCCCCTTGTCGATGACGGCATGGTGGACGAAGTGCTCTACCAGTTGATGAGCGGCAAGGAGGCCCAGGTGTTCGTAGTGCGCTGCGGTGACAGTGTTCGCTGCGCCAAGGTGTACAAGGAGGCTCAGAAACGTAGCTTCAAACAGGCCGTTCAATACCAGGAAGGCCGTAAGGTTCGTAACAGCCGTCGCGCCCGCGCCATGGGCAAGAAAACCCGCTACGGGCAAAAGGAACAGGAAGACGCCTGGCTAAACGCCGAGGTGGACGCCCTTTATCGTTTGACAGGCGCTGGCGTGCGAGTACCGGAACCGTTTGGGTTCGTGGATGGCGTGCTGCTGATGGAGATGATTGCCGACGAAGACGGCAAAGCAGCGCCACGGCTGGACGATGTCACACTCACGCCGGAGCAGGCCCGGGATTATCACAGCAAAGTCATTGCTGACGTGGTGCGCATGCTCAGCGCCGGCCTGATCCATGGCGACCTGTCAGAGTTCAATGTACTGGTCGATGCCACTGGCCCGGTCATCATCGACCTGCCGCAGGCGGTTAATGCTTCTGGCAACAACAGCGCGGAAAGAATGCTGGAACGGGACGTGGACAACATGCGCCGTTATTTTGGCCGCTTCGCCCCTGAACTGTTGAACACGGATTATGGCAAGGAAATCTGGGCGCTCTATGAGTCCGGCGACCTGCACCCCGACAGCCGGCTGACCGGGTGTTTCGAGCACGACACGGAAAGCGCGGATGTGGACGAGCTGATGGCGGTTATTGATGCCGCGAAAGAGGAAGAGCGCGAACGCCTGGAACGCCTGAGGGATGCCGAGGCCGGCGACGACTAACCGGCCTTCCCCACGAACCGGGCTGCCATACGGTCTGACAACATCAGGTGGGCCAGCGCCGGGTACGGCAGGTAATGACTAAGCAGGAACAGTACTCCCGAGGAATCCAGCCCGGCAGACAGGCCCACATAGGCACCCCAGGCCACGAACAGTGCGCCGAGAAAGCCGCCATAGGCCCACAGCACGCGACCGCGCTCTTCACTGGTCGGCACCCGTTTCAATACCCGGGCCACCGACCAGCCGATGTAGGCCGCAATCAATGCTGCGATCACCACGGAAACCACCACCCCTGTCAGCCCGAACAGGAAACGCGCCAGATAGTTGGTGAGAAAAAACAGAACAACGGCGCTGACGGCGACAATAGTTACCCGCGAACGCTTCAGATCTTCCATACACAGAATCCCGGTCGGTTACATCACAAGGTCTGCACTGTTTTAACATTCCGGGCGCGCAGAAGCGACTTTGCTTCCTGAATCTGTTGTGTGCTTTCAGCATGAATGGCCAATACGTAATGGCCCTTGCGCAATGCTGACTGTGCCTTCATCAGATAGGGTGTATGGTCCGGGCGGATTGTTATGCCCCCTGCGAGCAATAGCCCGAGCATCAAACCAAGCGCGGTGAGCGCAGACGCAGAAACCACCGTATTCTGCGAAACAAAGCCAATGCCAAGGGCATTCAGTATCACATAGACGACAAAACCCGACACGGCACCGCCGACACTCAGACCCACATGGGAACGCACAAGCGTCTGCCAGATACCCTGGTCTTCAGGTTCAAGTTCTTTTCCCTGGCGCCGGTCCGCGGGGCTCAGCACGGATACCTGATCATTGGTCAGGCTGGTCTCGTTGCACAATGCTTTTGCCGTTCCATTGGCATCTGACTCTGTCTCGAAAACAGCAGCCACTTTGTGGCTTTCGTGCTCACCGGTCAAACTCATTGAGGGTTTCATGACAATACCTCCTGAGTCTTTCAGCGAATGGATGGGGCGTTTGCTGTGGAGCATCGCCCCTCTATCCACAAACATACAACACACATACCTGTATTTCGAATGACCATCCAGCAATAAGGCCCTCGGAGGGCCCGCTCTACCAGGCCAGCCAGATCACGTGGCGTGCGCCCTTGCCCGGTCTCAAAGCCCTGACCGTAACTGGCTCTACGGAGAAGCCCGCGCGGCGCAGCCTTTCGGTGAATGCATGCTCCGGGCCGGCGGACCAATAGGCCAGTACGCCGTCGGGGCTAAGGGACTTCTGGGCAGCTGCAATACCGTCCGGGGAGTAAATCCAGTTATTCTCCTTGCGGGTGAGCCCTTCCGGGCCGTTGTCCACATCCAGCAGGATGGCATCCCAGTTGCCATCGCCTTCTCTCAGCAACTCCGCCACATCGCCCACATGAACACTGGCACGAGCGTCGTTCAGTGGGTACCCGGCGGCAGCGCCCAGCGGCCCCCGGTTCCAGTCCTCGACCTCGGGCACCAGCTCCGCCACGGTTACCCTGGCATCCTCTGCAAGGGCCGACAACGCCGCAGCCAGCGTGAACCCCATGCCCAGCCCACCAATCAATACCCGGGGCCCAGCCAGGCCGCCGATACGCTCGCAGGCGAGCGTGGCCAGAGCGTCCTCCGAGCCATGCAGGCGGCTGTTCATCAGCTCACCGGTGGTACCGGCAATCTTGATAGAGAACTCATCATTACGTTGCAGCAGTCGCAACCGGGTCCCGTTACCGGGAATCGTCGCTGTACCGATTTCCTGGAATCGGCCCATCTATTTTTTAACCCACTGGCCATCCTTCAGGATGTACTGCCCCGATGGTGTTCTTTCCAGTGCTTTCTGGCCGGCCACCGTTTCCACCTGGGTGACAGGAATATCGTGTTTCTCCGCAATGCGGGCGTATTCATCCCGACGTGCCTGGTTGATGGCGTCGACAATGCCCTGGGCGTTTCCGCTTGCCTTGACCACGTCCAGATAACCCGTTGGGGTTTCCCCTACCAGCCCTTGCTGTTTGGCGGTATCCAGCTGGCTTTTGGCCTCTTGCAGCCCCATGGCCGCGGCCGGTATGGCCAGGCAAAGCACGAGGATAAACGCACCGAGTTTGGAAAACCGTTTCATGAGTGACTCCCTGGATTCAGAATTGACCATCAGAACAACCCCTTCTCGCCGAAGAGTTCATCCACCTCTTCATCCACCTTCACGTAGATTTCATGCTGAATCTTGACGTTCAGGTTCACGGTGATGGGCTCCTTGGGCGCCTCCATCCTGACCGTAGGCGTGCAGGCTGCCATACCCAGGGCCAGTGCCAGCAGCACCAGCGTGTAACCACCTTTTCCGGACAAACCGCCCGGCCCAAATGCGACCATATGCCTTACTCCTGATTGTTTCCCGCCCCGGTGGATTGACGTTGCGCGTCCCGCTCCCGTATCAGGTTGCGCACTTTTTCTGTCACGGCGTCATTGACCCGGCCACTCAGTTGCAGGCTGGTCAGCAACGCTGGAATGTCCTCTTCCAGATTGATATTCAGGACAATGGGATGACCATCTCGTACTTCGGGGCTGCTGCCTTCCAACCGCAATCCCAGCACAAGGGTACCATCCTGAGCGTAGTCTATCGTGCTGTTGAGAACGGAGTAGTGAAAGTTTTCCATGGCCTGGACCACCAGTGCCATCGCCTGGTTACCCTGAGCCATCCCCTTCAATCGATCGGCAGGCAGTTTCAGCGTACCGCCAGGAGCCACCGCCTGGACCTGCCCGGCATCAATGCTCACACCCTCCGGACCAACCCGGACCGGAATGGCGCCCTGAAGCAAACCACTGCCCGCCAACCCCTCGGCGGGGTATACCTGCATCAGTTTCGCCAGTTCAATGCCGCTGAGTTCAAGGGGAATCCGCAGCGGCATGTCGGCAAGTTGCCATTCTCCGGGTGTGACCCAAACCTCGCCACCCAGAAGCTCGGAAGAGGCCTGGTCCAGAACCAGGGTACCGTTGGCAATCTGATCCCGGGGTGAGCGATAGAGGCCGGCGACCCGCACATCGCGCAAGGCGATGCCCGGATTGAGGATATCTAATACCAGGTCGGAGGTCCGGACATTTACGTGGTCATTGTCCAGGTTCAGATTCACCCTGCCGTCGAGACCGGTCCAGGCCGTCCGGTCGTACAATCCACCAAGGTTATCGAAAACAAGGTCTCCCTGAACGCGGATGCCCTGAGATGGGAAGCGCGCACTCAGGGCCGCCTCGACGCGGCCGTCACTCACCTCGAGCGCCGCGGGCCACGCGGTGAACGTATCCGCCAGCGCGCGACCGCCACTTGCTCCGGCAGCGTTCATGCTCACCTCAAGCGCCGGTATGCCTTCGAACGGATAGTTCATGTCCATGTCAGCATCGACGCCTGCATCCGACGAAAGCCTGCCTTCGATCTTCAATTCGCTGAGGGTGCCGTCCAGTTGCCCATCGAATCGCCAGGGCTGGGGAAGCAACTGGGAGTTGTGAATGGTGGCGACGGTCGCTTCAAACGGCCCCTCGACCGCAAGACGCTCCAATGCCATGGGGGCCAGCTGATAGTCCCCGACCAGAGTCACACCCGCCAGGTTGACCACGAGGTCATCCAACCGGGAATCCTTTCCGGGCGCGGCAATATCGTCGAACTCGACACGGCTTTGTTCGCCGAGGGTCAGTGTTGCAGACCGCTCGCTGGCTGTACCGCTGACCGTCAGGTTTATCCGGCCTTCACCCATCGTCCAGCCGGCGAGGCCGCGTTCGGCCAAACGACCTTTGATCTTCATGGCGCTCGTGGTGAGTTGCCGTTTATCGGGTTCCAGGAGATTTGAGATTGTCAGATCGCCCTCAGCATGGACACCTTGCGGCAGAGTCAGTGCCAGTTGTTCGATCACAATGGCCTCGGGCATGGGGCCATACCAATGCCAGCGCCAGGCCAGCGACAGTTGCTTCCCCACCATGTGATAGCGCTGCCCTTCCCGGCTCTGGGTTGCAGACAATCGGTGCAGTCGCAGGCCCGCCAGCGAGACGTCACCCCATCGCCATTCAAGGTTGCTGATGCCGTTGGCCTTCCGCCAGGTCTCCCACGCCACAAGGGCATACAGGCCTCCCGCCATCGACAACATGACAATCAGGCTCAGAAGCAGTAGCAGGCATCGGCGTAATGTCATGAAAGCTGCCATCAATGGGTCAGTGTCCGCGCCAGTTCACCGCGTACAGGTCGTGGCGGCGATCCTTGAGGTTCTTCACGGTGCCGCTGTTGCGGGCGGTAAGCAGTGTTTCCGGCCGTAGATCGGCAAAGGCGACGGTCTCCACGTTCGGCGTGGTATCCGCTGCGATGCCATCACGGGCAAAGGGAAAATCACAGGGTGTCAGGATGCAACTCTGGCCGTACTGCAACTCCATGTTGGGCACTTTGGGCAGGTTGCCGACATTGCCGGACATGATCACGAACAGCTGGTTTTCCACCGCACGGGCCTGGCAGCAATACCGTACCCTCAGATAACTCTGGCGCTCATCGGTACAGAAAGGCACGAACAGGATCTGGATGCCCTGGTCCACCAGATGACGCGTCAGCTCGGGAAACTCCGCATCGTAGCAAACCAGGACACCAATGGGGCCGCAATCGGTTTCAATGGCAGTGACACGGCTGCCACCGGTGATATTCCACCAATAGGCTTCGTTTGGCGTGGGGTGAATCTTGGGCTGCGAGAACACCTGCCCGTCCCTCAGGAAGACATAGGCAACATTGCGAACCCGGCCGTCCTCTTCCTTGACCGGCGTGGAGCCACCGATAATGTTGATGTTGTGCCTCAGGGCCAGATCCCGCATCAGGTTGCGGAAGGGTTCGGCGTATTCCGTCACCGCTTCGATGGCTTCTGCCGGGGTCCCTTCACGGCTTTCAATGGACAGCAATTGCAGCGTGAACAACTCCGGGAACACCACGAAATCACCTTTGTAGGTGGACACCACATCCACAAAGTACCGGACGATGTCGCTGAATTCTTCAAACGATGTCACCCGGCGCTGCTGGTACTGGACCGTGCCGATCCGAACGGTGTCGGGCATTCGCCGCCCGTATCGCTTGCGTTTGCCATTGTCGCCGTTACGGGCAACCTTGGGATTCCGCCAGGTCAGGTGGATACCGTAACCAAGGGAAGCGTGGTCAGCATCCAGGTAGTGCGGAATAATGCCGTGGATTTCAAAACCGTTGTGTAATTGGAACGACAGTACCGGGTCCCGCTGCTTTTTCGATTTCACCGCCTCCACGTACTCTTCCACCGATTCAAACTTCTTCAGGCGCCTGGCCAGTGTCGGTAACCTGCCCGCGAACACAACGCCCTGCAACTCCAGCGCCTGGCAGAGCGTTTTACGTTCGTTGTACAAGCGCTCACCAATGCGGTAGCCACGGCAGTCGGGGTCTACACACACCTCCATGCCGTACAGCCACTCCCCTTCCGGGTCGTGGCGCGAGGCATAACCGTTACCGGTAATTTCTGTCCAGTCATGGGGCGCCAATGCAACGTCTTCACCAATACGAAACGTGGCGCAATACCCCACCACACGGTCACCCAGCATGGCGACAAACTGGCCATCAGGAAAGGTGTTGATCTGCCCTGTCAGGGGGCCAGCGGTGTAGCCATACATCCCTGTGCCCGCGTACACCCGGCGGCTCAGGGCGATGATTCCCGGTATATCGCCAAGGGTGGCGTTTCTTACGTACAGGCGCTGTGTCTTGTCTGAAAAGGGAGGACTCATGGAAACCTCGGAAGCTGGAAGCCTAAAGTCATAGTTCGCGAAATGTCCTCGAGCCGTCAAGTGGCCTCTGCAGAAAACAAATCGAAGCAAACTTTAACCTGACAAACCGGCGCCAGGCCTTTTAGAGTAGGCCCATGTAAAACGATTAGAGGCTTTCCCATGAATCGGCGCCCAGTGCTTCCGATGCTCGCAATCCTGATGGCCGTCGGCCTCGCAGGCTGCGCCAGTAACCAGAACCTGCCTCCAACGAATGGCACCACCTGGCAGCCCCCTCACAACGCCACACCCGAGGATGCGGCGACAGCAGATCGGTTATGGCAGGTATTCGAGCGTTACGAAGGCACGCCCTATCGCTACGGCGGCACCTCAGCCAATGGCTTCGATTGCTCTGGCTTCATCGCCACTGCCTTCGATGAAGCCCTCGGCCGTCAGTTACCCCGTACAACCTCACAGATGCTGGCATCCGGTGACGTGGTCGGGCGTGACCAGCTGCGTGCTGGCGACCTGGTGTTTTTCCGTATCAAAGGCAAGGACCAGCATGCTGGCATCTACATGGGTGGTGACAGCTTCATTCATTCCTCGACCTCCATCGGCGTTACCCGCTCGTCCCTCAACGGATACTACTGGCGGGATCGTTTCAGCCAGGCTAGACGGTTTGACTAGCCCGCCAATAGCAACACCACGCCCAGCAGATAGAGAACCATGATAACCACGCTTTCTGTACCGATCTGACCGATACCGTGGCGCTCACGGCGGATTAATCCCATCATCAGCACGCCGGACATCAATAGGGTGAGCGCCGCCCAGAATACCGAATCCTCCGGCATGGCATGGTAGATCGACCCGTCCCGGTAGGCGATATCGGAGGCTGCAGTAAACAGCGTGTCGAACGCGTTGCCGCCAATAATACCGCTTACGGCCAAGGTCAGAGCGCCTCGGCGAACTGCGGCTATGGACGTCACCAGCTCGGGTATTGAGGTACTGATCGCCGTCAACATCACGCCAACAATGGTCTGGCTCAGGTTAGCCCTGTCTGCAATCACCGTTGCCGCCGGCTCCAGCATCCAGCCTGCAATTCCCAGCACCAGCATCAGCGCCAGGAACTCTATCCAAAGCCGCAGCAGCGGCGGCATGGCTGTTACGTCGTCAGGCTCGTCTTGCCGCGTGTCCCTGGTTATTGAGGGCCGCCACATGGGCGATTCCGATGCGTCCCGCACCAGGTAAATTCCGTAGATGTAGGCGCCCAGAAGAACCGGTGTGACCGGATGAACACCGAAGAACGTCACGTCCGGCAGGTGGGGCGCGAACAGGATCAACGCCAGAAGGCAAATCAGCAAGCCGTTCTGCATCATGTTCGGCACAGACGCAGCCGCATGCTCAAGATTGGCGCGACGATAAACCATATCCGCCACCGCAAGGAAAAACGTCTGGACAGCAATGCCACCCAAAGCGTTGCTCACGGCCAGTTCCGCGTTGCCGTGCCACGCTGCAGTCACCGACAGCACCGACCCACCCAGGGATGTCGACGCCCCCAGAAGCACCGCACCCGCAGCGGCCTCTCCTATTCCTGTGCGGTCAGCGAGTTGGTCCACAACCCGTGTGATACGCGTACCGGCCAGCGCAATAATGGCGGCACACACGAAAAACACGAGACTACCCTGAAGAAGGGTCCAGCTTCCGGGAGACGATAGCTCCACGTTAAAAATCTCCTTGGAAAAAGAGAGAATGGCGCCTATCTGCGCGAGCGAGGCGGAAACCACCACCAGGTAGCGACGACCAGAAGCCCAAATACCGTATAGGCGGCAATGAACACCCAGGCAGGCGCATCGTAATAGAGAATCTGCTGCAGCCAATGCTCGATAAAGCTGCCGGTGTAGCCATCAACACCCGCCTTTGACCGTAGCCATATTTCCAGCGTGGTCAACGGGCAGACAATACCAAGCCAGGCCTCTGCAACCACGATGGCAATCGCGCCCAGATGGGCCAGCCGGAACCACAAGTTGTTCACCCAACGCCAACCCAGGCCGTTGCCCGCCAGCACCAGAACCAACCCGAACAGAACGAAGGCCACCACCAGCAGATGAATGGTCAGGACGGTATCGGCGAGAATCTGATAAACGTTGCCCATGACGACTGTCTACTCTAACAAATTGCCAGATTCCTATGATCCCGCCAGATAACATCGGTTGGCAAACGTGGACTCGCGCACGGAATGCACGATAATATCTGTAGCAAATACCTACAATCTTCTGTGGTTATGTCGGCGCCTCAAGCGCGCCCGTGATAAACGGAATTACAAACGCTATGGATCCAGCACCCGGAAATCATCTCCAAGCCGTCAAAATAGAACTTAACCGCCTTGAGACCTACCGGCGGCGTACCTATCTTGGCGTACTGGCCCTGACCGTGGCTATCATGATGCTCAGTTGGGCCTTCCGGGAACAGAGCGATCCGTTCATTACCATCGCCTACCCTGTTTTTTCCATCATTCTCACCATTCTTGGCTTCGCATTCTGGCACCGATCCTTGCAGCTCAGAACCATGGAAATCACCCTCGTCGCTGTAGTCGGGACAATGATTCTCAGCCGCCTCGCATGGCATTTTGCGGTTGGCGACCCGCTCGGCGAACACCTTCTTTTGCTCACGGGCGGGCACTACTGGGCAGTGGGTATCATGATCGTTGGCGGTTTTATTGCGCTTGGTTTTCGGGGCGGCATGGTGACAGGTGTCGCGACCTTGCTGTTTTCGGGCGCGCTGGCCACCCAGGAAGTCTCTCAATGCTTCCTGGCAGCAGGCGATCACTGTCAAAACTGGGTATACCTGCTGCGCATCCATCTGTTCCTCACCGTTCTGTTGGTGCTTACCAGCGCCGGAACGCTGCTGCGTGAACGCTCCTGGAGTGCCTTTGCGCGAGCTGAAACCCTGCACCATTGGGCGAACACAGACCCGCTATGCGGCCTGGCAAACCGCCGGGGTGCTGACCGTTTCCTGTCTGCCGAAGCCGCCCAGGCAGACCGATACCAGCGCCCTCTGACCATCATTCTGATTGATATTGACGAATTCAAGAGCATCAACGATGACTACGGCCACGAAATCGGTGATGCGGTGATTCGCGGGTTTGCAGACATCCTTTCCAAAACCGTTCGTGAAGTGGACCTCGCCGCACGCTGGGGCGGAGACGAATTCCTCGTCGCCACACCGGGCGTGGACCTTCGCAGCGCCCGCCACGCCGCACAACGCTGCCGCCGCGCCATTGAAAGGGCACCCATCGCGGGTGTCTCCGTGACTGCCACCGTCGGTATTGCCGAATACCTGCCTGGGCAGGGCATCGAGGATGCCATCAGCCGGGCCGACGCCATGCTATACCGCGCCAAGGCCGCTGGCCGAAACCGGGTGATTACGGAGGCCTGCGAACTGGCCTGAACGCTACGCGAGCATCCCTGCCGTTTTTGGACGACTTGGTGTCGTATTGGATTTACCACCCTTGACCGATCCGGGCCACATTGAATCAAGGCCGCGCACGCGGCTGCCATTGTGGGTAAAGGGGAATCGAGATGGCACAACTACCGAAACGTGCAAAAGTCGTCATCATTGGCCAGGGCGGTATCGTTGGCTCATCGGTCGCCCACCACCTGATCGAACAGGGCTGGGACGACATCGTCGGGCTGGAAAAATCCGCCATTCCCTCGGACATCGGCTCTACCTCCCATGCCTCGGACTTCTGCTTCACCACCTCCCACGACAAGCTGAATATCTATACCACCAAGTACAGCCAGGCGTTCTATGAAAAGCGCGGCAACTATGTGAAATGCGGCGGCATGGAAGTGGCTCGCGCTGATGACGACGAGCGCATGGACGAACTCCGCCGCAAGGTCGGTTCCGGCAAGGCATTCGGCACCAACGTCAGCATGATTTCACCGAAACAGGCGAAAGAACTGTTTCCCCTTTTGAACGAAGACTGTATCCAGGGCGCCATGTGGGACCCGGACGCGGGGCTGGTGGTGCCCCGCTCCCAGAGCGTTGCAGGCGATCTGGTTGAAGAGGCGGTCGCTACCGGGAAATTGCAGGCCTTTGCCTACACTCCGGCCATCCGCATCGACATACAGGACGGCCAGGTACGGGGCGTGGAAACCCACAAAGGCTATATCGAAACCGAGTACGTGGTGCTGTCCATGGGCATCTGGGGGCCCCTGATGGCCAACACCGCCAACTCGCCCCTGCCGCTGATGCCACTGGAACACCCGCTGCTGTTCTTCGGCCCTTACGAGGAACTGGCCGGCACCGGCAAGCAGATTGTCTACCCCTTGTTCCGCGACCAGGGCAACTCCGCCTACGTGCGGGATACTGGCGACCCTACCACCACCGAGGGTGGCCGCATTGAGTGGGGCTATTACGAAGCGGAAGATCCCCGACTGGTCTACCCCGCGGCCATTTCCGAGCCCGGCGAGGCGCGGATGTCGCCATCCATGCGAGATCTGACGTTGGATCAGGTTATGGACGCCTACGAAAAAGCCATCGAAATGACGCCGATCCTTGGCGAACTGGGCTGGGAGGAAAAGCACTCCTTTAACGGCCTGCTGTCGGTCACACCCGACGGCGGATCACTGATGGGGGAATCCCCGGAAGTGCGCAACCTCTGGTTCTGTGAAGCGGTCTGGGTCAAGGATGGCCCCGGTGCAGGCAAAATCCTGGCGGACTGGATGACCCATGGCTCTCCGGAGATGGACCCCCACAGCATCGACATCGCCCGCCACTATCCGCTGCAGAAAACCCCGGACTACGTTTACAACCGATGCTACGAAACCGCCAAAAAAATCTACACCCCGGCGGTGCATCCCCGCGAGCCCTACATGACCGGTCGTAAGATGCGAACCAGCCCCTTCTATCTGCGGGAAGTCGAGCTGGGTGCCTACTTCATGGAAGCCGCCGGCTGGGAGCGGGCTCACGGCTACGCCGCGAACGAGTCCACTTTGCTGGCGAAATACCGCGACCGCATTCCGGTACGGGAACATGAATGGGACGCCCGGCATTTCTGGGAAGTGTCCAACGCCGAGCAACTGGAAATGAGCGAATCGGTGGGCATGATCAACCTGTCCCACTTCGCTATTTTCGACATCTCCGGAGACGACGCCGAAACTCTGCTGGAGTATCTGTCCGTCGCCAAGGTGGGCGGTACCATCCCTCATGGCAAGGGTGTTTATACTCACTTTCTGGATGCCCGTGGCGGCATCCGCTCAGACCTGACCATCATCCGGCGGGGCGACAACGATTATCGGGTGGTCTGCGGCGGCGACACTGGCCATCGGGACCATTGCTGGATCAAACGCATCGCACGGGAAAAAGGCCTGAACAATATCCGCCTGCAGGACCGCACCGATGAGCTGGCCACCCTGGGGCTTTGGGGGCCGAAGGCGCGGGAAACGCTGGCACAGTTCGTCACCAACCCTGACGAGCTGTCGGCAGAGAATTTCCCATTTGCCACCGCCCGGGAACTGAATGTCCAGGGCGTTCCGGTGTGGGCATTCCGGATATCCTATGTGGGCGAACAGGGCTGGGAGCTCTACTTCCCGTTCAGCTATGGCCTGCGAATCTGGGATCTGCTGTACGACGCTGGCGTTACGCCGGTTGGCATCGAAACCTACGCCAACACGCGCCGTCTGGAGAAGAGCCTGCGGCTGCAGAACGTAGACCTCGAAACGGAGTACAACCTTTACGAAGCCGGACTCCAGCGACCCAAGGTCAAGGAGGCAGACTTCCATGGCAAGGCCGCCTACCTGGAACAACGAAGCTGGTCACAGCAGGCCGCGTACCTGTGCACCATGACCATGACGGAACATCGGGATGCCAACGGGGTATTGCGCTACCCGGTTGGCCAGTGGCCGATCCTCGACCCGCAAACCGGAGAAGTGCTGGTGGACAGTCACGGCCGCCGCTCCTACAACACCAGCGTGGTGTGGGGGCCGTCAGTGGGCAAGATCATCCTGCTGGGGTACATTCCCGTGGAGTATGCTCAGGAGGGCCGGGAACTGACTCTGGAATACTTCCAGGAGCACTACCCCATCCGTATCGAAGCCGTCGGCTACCGGGCGCTGTTTGATCCGGACAACGAGCGGGTCAAGTCCTGAACGCTGTCGTTCAGCCAACACTGGCGGTCAGCACTCGATGATGTTGACCGCCAGCCCGCCTCTTGAAGTTTCCTTGTACTTGTCCAGCATATCGCGACCGGTTTCCCGCATGGTGTGCAGCACCTTGTCGAGGGACACAAAATGCTTGCCGTCTCCTCGCAAAGCCATAATGGCTGCGTCGATGGCTTTCACCGATGCCATGGCATTACGCTCGATACAGGGAATTTGCACCAACCCACCAATGGGGT
The DNA here is from genome assembly GCF_002375325.1 of Marinobacter sp. UBA3604. Taxonomy (NCBI): domain Bacteria; kingdom Pseudomonadati; phylum Pseudomonadota; class Gammaproteobacteria; order Pseudomonadales; family Marinobacteraceae; genus Marinobacter; species Marinobacter sp. UBA3604. The sequence continues at coordinate 104,131 of NZ_DFMB01000023.1, forward strand.
CACAGGTCATCCCCAAATGGTGCTCCATACCAATCTCGGCCGCGTTCTCAACCTGTTCTGGTGAGCCGCCTGTCGCTGCAGCCAGGCCGGCAGCAGCCATCGCACAGGCCGATCCCACTTCGCCCTGACAACCCACTTCCGCCCCTGAAATGGACGCGTTTTCTTTGAACAGAACGCCAATTGCCGCCGCTGTCAGCATAAAGCGGACAACGCCGTCTTCATCCGCCTGGGGGCAGAACTCCCAGTAGTAGTGCAGCACCGCAGGAATAATGCCGGCGGCGCCGTTGGTCGGTGCAGTCACAATCCGACCGCCGGCCGCGTTCTCTTCATTGACGGCGAGGGCATAGAGATTCACCCAGTCGAGCGCGCTCAACGACGGCGATATCAGGTCCACTCGCGTTTTATCCATCAGCGAGCGATACAGCGACGCAGCCCTGCGCCGAACCTTGAGGCCTCCGGGCAACTCCCCTTCATGGCGGATACCGTTTTGCACGAGTTATAACTGAATCTGGTG
>NZ_DFMB01000028.1:0-79489 GCF_002375325.1 Marinobacter sp. UBA3604
GTTTAAATGGGGGCTACTACATGAAGCGCATTTTCACCATACTTTTGGGCATAGGCCTTATTGGTTGTGCTTCGCAACAATCAGCCGTCGATCTGAAAAACTCGGATTCTGCCATTATTGGTGAAAAGCCCGAAGGTTATCCAAAAACCTTTATCAAACGCCTGCCCGATTTGCCCGGTTTTTGTATTGAGGTGACAGAAGACTGGAGAGAACATCCGTATCAGGGTGAGACGATCTGGCTGAAGGAAAAGACGATAAAGAGCCTGAACTGCCCTGGAGAACCCTTGCCGGGCTCTACCAATGTATTGAAGAGATAAAGAATGATTGACCGCAAATATCACAGAATCGTATTTTCGTTTTTCATGTCACTGTTGATGTCCGGAGCAACCTCGGCCGCTTGCGCTTCATCTGCCAGCGCCAGAGCCATTCCAGGGGCCCTTGGGTGAACAGCCGCAGCCAGACAGCGCTGAAGATCATCTGGGCCATGAAAAATACCGTTGAATACAGCATCAGCGCTGCGAGCGAGAGTGAGGCGAAGCGGTCGCCCCACATGCCATAGAACACGCAGATGCAGACGGCGGACTGCAGAATGTAGTTGGTGAGTGCCATACGACCGGTTGGCGCAAGGGCTGAGCGGACCGCCCCGGTCAAGCGCCCCCTGCCCCGCCACCAGAGCAGCAGAACGGCCCCGTAGCCCATGGCAAGCAACGGTGGAGCGCCTACCCTACCCAGCAAATTCACAACCCTGTCGGCCAGGCTCTCTTCACCCAGTTTAACCTCGGCCATGGCCAGGGCGGTGCCGACCACCAGGCCAACCAGTGCCACCACAATCAATAGCCGGACATGGCCCGAATTGCGCTCCGCCAGGTGCAGGCGGGCAGCAGCGGCGCCAAATAGAAACATCGCCATCACCCGTAGGGGGCGCAGGTGTTCAATCCGATCCAGAAACACGCTGACGCTGAGGTAGGCATTGGCTTCGACCACCTCCAGGTAACTCCCCCCACTCAGGGCTGGCACATTGTCCTGCAGCAGGCGCAGTGAAAGGCCGCTTCCGAGATCCGCCAACCCCAACTGGGGCTCGAACCAGAGTGCTACACCCGTGACTACCAGCAGGGCAACGCCGCAGGCAGCCAGCGTTGGAGCGCGAACGTTCAGGAAGGCCCCCAGGAAAAGCCCCATTACCCCGTACAGCATGAGGATGTCCCACGGGGATAGGAACAGAGAATGGGCGGTGCCAATAACCAGCAGCCCCAGCATTCGCCGCAAGTGATAGCGGACGGGGCTTTGCTGTACCCGCTGGGCCAGCATCATGAAGCTGTAACCAAACAGCAGGGAGAACAGGCTGTAGAACTTGGCCCGCACCAGGATGTCCAGCCAGGTGGCGATGGGTTCGTCCCATTCCGACCAGGTTAACGCTTGCCTTGTGTCAGCGGAGACGAACCCCCAGCCCGAGAACACCTGAATATTAATCAGCAGGATACCGAAGATGGCAAAGCCCCGAAGGGCATCCAGACCGTCAATACGTTCGCCTTTGCTCGCCATTTCGGATACTCCCTGCGCCGCAGTTGGGTTCTTTCCGTATAAACGCAACCTTCGCATATCAGGTTTAGCGGTAATAGATGAAGATCGCTTGAAGGCTACCGGATCGTAACTGGCGGTTCGTTGACAGCCGTCGGACTGTGCACGCAGCATTGGAACCCTTAGCATTTGTAACCCGGCGCAAACAGGGAGCCCCATGAATCTGCAACCTATCTTCTCGCAGGCCGGTGCGGCACTGTTGGCCCTCTTCGTTCTCAGCCTGGGTTCTGTGGCCCAGGCCGATGACTGGTCCCCGACTCTGCAGAAAGAAATCGAACGCATTGACCGAACCTTCTCTGGCGATCTCGGGGTCTACATCCGTCATCTGGGTACGGGCCAGAAGGTTTCTCATAACATCGACCAGGACTGGTATCTGGCCTCTACCGTCAAAATTCCGCTAGCCATCGTATTGATGCAACGTGCCGAGAACGAAGGCCTGGATCTGGAGCAGAAACTCACTCTCCGGGCTGCAGATTATGTGGATGGCACTGGAGATCTGCTCTGGGTGGACCCCGGTGCCCGTTACAGCCTGGAAGAGCTCAACAGACGCTCTATTGTCGACAGTGACAGCACAGCAACCGACATGTTGATACGTTTTCTTGGCGAGAAATCATTCGGAGAGGATGTGGCACGGCTGGTTCCCGAAGGGCTGGGGCCGATTACCACGATCCTCCAGGTGCGCTACGACGCATACAGGGAAGTTCACCCCAGTGTTTCGGTGCTGACCAATCGTGATTTCATCGATCTGAAAACCGCCCGCACCTACCAGGCGCGGTACGATATGTTGCTGAAAAAACTCAACATTACTGCAAGAGAGGCGGATGCCAAAGGCGTGCGTGAAGCCTTTGAGCGCTATTACCAGCGGGGAATCAACTCAGGCAGTCTCGAAGCCTTCGGGGCATTGCTGGAGCAACTGGTCAGGGGCGAACTGTTGAATGACGCCCACACGGACCAATTGCTGGGGTATCTATCCGAAATCACCACGGGTGATCACCGGATTGCAGGGGGCTTGCCAGCGGGCACCCATTTCGCCCACAAAACCGGCACCCAGGTGGCCCGCTCCTGCGATATCGGCCTGCTCAACCCCCAGGCACCCGATGAAGCGGTTATCGTCGCGGTTTGCGCACGCGATTATGCAGCCCTGTCGGAAGCGGAAAGAGCCTATCAGGCGATTGGCAATGCGCTGCATGAGTCGGGGCTAACGAGGACCGTAGATTAAGGCGCGTCACCCAATTCCAAACTCACCCAATCATGCTAGGCTGATCTCAAACAAATCGAACCAGCCAAGGCATAACCAATGAGAAAGAACATTCTGATTACCGGTGCCAGCACCGGCCTCGGTGAAGGCATGGCCCGCGAATGGGCCGCCAAGGGCTGTAATCTTGCGCTCTGTGCGCGGCGGGCGGATAAGATGGAGGCATTACAGCGGGAATTACAGCAGGCCTACCCCGATATTCGGGTGCTGGTCCGCGGCCTGGACGTGTGCGACTACGAGCAGGTGTTCGAGGTATTCCGGGGCTTTCGGGAAGAGCTGGGCGGCCTTGACCGCGTGGTGGTGAATGCAGGTATTGGCAGCTCCCAGCCGATTGGGCGCGGGCACTTTGCCGCCAACCGGCAGACGGCGGAAACCAACTTCATCGCCGCCATTGCCCAGAGCGAGGCGGCGATGGAGATTTTCCGGGAACAGAACAGTGGGCATCTGGTACTGATGTCGTCAGTCAGCGGTGTTCGCGGCTTCCGTGGCCCTATCAACGTCTACGCAGCCACCAAGGCCGCCGTAGCGTCACTGGCTGAAGGCCTGCAACTGGACACCAAGGGCAAGCCCATCAACGTCAGCAACATCATGCCGGGCTACATCCTCACCGACATCAACCGCGATACCAAGAACGCCCCCTTCCGGGTGGATCTGGAAACCGGCGTAAAAGCTCTGGTGAAAGCGATCGATTCCGAGGTACGCCGCGCCTATGTGCCCTGGTGGCCCTGGACACCGCTCAGTTACGTGTTGAAGGCCCTGCCCTTTGGGTTGTTCGCGAGGGCGATGTAACCAGTCAATTACCCATCCCGCAACAGAACCGCCGGATTCAGCCGCATCGCCCTCAACGTGGGCAGCAAGCCACCCAGCAACGCCAGCGCGCTGACGACGCCGGCCACCAGTGCGCCGATCCACCACAGATCTCCCGCTGGCAGTTTGAGCGCCAGGTCTGCCACCGGCAGCGCGATCAGCGAACCCAGCGCCGTGGCAAACACCGTTGCGAGAAAGGTCAGCAAGCCGGTTTCCAGCAGCATGGAGTTCCGGATGGCCTGGTGCCTGGCACCGAGACAATGCAGCAGGTTGGCCTCGTAGAGTTGGCGCCTGCGGCTGACGCTGACCACGCTGGACAACACCAACAGGCTTGCCAGCAGGCTGACGGACGCAACCGCCGCAAGGCCTGCGGCTGCCTTGTTGAGCAGGTCTCCCGCCGTTTCAAGCCAGTCCGCCGTGCGCAGTGTAATGACGTTGGGGATGTTGCCGGCCAGCCATTGCTGCGATTCCTTGGCGGCGGTGTCGCTCTGGTAGACCGCGCCGACGTACAGGCTGATCAGTCCATCCAGGGCGCCTTGCTGCAGAACGCCTTCAAACCAGAATCGGGTCTGTAGGCCTTTCTGGCGGTAGATGGCCCGGATTTCGACGATAATCGGCTGGTCCTGGGCCGTGAACTCAATCCGGTCGCCCACCGTTAGCCCGAGTGCGTTGGCTTCACGGTCTTCCATCGCCATGTAGGCGGGCTCCCCTTCCGGGGCCGGGTTGCTCCACCAGTTGCCTTTTACCAGCTCTAGTCCTTCCGGATTTCCCGCCAGATAGGTGAGCTTGTATTCGTCTCCCATGGCTTCGCGCCGGGCTCGGGGGTCGTCAGCTAGCGCGTCTGCGATGGGCTCTTCATTGATGGCGGCCATTCGGGCGCGAACCAGTGGCAGAAGTTCCGTTCTGCTGGACGGGTCCAGCGACTCAAGGCCGGACCTGAGCGGCTCCATCTGGTCCGGGAACACTTCGTAGAGGATCAGCGCGGGGGATTCCGCCGGGATCGTGGTTTCCAGTGCTCTCAGAAGTGTGGTGACCATCAGGGTACAGGCCACTACCAAGGTCAATGCGGTGCCGAGCGACAACAACGTTGCCCTCAAGGGGGAATCCGGCCGGTGGAGGTTGGCGAGCGCCAGCCGCCGGGCGAACTTGCGGTCTGCAAAGCCACTGTTTTCAAGCGCTTTGGCACCTCGCCTCAGCCCTTTGATGATGCCCTCCAGCAAGGCCCAGAGTACGACCACCGCCAGCAGGAACAGGAATCCCAGTTGCGGCGACGGCAACCAGAACAAGGTGGCGCTGATATAGATCGCCAGCAGCACGTAGCTCGCGATCCGCCATGTGCGGGGTTCGTTACGGGCGGCCTGTACCTGCCCCCGGAACAGCCCGGCCGGTGACGCAGCCAGGGCCCTGGCCAGGGCCGGCAGCGCGAACACGTAGGCGGTGAGCACCGCAAACAGCCAACTCAGCAGCAAGGGAACAAACCACAGGGATAACCAGCCCCCTGCCCCTTCGGGCCCGGACAGCGCGTAGGCGTCGCCCGCGAGGGATATCGCCACCGCGGAAAACCCCAATCCGATTCCGCCACCGATCAGGCCAGCCAGGCTGCCCAGCAGTCCGATCTGCAACAGGTAAATGGCCACCAAGGGTTTTCGGCGCAGGCCCAGCGTCTGCAGGGTGGCGATGGTACCCAGTTTTTCATCCAGGTAGGCGTGTATGCTGTTGGCGACACCGAGGCCGCCAATAAACAGCGTGGTGAAGGCAATCAGGATGAGCGCTGTGGCAATCTGGTCCAGCCGTTCGGCGATGCGTTCGCTGCGCTCGGCGAAGGTGGTGGTGTCCCAGTTTGGTTCCGGGAACGCCTGTTCGAAGTCCGCCAGCCACGTGTCCAGGTTCTGGTCGGTCTTCACACGGTATTCGTAGTCCACCCGGCTGCCTGGCCGGATCAGTTCGGTCGCCTCGACCGCCTGTTCGGAGATCATGATGGGCAGGCCACGCCAGTTGGCATTCAGGCGACGGTCCGGCTGTTTCTGGATCAGGCCGCTGATGCGAAAGGTGGCCGCGCCGATTTCGATCTGGTCCCCGATGGTCTGGCCCAGGCGCTCGGCCAGCAAGGGGTCAATTACGGCGCCCCATCGGCCATCCTTGCGTGCGGTTAGCTCGGCACGCGACTGATCCGGCGTTAGCTGCAGCTCACCGTAGAGCGGATAGGCCTCATCCGGAATCAGGATCTCAGCGCGAAAGAAGCCGTCACCGCTTTCGCCGCTAACAATAGTGTCGAACTCCCGAACCAGCGAAAGGGTCCCGGTGCGTTCCACCCAATCGATCACGTCATCCGGCAACGGCTCACTGGCATCCAGCTCCACATCACCACCCAACAGCATGCGGGTATCCGCCAGCAGGCTCTGTTCGATCACCCGGTAGAGGCTGGCCGTAGCGGCCACCAGGGTAACGCCGAGGATAAGGCAGGCGAGAAAGACCTTGAGCGCAGAGATGCGCGATCGCAGATCGGTGATCGCGAATTTGAGCATCCACAGCGGCTTTGTCTGAGCGTTACGCTTCATAAAGGCGCCCACCATCCATCCGGACCCGGTGCTGGCAGCGCTCCGCGACACGTTCGTCGTGGGTCACCAGCACCAGGGTGGATTTGCTTTCCTTGTGGAGGTCGAACAGCAGCGAGAGTACTTTTTCTCCAGTGGCATGGTCCAGGTTGCCGGTGGGCTCATCGCCCAGCAGCAGGCTTGGCTGGTGCACCAGTGCCCTTGCGATCGCGACACGCTGTTGCTCACCCCCGGAAAGCTGTCCTGGATAATGCTGCAGCCGGTGGGTAAGGCCGACCGCCTCCAGCATCGAAAGGGCCTGCTCGCGGGCATCCGACTGCCCGGCGATTTCCAGCGGCAGACTAACGTTCCCAAGTGCGGTCAGGCCCGGCAACAAATGAAAGGACTGAAAGATGATGCCCAGGTGTTCGCTTCGCCAGTCGGCCAATGCGTTGGCATCCATCTCGCTCAGGCGCTGGTTGCCTACGAGGATCTCTCCACTGGTCGGGCGCTGGAGCCCGGATAGCAACAGAAGCAGCGAGGTTTTCCCGCTTCCGGAGGGGCCGGTAATCGCCAGTGTGTCGCCGGGCGGTATCGTGAGTGAAGCGTTGTTGAGCACCGCGACGGTGCCTGACTCAGTTGGGTAGGTAAGGTTAATGTCGCTTATCTGGACGCTGGTGGACACAAAGGCACCTTTCTTTTTAAATAACAGAATGTAGCTTGCACGGCGATTATGACGATAGCGGGCAGCCGCACAGAAGCTGAAAAATGATTGACAGTGATTCAAAGTCATTGAGAGTACGAGCAGTTTTCCAGACTAGCGCACCGTACGAAACGGGTCAGACGCAGTTTTACACGACTTTTGCAAAGATGGGAGAGCGCTATGGCAGGTGGTTGGTCCCGGGATGGCGCCGTTCAGGATCAGATCGACGCGAGCGTAGACGACGAGGTGCAGCGCGCACGCAGCCAACTGGTGAGCGGCGAGAGTGCCACCCATTGCGAGGAGTGTGACAGTGCGATTCCGGAAGCGCGCCGCAAAGCGATTCCCGGGGTTCAACTTTGCGTTGCGTGTCAGTCTAGCCTTGAAAAACACGAAACGTCTCATGGTAGTATCAATCGCCGTGGCAGCAAGGACAGTCAGCTGCGCTAGTTCAAGAAATACGGCATCCGTAAACGTGAAGCTGGCGTGCTTTTCCCGCTTGAAAGGAACTCTTCAAAGTACCCGCATAGTGATGAAAAGTGAGCCTGTCCTCAGACAACGTGGTTACAGCACCAACGAGGTTGCAAGGAACAGCATCAGGCCCATACCGATAATGTCGGTGAACGTTGTCAAAAAGATGCTGCTCGCAGTGGCTGGGTCGGCGCCGAACCGTTTGAGCACCAACGGCACCGCCACCCCGAAGATACCGCTGCCCATGCAGGCGCCGACCATGGCGATGAAGATAACGAGGCCGAGCATGGCCGGGTTAGCGGAATCGGTGGACAAGGCATAAGCAAACATCGCAATACCGGCAATGACGCCAACGGCAGCGCCATTGAGTGCGCCCAGTAGAACTTCCTTGCGCAGCAATCGCCGGATTGGATAGTCATTGATCTGCCCCAGGGTGATGCCCCTCAGGGTAATGGCCAGCGCCTGACAGCCGGTGTTGCCGCTTTGCCCGGCAAGAACCGGCAGGAAGGCCGCTAAGGCAACAATCTGGGCGATGGTGCTCTCGAACATGCCGACTACGAAGGCAGCAGCGAACGCGGTAATCAGATTCACCTGCAGCCAGGGGTGGCGCATGCGAAACGCCGCCAGCACCGGTGTGTTGATCTGTTCTTCCTTTGCCACACCGTATTGGGAACCGGCCTGGGCACTGAGTTCCGATGCGATGCGTTCGTAGAGCTTCCAACCCCGCACCTCGCCCACCACGTGCTGCTGCTCGTCCACCACCGGGTACATGCGGTAGTGTCGGTAGAGCACTTCACTGACTGCATCCTTCACCAGCGTGCCTTCCTGGAACGCAAACGGCTCTCGCACCATGATGGCAGACAGGGCCTCGGAGGGCTTGGCCAGGATCAGGTCTCGCATGCCGACCACACCCACTAGGCAGTCATTATCCGTCACGAAAATGTAGCTGATCTCCGAAACATCGGCGCTTTTCACCATGAAGGTCAGCGCCTCAGCTACGGTGTAGCTGTCCGGTAATGTTGCTGTTACCGGCGTCATCAGTTCGCCGACGGTTTCTTCCATGCCGGAAAGCACTGCGCGGGTCGCCGCTTCTTCCGGTGCGGACAGATTTCCGAGATGTGAAGCGATGACCTGTGCCTGTTCCGCAGGCAATCGCGAAAGGATGAACTGAATATCGTCCACGGGTGACTGCATCAGCTCTTCAGCGGCATCCAGCGGATTGAGATCGCGCATACGCTCAATCCGCTCGATTAGTTCCATATTCTGGGTCATTTCGCGCTCCGACATCAGTGCCTGTTATATGACTATAGCAACACTGAACGATCAGCACCGGTTGGCGTGCCGCAGCCGGAGCGTTCTTCTAGTGCAGACGCAGCAGCCGGTTCAGGCCCCGGATCATCGCCCGCATGAGGTCTCGACGCGCCCTGCGCTGATCCCGCTTCACTTGCTCAAGATTGACGCCTCCCATCCCATCGCGATATCTGAGCGGTATGCTGCTCCGGTGCAACTCTTTTGCATTACCGTCTGCCGGCTCGCGGAAAGCCAGCGAATTGCCACCGCTAAGGTAGGTCTTTTCTGCTGAGATCAACATGTCTCTATCCTCCCTGGCGCCGCATCTTGTGGCGGATCGCACTGGTTGTCGTATGAGTTCAGGTACATGCTAAACTTGTTCTAAACTGCAAACTATTCCCTAGAATCGAGAACAGACTTTGCAAAAACGAACAGATAAACAACCCCAAAAATCGCCCACCGCCTCCGCGAGAACACGGAGCAATCTGGCGTGGAATGACTTTGAACTGGTGCTCGCCATTGCTACTTCTGGCTCGCTCTCTGGCGCGTCTCGGGCACTAGGCGTGAGCCACGCTACGGTGTTCCGGCGGCTGGGCGATGTTGAACAGCGCCTTGGGGTGATTCTCTTTGAGAGGGGCCGCACAGGTTATCGGCCAACACTGGCAGGGGAAGAACTCGCAGACACGGCAAAGGTCATGGACGAAGCCGCCCTGGCCGCCGAACGCAAGGTGGCCGGCCGTGACCTGGAGCCCAGTGGCGAGATCTGGACCACCACAACGGACTCTCTTCTGATGGGCGTGCTGGCACCGTTGTTCACGCAGTTCCGGCACAAATACCCAGGCATTGTGTTGGATGTTGCGGTGTCCAATCAGTTGTTCAATCTCACACGTCGGGAGGCGGACGTGGCTATACGTCCCTCCAACCGTCCACCGGAAAACCTGATTGGCCGGCCACTGACCACCCTCGGCCAGGCTGTCTATGCTCACAAAGACCTCGGCCTGACGCCGGGAACCTCCATAGAGGCCCTTGCCAGTGAGCCCTGGATTGGCGCCGGGCCGAGGCTTCAGGATTCCTCCGTGGACCAGTGGATGGATAACCACGCGCTGAAGCAGGCCTGTGTTTACCGTGTAGATACCCTGGTGAGCATCCTCAGCGCCATTCGCTCCCGCATGGGGCTGGCCGTGATGCCCTGCTATCTCGCGGACGAGGACCCGGACATCGTTCAACTCACCGACCCCATTCCAGAGCTGGAATACGGCCTGTGGTTTCTGATGCATCCGGACCTGCGAGGCGTGGTGAGGATTCATGCGCTGATGGATTTTCTGACAGAGGCCGTCCGCGCCCAGAAAAATCGCCTGGCCGGGCGTCGTTTGTAATAACCGGCTACGCTGATGTCATCCATGGAAAGAAGGCACAAAGACAATGCAATGCGCTCTGATCTATGACTTCGACGGCACCCTTGCCAAAGGCAACTGCGCCGAACACGGCCTGATGCCGGCCTTGGGTTTGAACGAGCATTCCGACTTCTGGCCGGAAGTGAATCGCAAGAACCGTGAGCGGGACGGCGATGAGATACTCACCTACCTCGGCGAACTGGCCAAGCGCGCCCGCGATGAGGGCAAGCAGGATGAGCTGAAACCGGAGAGACTACAGGCCTACGGAAAGTCCATCCCCCTGTTCCCCGGGGTCGTGGACTGGTTTGACGCCATCAACCGCTTCGCCAGCGACCAGGGTATTGCCCTGAGCCATTACATTGTCTCCAGCGGGCTGGAGGAGATGATTCGCGGCACGCCGGTGGCAAAGCATTTCAAGAAAATTTTCGGGTGCCGTTATCACTATGATGAGGCCACCGGGCATGCAAAATGGCCTGCCGTAGCCATCGACTACACCACTAAAACCCAGTACCTGTTCCGCATCAACAAGGGCATCGAGAACAGCTGGGACAACGTCACCATTAACGAATACATCGAACCCGGTGAACGCCCCGTGCCCTTCGACCACATGATCTATTTCGGCGACGGTGACACCGATATCCCGGCAATGAAAATGGTGAAGGCGCAGGGCGGGTGCAGTCTAGCGGTGTTCGACGGTGACAAATGGGGCGACGGCAATACCCAGAATAAGATCGAAAAGCTTATCTCCGAAGAGCGGGCCAACTACGTGGTACGGGGTGATTACACATCCGGCAGCCAGCTGGATGTAACGGTTCGAGGTATACTCAGGCTGTACAAGCGGAAGCATGGCTAAATGAACGCGGAGAAAGCCGCCGACTGATACTGAACGGGAAACAGCAGCGTGATGCCAGAATTGAAAACCGTCGGCCTCTTTTTAGTGACCGCCCTGGCCGAGATCGTCGGCTGCTACCTGCCCTATCTGTGGCTGCGGGAAGGCAAGACCATCTGGCTGCTGATCCCCGGCGCCCTGAGCCTGGCCGCGTTCGCCTGGTTGTTATCGCTGCACCCGACGGCCGCTGGCCGGGTGTACGCAGCCTATGGTGGTGTTTATATCTTTATGGCGATACTTTGGTTATGGGCCGTGGATGGCGTTCGGCCAACGGTCTGGGATTTGGTGGGCACGGCTGTGGCTTTAACGGGCATGGCCATCATTATGTTTGCGCCCAGGGGCACGTAACGCACTGAGGATATGATGGCGGGCATGACCAACACCACCGTGAGTAAACCCATTTTCTGGCGCGATGCCCGACTGCCCCATGTGGAATTACGCAAGGTCAGCGACGGACGCCAAGTCTGTTATGCCCCTCACAGCCATACGCAATGGTCCATTGGCGCAATTACCGGCGGCGAAAGCACCTATCAGTATCGGGAGGATCTTTTCCATGTTCGCGCTGGTGATCTGGTACTGATGAACCCGGAGTGGGTTCATTCATGCAATCCCATCGACAACCAGCCCTGGGCCTACCTGATGCTGTATGTCGATACCGGATGGCTGACAGATCTGCGGTTTCGGGCCGGGCTGCTGCCAACCCCACACTGGCAGGACATTGCCACTGCAACCCTCTCGGAGCCGATCTGGTATGAACGCTACTGCCGCATGGCAGAGTGTCTTCTGGATGCTCAGCGTGACCTTCTCGACAAGCAGACCGAAGTGGTGGAGTTCCTGTCAGACCTGATGCATGAGTTGGCCCGGCAACCGGTGGTTCAGCAACCAAAGGCGCCGGATACCCTGACTGAGCTGGCGCGCTATCTGGACAACCACATGGCAGAAGACGTATCGCTGGATACGCTCTGTGAAATTTCCGGTTACAGCGCTGGCCACCTGATCCGGGCGTTCCGGCAATATTTCGGGCTTACGCCCCACGCCTATCTTCTCAACCGCCGCATCCAGCTAGGGCGCCTTGAGCTCGCCAACGGCACCCCTATCGCCGAGGCCGCACTGAACGCAGGCTTCGCCGACCAGCCTCATTTCCAGCGCACGTTCAAACGGCTGATGGCGGCAACGCCGAATCAGTATCGACAGTCCTCAACCAGTCACCAGATACAGGCAACTGATCGCAAGCAATAAAGCCAAAGTCCGGTTGATGGTCACCAGCACCGCAGGCCGCTGCACGTATCGCCGCAGGAAAGCCCCCGCATACACCCAGCACGCCAGGGACAACCAACAAATCGGCAGGTAGAGCGACGCAAACAGCAGGATCTGCTTCAAGTCGTTGGCGCTGGTATAGGCGCCGATGCCAGACGCCGAGGCCAGCCAGGCTTTGGGGTTCAGCCACTGCATGATTGCCCCGGTGCCGAAGCCCGGCGGCTTATCAACACCTGTTTCCGGTAGCTGGCCGCTGTCCATGGCCAGTTTTATACTCAGATAAAGCAGGAATGCGACACCGCCCCATCGCAACAACGTCTCCAGCATCGGCACCATGGTCAGCAGCGAATAGAGCCCCAGCCCCACGGCAACGAACAGAGCGATGAAGCCCAGGGTTGCCCCGGTTACGAAAATCAGCCCCCGGGAAACCGGATAGCGGGTGCCACTGCTCAGACAAACAAGGTTGACCGGCCCCGGGGAAATGGACGCCGCCAACGCAAACGCGGACATGGGCAGAATCAGGGAAAGGCTCATGGATGGTATTCTCCGTTCAGGTTATGAGCGGAGTTTGCCCCGAACACCGAAGCGGGTATTGAACAAAATTGCGGTTCTCTAGTACGGAATAAATTCCGCCTCATCCCCAACCACCTTATCAAACCGCCCTGCCCGCCAATCGTCCTTGGCCTGCTCGATTCGTTCTTTCCGGGACGATACAAAGTTCCATTCGATAAACCGGCGGCCTACCGGTTCACCGCCGATCACCGCGATGCGGGTGTCTTCCGTAGCGGTGACGGATACGCCCGGTTCACGAGCAAACACAGTCATACTGTGCGCTGGCAGTTCGGAGCCGTGGGCCGTCAGGGCGCCCTGGGCCACGTAAACAGCACGTTCGGGGGCATCGGGCAGCTCGAGTGTCTGCCCGGCCTTGAGGGAGGCTTCCAGATATAGGGTGTCGCTGAATTGTCGCACCGGCGAAACCACACCATAGGCGCTACCGATCATAACCCGTACCGGGACATCCTGGATGGTGATCGCTGGGATGTCGTCACTTGGATAATGGAGGAAAGCTGGCTCTGTCTCCTCGTGGTCTTCCGGCAGCGCCAGCCAGAGCTGCAGGCCATGCAGCCGGTGATCCTCTACTGTGATGCTGGGGCGTTCACGTTCAGAATGGGTGATGCCACGGCCGGCCACCATCAGGTTAATGTCGCCGGCGCGGATGGGCTGGAGGCTGCCGATGGAATCCCGATGGAGAATCTCGCCCTCGAACAGGTAGGTCACGGTTGCTATGCCAATGTGCGGATGCGGGCGCACATTGATGCCCTGCCCCGCCGGAAAATCCGCCGGCCCCATTTCATCAAAAAAGATCCAGGGGCCAACCATTTTCCGTTTTGCAGTCGGTAGCAGGCGGCGCACGGAGAAACCACCCAGATCCGTGATGCGAGGGCTCAGTATGGTTTGAATTGCACTGCAGGGTGCCTCGATAGCGTCGCAACGTTGTTCGGCAGACTCCAATACATTACTCACGGCACCGCTCCTATGCGTATGTTCAGGAAGTTCCACATTGCCCCGAATACCTGAGATGTTCAACTATCCAATACAGCTACGGACGTATTTGTTAGTCTCATCGTGTCTACCATTGTTAGAACAGGGAGCGTTTTATGAAAACCATTGGCCTTCTTGGCGGTATGAGTTGGGAATCCACTCAAACCTATTACCGGCTGATCAATGAGGGTGTGAAATCACGTCTGGGCGGATTGCATTCCGCAAAGCTGGTGCTCTATAGCGTGGACTTCGCGGAAATTGAAGCGCTTCAACACCAGGGAGACTGGCCGGCAACCGCCAGAATTCTTTCCGGCGCAGCGCTTTCCCTGGAGAACGCCGGAGCGGATTTTCTAATGATCGGCACCAACACCATGCACAAAGTAGCGCCGGAGATTGAAGAGGCTATCAACATCCCCCTGCTTCACATTGCCGATGCCACAGCGAAGGTGCTGACACAGGACAACATCCAGCGCGTGGGGCTCTTGGGTACACGGTTTACCATGGAGCAGGCCTTCTACCGCGAGCGCCTGGAAGCGGCTGGCATTGAGGTGGTCACACCGGATGCTCCCCAGCGGGCGGAGGTTCATCGGGTCATCTACGAAGAACTCTGCCAGGGCGAGATCCAGGCGGCTTCCCGGGAAACGTATCTGGCCGTCATCAACTCACTGGCCGAGCAAGGTGCGCAAGCTGTCATCCTGGGATGCACGGAAATCGGCCTGCTGATCAAGCAGACCGATACCCCCGTCCCGCTGTATGACACAACGGCGATCCATGCGGCGCAGGCGGTGAATCAGGCCCTCTCGGGGGACTGAATTCAGCAGGGGCCATGCTAGCGCTCGGTCAGCAAGGCAGCACGCTCAATCATTGGGCGCCAGTCCGGTTGCACCGGCAGTTGGAATGTATCCGCCAGCACCCGTTCTATACCATCTGCCTCCAGGACCTCCCGGTGAGTACGGCCATCGGAATAACGGACCGTATAGCGGCCGTTCAGCAGTGTGTAGCGGGCCTCCGTGGTGGTGCGAGCCACCATCAGGTTTCTCCGGAAGTGTGAATCCGGGTGCTCAGCGGTGTACCAGTTGGCAACCTCGTAGTCACCTTCCAGACGGGGTTCTCCAGACAACTCGTAGACGGGCTTCCATTGCTCGTCTATCCACATCTGTAGCAGCATTCCCGGCCCGAACGGGATCAGCCGGAAAGTCTCGTGGGAAGTGGCCTGGGGTTCTATCGTGTCCATGCGGAGCGGCGTCGTGAGTACGCAGCCTCCAAAACCCACGTCCACCAGCCACGGCACGTTGTCCACAACAACCCTTAGCGCCATGTGAGAGTAAGGCTGCGGGGCGGTCCCGGGTGCTGCATTCCAGCGTACGCGGGCAGAAAGGCCTTCCACGTGGAAACCGATGGCCTCAAGCACTCTCTTGAACAGGCCATTGTGCTCAAAGCAGTAACCACCGCGCCTGCCATGGACCAGCTTGTCTTCTACGGCATCCGGGGCGATATTCACGCCGCGCTCCAGCAGTACATCAATGGCCTCGAACGGGATGGCGTCCGGATGGCGCTCATGGAGTTCTTTGAGAGTCTCCAGGGTCGGTGCCACGGGCCCCTCACGACCGATGCGTGCCAGGTAAGGCTCCAGGTCCACATTCGGTGGGTACGAGCACTCCAGAGCCGTGGCAATCTCATAGACCGCAAAGGGGGCGTAGGTATCCAGGAAGCGCACATCGGCGTTGCGCTCCCGGAACTGTGCTTTGAGGGACTGGCCGGCTTCACCAAGAAGACCCCGCCCAAGAGCGATGAGATCATAATTCCGGGCGTCGTAACGCTCCGGTGCCTTCTCAGGCTCAGCCGTGCCCTGGGCATCGATACCCAGGGCCGTGAGTTCACCCAGCACCGCTTCCAGGACCGCCTCGGAACGCCCCAACACCAGAACACGTGCTCCGTTCAGGGAAATAGAGTCTTCCTTAACCGCTGTATTCATGCCGTTACCTCCCCATAAGGGTTGTTACGCCGGGCCTCACGGATGCTGCCATAGATAACGCCCACCTCAATGTCCTGACTCATGATATTGGTCTCCTCGCTGTATTGTGGATGTGGTTATGGACGATAAGACCTAAACCTTAGTTTAGGTCAAGCCCCCGATTCACCGATACCCGCGGCCGCATCGGTAATTACTGAACCGTATAGGAAACTCGGGGCTTTCCGCTGGCAGAATTCCGGATAAGAGCGCATCGTTAGGAATCTCGATTACCGCGAGGCCTTTACTTCACCACTCTCTTACTGAGTTACCTATGACCACTGCTACCTGGTTTCTATTACTGGGCGCCCTTCTTCTGTTAGTGGGCTTTACGGCGTCCTACATCAAAAACGGGCCTGCCACGTCAGCCATTGTGTACCTGCTGGTCGGTTTTGTTGTCGGCCCGATGGGCTTTGGACTGTTCCACTTCAACCCACTTGAAGAATCCGCACTGCTGGAACTACTGACCGAAATAGCCGTGTTGATTTCGCTGTATTGCGCTGGCGTTAAAATGCCCGCCCCGGTGACCTTCAGGCGGTGGCGCAACCCCCTGAGACTGGCGGTTGTGTCGATGTCGCTGACCGTGGGTATTGTGGCGCTGTTTGGATACTTCTGGCTGGCCCTGCCCCTAGGCGCAGCCGTACTGCTTGGTGCCGTAGTGGCGCCCACCGATCCGGTGCTTGCCACCGAAGTACAGGTTCGGCATGCCGATGATCCTGACCGGCTGCGGTTTGCGCTAACCAGTGAAGCAGGAATGAACGACGGCAGCGCCTTTCCTTTCGTGATGCTGGGGCTCGGACTGTTAGGTTTGCATGATCTGGGAGATGTCGGGTGGCGATGGTTCGCGGTTGATGTTGTCTGGGCCAGCGGCGCGGGAATCGTCATCGGTATTGTGGCCGGCTGTCTGGTCGGCTGGCTGGTTCAGAAACTGCGCACCACGTTCACCCACTCCGAGTTTCTGGAAAGTTTCCTTGGGCTGGGCCTGATTGCGTTTGCCTATGGCATCAGTCTGCTGGTCAATGCCTGGGGATTTCTGGCGGTATTCAGCGCGGCAGTGGCATTGCGGCATACCGAACTGAAGCTGGCCGGTCTTAAGCAGTCCTATTCAGATGCAACGTCCGGAGAAACCTATCCGGGCGAGGCGCCGCTGGCCATCGCCCATGTGCATCAGAGCTCTCTGATATTCAACGAACATCTGGAGAGGCTGGCAGAAATCGTTCTGGTCCTGCTGATTGGCGGTTCCCTGTTCTGGGATTCATGGAGCTGGCGCGCGGTTGGTTTCGCCGCCTTTCTGTTCTTCGTCGCCCGCCCCATCAGTGTTCACCTTGGCCTGCTCGGCAGCAAGGCGCCGATCCGGTTGCGAAATCTCGCGGGTTGGTTCGGTGTGCGGGGTATTGGTTCTCTCTACTATCTGATGTACGCCATCCAACATGGGCTGCCGGAAAACATTGCCCTGGAGTTGATTCACCTGACCCTGGTGGTGGTCGCCCTGTCGATCCTGGTTCATGGCGTAAGCGTTAAACCGGCCATCGCTCGATTCTGGCGGGCGCGAAAATCGGCGCACTGAAGCGCCCGCCATAGTGAACATTCTGCTCGATCAACGAAGCAGTGGCAGCAACGTGTTTTGCCAGATCGACGTTTCATATTGCTCGCGGAACCACCCAAGATGGCCAATGCGACTTTCGCCAACCTCCTTCGGATGAACTCGGTGCATCGTGACAGCCGCGTGAGTGTAGAAACTGTGCAGTGAATCAACATTCCGCCGGGACATCATTTCGTCATCAGAGAAGGCGACGGCGGAAATGGGTACCTTTACCGCAGCGAACTGCTCGCGCAGTGCCCGGCCTTCTTTCCCCACCGCGTATTCGGGGTCGAGGCACCATTGCCGCCACTGGCGTATCACATTGGGCGGTAAGTCACCCACGATGTTCAGGCGCTTTCCGGGAAAATAGCCAAACATCCGCACACTGACAGGTGCCATGAAGTACCACAAAAACCAAGCAATGCGTTTGGTGGGTGGTGAATTCTCACGCCAATAGCCGCTGCCACAGGCGACGGTAACCGCGTGATCCAGATCGTTTACGTTCGGCGTCATACCCAGCAACTGGCCGCCGACGCTGTGCCCAATCCATTGAAGACGCTGCCCCGGGTAATGCTGACGGGCGAAGTCGATAACCGCCCGGCAGTCTTCACTCCCCCACTCCGTCACCTTGACCGGGCAATCCCGAAGATGGCTGTTCAGGGAGGCGCCCATACCGAAATAATCGAAGGTTATCGCGGTAAAGCCCTGGCTGCTCAGATAGCGTGCGAATTTCTCGTAGCAATGCTGCCCCACACCCATAGCGCCAGCTACGATGACGACCGAACTGGACTGAGCCGCAGGAAATACCCGAAGCTGGATTCGATGACCACCCGGTGTTGTGACGGGCACATCCTTTCTATTGGTTGGGGGTAATGAAGACTCCCTGGCACTCATGATAGTTCTCCTGATACTTGCCGAATACCTTGCCCTGGTGTCAGAAATCGTTGGCGAGATGATTGAGGAACTTAAGGATGACGGTCACTTCTTCGTCACTGAAACCCTCGGTCATACGATTGTTCAATTCCGTGATCAGCGGTTTGGCGCTCTCGATTTTCTCGCGCCCGACATCGGTGAGATACAGGCGGGATGCACGGCCATCCCTGTCACAGGTACGTCTCTCCAGCAGGCCCTTGTTCTCCATCCGCCCGGCCAGCCCCGTCAGCGCGGAACTGTTCAGGTGCAGGCTGTGGGCCAGGTCCTTCAGCAGACACCCCTCGTCACCCGCAACCAGCAACAGAGCCCCCACCTGGGTGACCGAAATACCCAGCGCTTCTTCGCTGCGCTGGTCAGCGTGTTTGTATACTCGATGGCGGGCCTTGTTCAGGAGATAGAAAAACCGTTTATCCATTAGTCATCCAGTTACTTCACATGTGAATCAAATATACTACACATGTGAAATATCTGACAAGCCCGTCAACGCAGCGTTGGACATCCGGCGCAGTCAATTCCTATACTCGAAGTCCATTCCGCTGGAAGACTTTCTTTATGCGCGTTTTCGCCAACCCCGTCGGTTCCGGCTCTCTCTGGTTTGATAATATCGCTACGGCTGACGGTACGCCTGTGGCCTACGACCCCCAGGCGCGAGCATTTCTACCGATGCCACCCTTCTGCGCCAACCGGGACGTGATTGGCTGCAACTGGATCGCACCGGAGCAAGGCGCTTTCTGTCGCGCCTGTGCAATGACGGCGCTGGCACCAGACCCATCGATTGCCAACGCCATCCCCAACTGGGCCCAAACCGAGGCCTCCAAACGCTGGGTGATCGATAATCTGGGTCGCTGGCACTGGTTTCGCCCGGAAGACCCCGGCGCAAGGCCGGTGTTCCATATGCTCGCCGAGGGCCCTACTCCGGTGCCAATGGGCCACGCCCAGGGCGTCGTCACCATCAGTGTCGCAGAGGCAGACCCGGTGCTGCGCACCACCCGCAGGGAGGCGCTGGAAGAGCCCTACAGAACGATGATTGGCCACATGCGCCATGAGATTGCCCACATGCTCTGGTGGCGTCTGAGCCTGCGTGAGGACTTCCTGGAGGCCTTCCGCGCAATGTTTGGTGACGAGCGCATCAGCTACCCGGGCGCGCTTCAGCACCACTATGAGAACGGCCCGCCGCAGGACTGGAAAAAGTTCTACCTCACCAGCTATGCCTCGGCCCATCCCCATGAAGACTGGGCGGAAACCGCGGCGCATCTGTTACACCTGACGGACCTGACCGACAGCTTTGTGGCCTCCGGTTTAACCTCTCCGGAAGTGCCAGGTCCGAACTGGGATCCCTATTCAGAACCAGACGCCCAGCGTTTGATCCATATCGCCGCGTCCATCGCCATGGGCGTGAACCATGTAAACCGATCAATGGGTCTGTCTGACCTGTACCCCTTTGTTCTGTCGGATTTCGCGCGCCACAAGCTGGCGTTTGTGCATGACTGGCTTCGCAGGGGTGCCCAGGGGCTCTGAATAGCAGAACTTGCATAAAAAAACGGCGTTTCAACTTTCATTGAAACGCCGTTTTACTATCGAAATGCCCGCACTTTGGTGCGGGCATTCAATCACGACAGATCGAAACGATCCGCGTTCATCACCTTGTTCCAGGCGGTGACGAAGTCCTTGACGAACTTCTCCTTCGCGTCTGCCTGGGCATACACCTCAGACACCGCGCGAAGCTGCGAGTTGGAACCGAAGATCAGGTCCACACGCGTACCGGTCCACTTCACGTCGCCGGTTTTGCGATCGCGCCCTTCAAACACGTCCGCGTCAGCCGATGTTGGCTTCCACTCGGTGTTAAGGTCGGTCAGGTTCACGAAGAAATCGTTCGTGAGTTTGCCCGGCGAGTTGGTCAATACACCGTGCTTCGATTGCTTGTAATTGGCACCCAGTACCCGCAAGCCACCTACCAGTACCGTCATCTGCGGTGCGCTCAGGTTCAGCAACTGCGCCTTGTCGATCAACATTTCCTCGTCGGAAACGGTGAACGCCGCGCGGCGATAGTTGCGGAAGCCGTCCGCTTCGGGCTTGAGCCAGTCAAAGGCTTCAACGTCCGTCTGGTCATCGGTTGCATCGGTGCGTCCCGGTGAGAACGGCACGTCGATGCTGTGGCCTGCATCCTTGGCGGCCTTCTCAACCGCGGCATTACCGCCGAGCACGATCAGGTCAGCCAGGGAAACCTTCTTGTTGCCCGACTGGGCATCGTTAAAGGACTTCTGGATGCCTTCAAGCGCCTGCAGCACCTTCGCCAGTTGATGTGGCTCGTTTACTTCCCAGTCTTTCTGGGGAGCCAGGCGGATGCGCGCGCCGTTGGCCCCACCGCGCAGATCGGAGCCACGGAACGTCGACGCGGCAGACCATGCGGTGTAAACCAGCTCGGAGACCGACAGGCCCGCTCCCAGGATCTTGCTCTTAAGGTCAGCAATGTCCTGGGCATTGATCAGCTCGTGATCGACCGCTGGCACCGGGTCCTGCCAGATCAGGTCTTCTGCCGGCACTTCAGGGCCGAGATAGCGGGCTTTCGGGCCCATATCGCGGTGCGTCAGCTTGAACCAGGCGCGAGCAAAGGCGTCCGCAAACTCTTCCGGGTTCTTATGGAAGTGCTCGCAGATCTTGCGGTATTCCGGGTCCTGCTTCATCGCCATATCGGCGGTGGACATCATGATTCCCACGCGCTTGGACGGATCTTCCGCATCAGGCGCCATGTCTTTCTCGGTCAATCCTTTCGGCCGCCACTGCTGGGCGCCGGCCGGGCTCTTGGTCAGTTCCCACTCGTAGCCAAACAGCACGTCAAAATAGCTCATGTCCCACTGGGTGGGGCTGGGCGTCCAGGCGCCCTCGAGACCACTGGTGATAGCATCACGGCCCTTGCCGCTGCCATGGCTGCTCTTCCAGCCCAGGCCCATCTCTTCGATCGGCGCTGCTTCCGGTTCTGGACCAACTTTGTCGGGATCACCGGCCCCGTGGGTCTTACCAAAGGTGTGACCGCCAGCGGTCAGGGCTGCTGTTTCATAGTCATTCATCGCCATCCGAGCAAAGGTCTCGCGAATGTCACGAGCCGATGCCAGCGGGTCCGGGTTCCCATCCGGGCCTTCCGGATTCACGTAGATCAAACCCATCTGTACCGCAGCCAGGGGGTTTTCCAGATCGCGATCACCGGAATAACGGCTGTTCGGCTTGTCGCTGGTGGCCAGCCATTCCCTTTCCGCACCCCAGTAAATGTCTTCCTCGGGCTGGAAAATGTCCTCACGACCACCGGCAAAACCAAAGGTCTTGAAGCCCATGGACTCAAGGGACACGTTGCCGGTCAGGATAAACAGGTCGGCCCAGGACAGCTTGTTGCCATACTTCTGTTTGACAGGCCATAGCAGGCGGCGGGCCTTGTCCAGGTTGCCATTGTCAGGCCAGCTGTTGATGGGCGCGAAACGCTGGTTGCCGGTGCCGGCACCACCGCGGCCATCACCGGTTCGATAGGTACCGGCGCTGTGCCATGCCATACGGATCATGAACGGACCGTAATGGCCGTAATCCGCGGGCCACCAGTCCTGTGAATCTTTCAATACGGCTTCGATGTCTTTCTTGACCGCAGGCAGGTCAAGTTTCTTGAATTCTTCGGCGTAGTTGAAGTCTTCCCCCAACGGGTTCGACTTGGGGTTGTGCTGGTGCAAAATACCCAGGTTCAGCTGGTTCGGCCACCAATCGTTGACACCCGGACCCTCGTCCTGCAGCTTTGTGCGGGCCCCGTGCATAACCGGGCATTTACCTTCGTTTCCGCTCATATCACTCTCTCCGTGGGTTGCTACCATCTATTTCACTGTTTCATTGATCGTTGTTGCACTGACAAACTGAACCAATCAGCTACCAATCTAGTCAATGTACTCCCATTTTTCACTATTAGTTCAGGTTGTTTTTTCGTACCAATGTCATAGTTTTTGTTTATCACTATATCTCCCGCGAGTTACCGGTTGATAACTGTGATCTGCTTGCTGAAGATCTATACTGAACACTCGGGGTTTGAAACCAGAGTTTTAAACGTTCACTGGCATAGCGACGGGAGTTTTGGATGAACACTCAGGAACAGCTTGAAAGCACCATCCGTGAACTGGTCTGCGAAGGTAAGGGCATTCTGGCGGCGGACGAGAGCAACCCAACCATCGCCAAACGGTTCAAGGCGGTTGGTGTGGAATCCACCGAAGAGAACCGACGACACTACCGCAACCTGATTCTCGCTGCGCCGGGGCTGGGAGAGTACGTCAGTGGTGTGATCCTGTTCGAGGAAACCCTGCGACAGCACGCGGACGATGGCGCCAGCCTGCCCTCTGTGGCGGCAAAACAGGGCATTGTGCCCGGCATTAAGGTGGATAAGGGCAAGGGCCCGATGATTAATGCACCCGGTGATGAGATTACCGAGGGCCTGGATGGGCTAGCCCAACGGCTTGAAGACTACAAACAACTCGGTGCGCGGTTTGCCAAGTGGCGGAACGTTTACCACATCACCGATACCAACCCCAGTCGCGCTGCCATCGAGGCAAATGCCGAGGTCTTGGCACGCTATGCCGCCATCTGCCAGTCCTGCGGCGTGGTGCCCATTGTGGAACCGGAAGTGCTGATCGATGGCGACCATAGCATCGAGCGAAGCGCGGAGGTGAACGAGGCCGTTATCAACGAGGTATTTCAGGCCCTGCGACGCCATCGTGTTGAGCTTGAGACCATGATCCTCAAACCCAGCATGGTGACGCCTGGCAACGCCAATGGCCAGAAGGCAAGCCCAGAGGACGTGGCAAAACACACCTTGGGAGTGTTCCGGCGTGTGGTGCCGGCAGCGGTGCCTGGTATCAACTTCCTGTCCGGTGGCCAGACCCCGGCGGAAGCGACCCTGAACCTGAACGCCATGAATAGTGGCCCGGCCCTGCCCTGGACACTCAGCTTTTCCTACGGGCGGGCACTGCAGGAGCCGGCCCAGAAAGCCTGGGCAGGTATTTCCTCCAACCGCGAAGCTGCCCAGGCCGCAATGGTTAAACGTGCCAAGTTGAACAGCCTGGCCACCCTGGGGCAATACTCATCAGAAATGGAAGGCTGACCGCTACGGCCAGCCTTCCTTTCAACAACCGTCGGTGCAGTGGGCAGTACCATCAAAGCTCATGGTTTTGCCACTAAGAGGAACGTGAACGGGCATTGAGGACAGGCTGATGAACTGTTTGGTGCGCGTTCCGTCCCGGACCATGCCCTCCTTCGTGGCAGCCTCATTGGCGTGGGACGCGATCACCGCGTTTGGCGTGATCAGGTCATTTACCACGTAGGCCGCCTCTTCCGGGCCCGTGGTGTAGGTGTCACCGATGTTGAGAACCACAAGGCTGGCGCCGTAGTGGTCTTTGACAACCAGTTTCTGCTCAGCGGTGATACCGGTATCGCCGGACAGGTACACCACCAGGCCATTGGTGAACGTGAGCACGTAGCCGGTGGGCGGTCCGACACTGGCGCCGACGCCCGCCGCTTTCAGGTATTCCGCCAGCGGGCCGGTGAGAAAGCTCGGCGACAGGCCGTTACTGTGCACGGCGGGCACGGTCGTGATGGCCACACCGCCCACCACCCGTTCAGCCCCGAACCTCACCAGCAGTGAATCCTCTGGATTACCCTCAACGCTTTTGAGCTTGCTGGCGAAAAACGCCGGCATTTCGCTACCCGTTACGATCTTTGCCTTCTTGGCGGCGGTGATGTTCACGGAATTGGACTCGGGAAGCACCACCACCGGAACCTCCGGCCCACCACAGCTACCCTGATTGACGTCGCGGATATGGCGATCCCCCACATGGTCGCCATGAACGTGGGAGACCAGCACCACATCAATGTTGCCTAATCGGGGATCATCGGCACCCGCAACGGTTCGACCGGCGTCATAGAGAATACGGGTGCCATTGGGGTCTTCAAAGATGAGCGCCCGGTCCATGGCGCAGAATTCGCCATCATGGCTCCCAAGCGGGGTGACCTTGACGGAGTCGGCGGCAGCCGACAGCGATACGGTGCTTGCCAGAAAGGCAGCAACCAGGCTCTTGCAGGCGTTGTTCATTTCTCCCTCTCCACGGTTTTTAGCGGTACCGTAACCAATACGATGGATGCGTCACTTCATAGCAGTGTAGCTGGAGAATGGAATTCCGGAGCAGTAAACGTGAACAGGTCTATGCAGCTTCAGTCACCGGGACGGGCTGTCGCAGGCAAGCCAGCATGGGTGCCACGTCACGGATCTTTCTGGCTTCAGGCCACAGCCACTGGGCCTCCGCGTAGCCGCCACGCAGATAGTTCAGCCATTGTTTGATACGGCCGGTCACGAACCTGTCTTCAAGGCGTTCCTGCAGCGCAACGGCGTAGCCCTCTACCAGCCTGACCACCTCGGGCCAGGTCATATCCGCCACCGACTCCTTACGTTGACTGGCACGAATCCGCCGTGCCAGATCCGGCCGGGCGATCAGCCCACGACCGATCATCACATCGTCACAGCCGGAGACCTCCCGGCAGCGCCAGT
Source organism: Marinobacter sp. UBA3604 (assembly GCF_002375325.1). Classification (NCBI taxonomy): domain Bacteria; kingdom Pseudomonadati; phylum Pseudomonadota; class Gammaproteobacteria; order Pseudomonadales; family Marinobacteraceae; genus Marinobacter; species Marinobacter sp. UBA3604. The sequence goes on from NZ_DFMB01000028.1 coordinate 24,809, forward strand.
AATCCGCCACGGTCCAGATCTCGCCGTTGGCGATCACATGTGCATTAACCGCTTCCCTGACCCGGGCCACATCTTCCCAGTAAGCCGGCGGCTTGTAGCCATCCACCTTACTGCGGGCGTGAACCACGATTTCGGACGCGCCGGCCGCTTCCAGCGCCTGGCCACAGGCAACGCCCATGGAACGGTCATCGTACCCCAGGCGCATTTTCGCGGTCACCGGCACATGGGCAGGCACGGCGGCACGAACCGCTTCCGTAATCTGCTGCATCAATTCGGGCTCGCGCATGAGCACACAGCCACCCTTGTGCTTGTTCACAGTCTTGGCGGGGCAACCGAAATTGATATCAACCTGTGTGGCGCCCAGCTCCACCGCCTTGGCGCCATGCCGGCCCATCTGGACGGGGTCCGAGCCCAACAGTTGAACGGCCACCGGCACGCCAACCTGGGTTTCGCAGCCGTTGTGCAGTTCCGGGGCGTATTTGTAGAAAATACGGGGCGGCAGCATGCCCTGAGTCACGCGAATAAATTCCGTTACGCACCGGTCGATGCCACCAACGGCTGTCAGTGTCTCTCGAATGGGTGCATCAACCAGCCCTTCCATTGGGGCAAGGATTATTCGCATTGGGGCTCCACGAATTGATCAAGGAATAAACGGGTGGGAATTGTAGAGAACTTTTAAGGGCGTTGGTAGGCCGGAATTACAAGCGTTCCACGCTGACGAACTTGCCCTGGTCATCAAACAGGATACGGAAACTGCCCTGGACGCCGTCACGAAGGTAAAAGCGGGAGAGAATACGGGCCGGGAAGCGGACGGAACGCCCGTCCCGGGCCCTGGTGTGGACGTCCGTCGCCGAACCCTGATAGAGCTTGATCCACTCATCAGGGCTGATATCGACGTCCACGATAATCTGCTGCATCAGGCGGCCTTAGTTGGCAAGCTCAAGCAGCAGGCGGTTCAGGCGGCTTACATACGCGCCTGGGTCCTGCAGTTGTTCACCACTGGCCAATGTGGCCTGGTCCAGCAATACGGCAGACAACTCCTTGAAGCGGTCCTCGCCCTGCTCGTTCTCAAGGCGCTGAACCAGCGGATGCTCAACGTTGATCTCGAAAATCGGCTTGCTGTCGGGCACTTTCTGGCCCGCCGCTTCCATGATTTTCTTCATCTGCGCGCCCATATCGAAGTCGCCAACCACCAGGCAGGCCGGTGAATCAGTCAGGCGGTTGGTTACCCGCACTTCCTGCACCCGGTCATCCAGTGCGGTCTTGATGCGCTCCAGCAGGTTCTTGTGTTCCTCGGCAGCCTCTTCCTTGTGCTTCTTGTCTTCCTCAGTTTCCACTTCGCCAAGGTCGAGATCACCACGGGCAACGTCCTGGAACTGTTTGCCGTCGTACTCGTTCAGATAGCCCATCATCCACTCATCGATGCGGTCAGAGAGGATCAGCACTTCGATGCCTTTCTTGCGGAACACTTCCAGGTGCGGACTGCTCTTGGCGGCCATGAAGTTGTCGGCGGTGATGTAGTAGATCTTGCTCTGGCCTTCCTTCATACGGCCGATGTACTCATCCAGAGACACGGTCTGCGCCTGCTCACCGGTATGGGTGGACGCAAAGCGCAGCAGGCCGCCGATTTTCTCGCGGTTACTGAAGTCTTCCGCCGGGCCTTCCTTCAGCACAGTGCCAAATTCATTCCAGAACTTCTGGTACTGCTCCGGCTCTTTCTTGGACAGCTTGGACAGCATATCCAAAACCCGCTTGGTCACCGCTGTACGGATGCTTTCAACGGTGCTGTCGTTCTGCAGGATCTCACGGGAGACGTTCAGTGACAGGTCGTTGGAATCGATCACACCCTTGGTGAAGCGCAGGTACAACGGCAGGAACTGCTCTGCGTCGTCCATGATGAACACGCGCTGCACGTACAGCTTCAGGCCGCGGGGCGCTTCCCGGTTATACAGGTCAAACGGCGCACGTCCAGGCACATACAGCAGGCTGGTGTAATCGAGCTTGCCTTCCACCTTGTTGTGCGACCAGGTCAGCGGGTCTTCGAAATCGTGGGCAATGTGCTTGTAAAACTCTTTGTACTCCTCATCCTTGATCTCACTGCGAGACAGCGTCCACAGGGCGGTGGCGTCGTTGACCGTCTCATACTCGCCCTTTTCACCCTCCTCTTCAGATTCGGACTTCATCACCACCGGGAATGAAATGTGGTCGGAGTACTTCTTCACCAGGTTGCGCAGACGGAAACCGTCGGCAAATTCCTTGGCGTCATCCTTCAGGTGCAGGACGATCTGCGTGCCGCGCTCGTTCAGGTCCACATTCTCAATGGTGAACTGGCCATCCCCCGCAGACTGCCAATGAACGCCCTCTTCCACCGGTGCACCGGCGCGGCGGGTAAACACTTCCACGGAATCGGCCACGATGAATGAGGAATAGAAGCCGACACCAAACTGACCGATCAGCTTGCTGTCCTTCTTCTCATCACCGGAAAGCTGCTTGAGAAACTCCGCAGTGCCGGACTTGGCGATGGTGCCCAGGTTCTGGATAACATCGTCCCGGTTCATGCCGATACCGTTGTCGCTCAGCGTGACGGTGTTCTTTTCTGCATCGAAGTCGAGGCGGATTTTCAGTTCCGGGTCGCCCTCGAACAGGCTGTCGTCTTTCAATGCAGCGAAACGCAGTTTGTCTTCCGCATCCGACGCGTTGGAAATCAACTCACGAAGGAAAATTTCCTTGTTGGAGTACAGGGAGTGGATCATCAGGTTAAGCAGCTGCTTAACTTCGGTCTGAAAACCCAGGGTCTCTTTTTGCGATTCAACCGTCATGGCTTGTTTTGTCTCCTGCTGTGTTTGCTTCGGTGGAGCGGCGCGGGTTCGAAGCCCTGTCCAAAACACGCTGTGAATACGTCCATGTACGCTCGGCTCCGCCATCCATGGCTCCACACGGTTTTGGACAGGGCTTCAAACCCACGCCACCCGACTATTGAGTAATACTGATTCTGGCACGGAGCCCGGGCGAGCAGTTGAGGATGGGCTTACGAAACCGTGCGGAGCCATGGATGGCGGAGCCCGAGCCGCACAGGGACGTCTCGAGGCGTGTTTCGTAAGCCCATCCTCAACTGCTTGCCTGCACCAGTGCCTGAGTTGTTAGAACCAGAAATGGGGCTAGACCGGGGCATTTCAACCCCGATCAAACGAATTCAGTCTTCCAGAAGGAAGTGCGCCCGTGCGGTCGCGATGGGCTGGGAGCGGGACTTCTGCCAGGCGGTGATCATCACATTGGCTACGCGGTTACCCTGGCGGGTAAGCTGACATTCCGCAAAGGTCTCGCGGTCGAGGCCGGCACGCAGGTAATCCAGGGAAAAATCCACAATGCGGGGCATGCGCAGGGTTTCCTGGGACATCATCAGGTAAATCAACGCAGAAAGCTCCATGAAGCCACCAATCACCCCGCCATGGATGGCCGGCAGTATCGGATTGCCCAGGTTTTCTTCCTTCTTCGGCAGGCGGAAGATCAGGTCATCGCCATAGCGATCACACTCCAGGCCGATAAACCGGGCGTAAGGGATGCTTTCCAGCATGCGGGAGAAGTCACCGGTTTCCTGGGTATAGCGGAGGATTTCCGGGTTGGTCATTCTTCGCCTCCGGTAATCAGATCGCGGAAGGATTTCGGGGTTGCTTCCCTGCCGATCCGCATGAAGGTGCCCACGCAGTTCGCGATGGTCTCACCGGGGTCCTGGAAGGCCTCGCAACGGGTAAAAATAATGTTGCGGGTAACCTTGTAGGCTTCCGCGCGAGCATATACCGGTTTACGGGGCTCGGCCGGGCGCATGTAGTCCACTCGCAGGTCCAGAGTCGGGCATAGCTCGAATTCGTCCAGGGCGCACAGGGTCGCGGAGCCAGACGCCGTATCCATCAACGTCGTGATGGCGCCACCGTGGATCACTCCCGTGTCCGGGTTACCGATGATACGGTCACTGTACGGCAGGCACAGCGTCAACTGCCCATTTTTTACCGCGGTTACCGTCAAACCCAGTTCTCGCCCCTGGTTCAGGGTGTCGATAAACCGGCGCACCCGATCCATCCCAATGGAGTCTTTCATAACGTTCGGCTCATCACGTCAGTGTTGGGTTTCTTTATCCGATTCTTTACCGGATTCTTTCTCAGTGTCCGACTTTGGCAGCGTCTCCTCGAACACCTTGCCGTCTCGCAGCGCCCTCAGCGCGGTAGAACGGAACTCCCGACGGTACAGAACGATGACGATCAAGGTAGAGGCACCCATGAATACCAGCGGGTGGATAAACCAGGAAACCACGGCCAATGCGTAATAGTAAGAGCGCAACCCAAGGTTGAAGGCATCGCCCGCAAGATTGCAAACCCTTCCGGCGCTCTTTGCAAAGGCTTCCCGGGCAGCAGGACTTGCCTTGGTATCGGTTGTTAGCGGTGCACTGCCAATCAGCACGGAGACGAAATTGTACATCCGCATGGACCAGGTGAACTTGAAGAACGCGTAGATGAAAATCACCATCAACACGACCATCCGCATTTCCCAGATTTCCCGGCTGGGCAAGGTGCCGAACGGCATGGTACTGAACACTTCCATGACCTCTTGGGTGTATCCCAGTGCAGTAATGATACCGGCCAGGATCAACAGGCAGCTGGATGCAAAAAAGGCGCCGTTGCGCTCCAGATTGCCAACCACGGACGCGTCGGATATGCGGTTATCCCGGCGGAGCATCACGCGCATCCAGTCTTCACGGTATAGGTCGAGTGTGTTGGACAGGCAGGGTCGATCATTGGCCTTGCGCCTGGAATACTCGGAATAGCCCAGCCAGCAGATCAAAAACCAGACCAGGGCAATGAGTTCCAGATAGTTGCTCATGAAGTCGTTCCGGATGCGGTATAAAACGGGAATTGGAGTCTTTGATCATACCGCAAAGCCGACAAAGCCTCCACACAACAAGCTCTTACGGGTAGTATCACAGGCACTCACAGGGATATGGTATAAACATCCCAATGCCCAGCAATGGCGACCGCGGATATCTGCCAGGGTCTGCCCAGGTATTCAAACAAGGAGTTTATCGTGAACGTTCACAAAGGCTTTCGACATCTTTCCGTTTTCGTGCTGGTGGCCTTCCTCGCAGGTTGTTCAGTCAACCCGGTAACCGGCGAAAAGCAGCTGTCATTGATTCCCGAGAGCCAGGAACTCTCCATTGGCAGTGAGCAGTACAAGCCCACTCAGCAAACCCAGGGCGGCCAGTTCTATCTCGACCCGGAATTGAATCTGTACGTCAGCCAGGTAGGCCAGAAGCTGGCAAAGGTCAGTGATCGGCCCGACCTGCCCTACGAGTTCGTGGTATTGAACAGCAGTGTGCCCAATGCCTGGGCGCTCCCGGGTGGCAAGATTGCCATCAACCGTGGCTTGCTGATGGAGTTGGAAGATGAAGCTCAGCTGGCATCAGTCCTTGGCCATGAAATTGTTCACGCCGCCGCTCGCCACAGCGTCCAGCGCATGCAGCAAGGCATGCTGATCAGCGCAGGCGTGGCGGGGTTGGGTTTTGCCCTCTCTGATAACGAATGGGCCGGCCTGATCATGGGCGGCGCGGCCATGGGGGCGCAACTCGCACTCGCCCAATACAGCCAGGGTGATGAGCTGGAGTCCGACCACTACGGCATTCGTTACATGAAAGCCGCCGGATACGACCCACAGGCAGCGGTGGAGTTGCAGGAAGTGTTTGTGCGGCTCTCTGAGGACCGTGACACAAGCTTCATTGAAGGCATGTTCGCCACTCACCCGCCGTCACAGAAACGCGTTCGTGAAAACCAGGAACTGGCCAATAAAATTGGCGCGGGCGGCTATCGGGGCGAAGAAACCTACGAGAAGAAGCTGTCGTTCCTGCGCAGCCGCCAGCCTGCTTACGATGCCTATGACGAAGCCATGAAACTGGCCAGCAACGACAAGCTGGACGAAGCTCTCGCCAAAGTGAATGAGGCCATCAAGGTAGAACCGGAAGAAGCCGCTTTCTACTCACTTCGTGGGCGCATCTACCGGGCCAAAGAAAACCTTGATAAAGCCGCCGCAGACTTCGACAAGGCCACGTCGTTGTATCCGGAGATGTTCACTTACCAGCTTCACAACGGCCTGAATGCCCTGGAGCTGAACAATTATGAAAAAGCCCGCGAACACCTGAGCCAGGCCAATCAGGTTGTGCCGACATCAATCGCCTACCTGCGGCTGGGTGATGTTGCTGTCAAGCAGGGTAAACGCCAGGAAGCCATCCAGTATTACAGCACCGCAGCAGAGGCCGGCGGTGAGGTGGCCGAGGAAGCAAAACGCAAGCTGGCCCAACTGACGCAGAACTGACGTCATCGTCCGCATTGACTTTTAGAGCAATAACTCTAAAAATCGATGTACTTAAACAACAATCGGACGATTGCCATGCTTGCGAAACGTATCCAGCCGATGGTGTTCCAGGCCCGGCGGCTTTATGTGGAGCTGATGTTCCAGGTGATGGGGCGCGCGCTCCAGGCTGTCAGTGAAATTGATTCCGCGGTGCAAAAGGAAGCCCGGGCCCTGCCCGATGGCTTCCTGTTTGAAATGATGGTGATGCCAGACGGGTCACGACTCATTGTTGAACACACCGGGAATGGCCGCTTTCAGTACCATGGGGACTCCGCACCTCGCCCGGTGGACCTGTCCATTCAGTTCAAGCACATCGCTCACGCCTTCCTGGTGCTCTCGTTCCAGGAGAAAACCTCGGTGGCGTTCGCCAATGACCGCATGCTGGTGGATGGCGATATCAGTTATGCCATTCGCATGACCCGCGTCCTCAATCGGCTTGAAACCTTCATCCTGCCCAAGCTGGTGGCGAAACGTGCGGTAAAGGAATACCCCTCAAACCTTCACCTGCCTGAGAAACTCCTCAGCGCAGCCCGTATCTACCTCAAGGTTGCAACCCATTTTGTCGAGACGGTAAGAGCATAATGACGAACCAATATTACGAGTTTTTCTGCCCGGTCAAAGTCATCGCCGGCAAAGCGGCTCTTGAGCATATTCCTTACGAGCTCACCGGCCTCGCCGCCAAGCGCCCGATGATCGTGACCGACAAGGGTGTCAGGGCCGCCGGCCTTCTGGACCCGGTAGTCGCGGCCTGCGAGGAAAGCGGGCTGGAAATTATCAGCATCTACGACGATGTACCGCCGGATTCGTCCACCGACGTGGTCAGGGACATTGCCGGCATCTATCGTAGCGAGAAATGCGACTCCATCATTGCGGTGGGTGGTGGCTCTGCCATCGATACCGCCAAGGCCGTGAACATTCTGGTGTCAGAAGGCGGAGATGACATCGCCGCCTACAGTGGCGCGGGGGTGATCAAACATCCCCTGAAACCGTTCCTGGTGGTTCCTACCACCGCCGGTACAGGCTCGGAGGTAACGTCGGTAGCCGTCATCACTGACACAACCAAATCAGTGAAACTCCCCTTCACTTCGTCATTCCTGCTGCCCAATGCGGCCGTGATCGACCCCAGGATGACACTGACACTGCCTCCCCACATCACGGCTGCCACCGCCATGGACGCCATGACCCATGCCACGGAAGCCTTTACCTGCATGGCCAAGAACCCGCTTAGTGATGCCTATGCCACAGCGGCGGTTAAAAAGATCAGCACCTCGCTGTTGCAGGTCATGGATAACCCGAAGGACAGCGATGGCCGACTGGAGCTGGCGCAGGCCTCGACCATGGCCGGGATCGCCTTCTCGAACTCCATGGTGGGACTGGTTCACGCCCTCGGGCACGCCACCGGCGCCATCTGCCACCTGCCCCATGGCTTGTGTATGAGCCTGTACCTGCCTTACGTACTGGAGTACAACCTCGAGTCGATCCGGGCACCGCTGGGCGAGTTACTGCTCTACCTCGAGGGGCCTGATGTCTATTCCGCCACACCGGCCAGCCGCCGCGCGGAAGCCAGCATATCAGCCCTGCGCAAGCTGCGAGACGAGCTCCACAAACGCTGCAAACTGCCCCGCACTCTCAAGGAAACAGGCAGCGTTGAGGAACACCAGCTTGATACCATCGCCGAAATGGCCATGGACGACGGCGCCATGATGTTCAATCCGAAAGAGGTTAGCCTCGAAGATGCTCGCGCGGTTCTGAAGCGCGCCTGGGCCTGATCGGGTAACGCCCGGCACCCGGCTCAGGCCGGGTGTTTCAGGCCCTTCAGGGAATACAGGCCGACACTCAACGCTACAAAAACATTCAAATCATGTCATTGAAATTGACAGGATAAACAGTGACAATTCCGCAGTAGCTGGCAGGGATGTAGCCGGATTAGAATATCTCCTTGAAACAGAGCCTCGCATCTATGCGCAAAGACTCATCCAGTCGGCACATCCTGATCTCTTTTGCGTCACTGGCACTCCTGTTTACGTCCCTCTGCGGCGCAACTGCATTCGCTAACGAGGAAGCTCCCTCACAGGACGCAGAGCGCGTATTCCGATTTAACGTCTCGCCGAATGGCTACCCTCCTTACCTGATCACAGAAGGCGACAAACAGTCCGGCATCATGTGGGACGTGGTTGTCCTGGTGGCTAAGCAGTTGGATTATCGCGTTGTCGCCGAAAAAATTCCCCGCAAACGGGTCGATCAGATGCTGATGGACGGCTACATAGACGGCACCACCCGGGCGAAGGAATGGACTGACAACCCCGAGGATTTTGTCTTCACAGATCCCGTGGTGAATATTGAAGAAGTCCTGTTTGTGCCGAAAGACTCAGCGTTTCAGTTTGAAGTGCCTGAGGATCTGCTTTCGAAAACCCTGGTAACCCACCTCGGTTACCATTACCCCGCATTGGAACCGTACTTTGAGTCAGGAGACATCAGGCGCTTTGACGTCTCCAAGGACCGGGACATGTTCCTGTACGTTCTCCATGGCGAAGATCTCGACGCCGCGATCGCAGATCGCCTGGTTGGCAAGTGGATCCTGAGGAACGAGGGGCTCCAGAGAGAGTTCACCACTACCTCGACCAAGCTCAGCGAATACGGTTTCCGACTGATGCTCCGGAAGGAGTGGGCACCTTTTGCCAACGCGTTTAACCGGGAACTCCAAGCCCTCCGGGAAAACGGCACACTGGATGAAATTCTCTCCAACTACCGTTAACTCCGGAATCGCCTCTGTTATTCAAGTCGCCTGAGCAGGAGCATCGGCGATACGCTCAATACGGGCTTCAATTGCCAGCGACCGAACAGCGCCAACACCAGGGCACTGAACAGTGGGATGGGCAGTATGGTCTGCCAGTGCCAACGGAACTCGCCTTCAAACATGCGGAACTGCAACGCCCAGACGGCGCCTTCCGCAGCCGCAACGCCGAGAATACCGGCAAAGAATCCCAGCAACGCGAATTCCAGCATGGTACTCCTTACCAGCAGTGTCTGTCGGCCGCCCAGAGTCCGCAGCAGCGCACCTTCCCGTTGCCGATCCTGCATGGTGGCACTGACTACCGCAGCCATCACAACCAGAGCGGCGGCCAGGATCAACGCCAATATCGCTTCGATAGCCTGGGTAACCTGCCGTACGATTTCCTGAATACGCTCAATCACATGGTCGATTTCAAGTACGGAAACCGTGGGAAACCGGCGTGAAAAATCGTTGAGCTGGGATTTCAGGTCCGCCGGCAGATAGAACGCCGTAATCCACGTGGCGGGCATGTATTCCAGCCCACCTCCCGGAGGAAACGCCATGTAGAAATTGGGTTTCATGCTGTCCCACTGGACCGTACGAACACTGGTCACGGTTTCCGTGATCTTCTCTGAGCCAATGGTGAAGCCAAGCTCATCCCCCACCTCAACACCGAGCTTTCCAGCCAGCTCCGCTTCAATGGAGACACCGTCGGTCTGCCCTTTCGTGAACCATTGGCCGGCGACAATACCGTTGTCCTCCGGCAATTCTTCCATCCAGGTCAGGTTTAACTCGCGGTTAAGGGCACCGACCCGCTCGTCCTTGGTCACGGCTTCCTTCACCGGCTTCCCATTCAGTTCGGTAAGCCGGCCACGGACCATGGGATACAGCTTCTCCAGTGGGTGCCCGCGTTCCGCCCAGAATGCATCCACCTCATCCACCGCCTCCGGGGCGATGTTGATCAGGAAGTGATTGGGCGTGTCTTCAGGCAATTGCGACTGCCAGTCGTCCAGCAGGGACGTTCTGACAAGGATCAGCGTGGCCGCCAGCATCAACGTCATGGCGAAGACCGCAATCTGGGACAGGCTGGCTCGGCGATGCCGGTACAGACCCACAAGTGCCAGCCGCCAGGCGTTCCCACCACCACTGATGCGGCGCAGCGTAGTGACCATCAACCACCCAAGCAGGCCCAGAGTACCGAGCAGCAAGGCAAGCCCACCAAGCAGGGACAACACCAGGGACACTTCCCTGGCATACATCCATACCAAGCCAAAGATTGCGACGACTGCAATCACCAGGTCGGGAATCGCTTCGCGGCCGGATTCGCCAGGCTGGCTTCGCAACACCCGCATCGCCGGTACATTCCGCAGCCTTCGGATGGGCGGATACGCAAAGGCAAACAGCGACACCAGCGCTGTCAACAACGCCGGCGCCAACGCATTGGGATCAATCTGGTAGTCTATCTGCCGCTCCAGCACATCCCCCAACACGCTGGACAGCAGCCAATACAGAGGTAAGGCCACCAACAGGCCGCCAACGGCACCAACAATACCCCACAGAGCCAATCGACGCAGGTACAGGCGGCCTATTCCCTGGCTGCGAACCCCCAGGGTTTTCAACAGCGCGACAGTATCCCGTTGCGATAACGCGTACTGACGGCTGGCGACCGCCACGGCGACCGCCGCCAACATCACCGCCAGGCTGCCACCCAGCAACAGAAAACGCTCAGCCCGTTCCAGGGAGCGGGAGAAGGTCTCGCCGTCTCGCACACCCTCCCACTCGTGGCTGGGCTCCAGACGTGGCTGCAGCCAACCGTAGTAATCGTCGAGCAGCGCTTCTTCACCGGCAAACAGGTACACGTATTCAACCCGACTGCCCTCCTGAATCACACCGGTGGCGCCAACGTCATCCACGTGCATCATTACCCGCGGCGCCAGAGCGGACATATTGAAGCCGCCGTCCGGCTCACGCACCAGCAGGCCAGAAATGATCAGCCCCTGATTGCCAACCTCCAGGGTGTCTCCCAATTCGAGCTCCAGGAGTCGCAGCAAACGCGGGTTGATCCAGACCTCGCCCGGCGCAGGTCCATGGGCAACCGTTTGCCTCGGCGCCTCCGCACCCTCCTGGTATTCCACTTCGCCCCGCAGCGGGTATGCGTTGTTCACCGCTTTGACCGACACCAGCTGGAAATTCCCGGCACCAAAGACCATCGTGGAGAATTCGACCATACGGGCCGTTTCCAGCCCTCTTTGCTCGGCTTCCTGCATCCAACCCTCAGGAATCGGGCGGCCGTTTTCCGCTTCCAGTTGGCGATCCGCGGCAAGAAAAGAGCTGGCTGACGACACCAGGGTACGCTGCAACTGGCTGGCGAACAGGGCAATGGTTGCTACCGTGGCAACCGCGATGATCAGTGCCGAGAGCACGACACGAACATCCCGTTCCCGCCAGTCACGTTTGACCGACATGAGTTTCTTTGAAGCCGCCATCAGTTCACCGCTTCTGGCTGAGGGGCCGTCGAGGGCTCGGTCAATACACCGGCCTCGATATTGAATTGTCGGCCACAGCGGGCGGCAAGCCGTTCGTCGTGGGTCACCATGACCAATGTTGTGCCCTGCTCCCGATTCAGGGTCATCAACAGGTCGGATACGTCAGCGCCAGTGCGGTTGTCGAGATTGCCCGTGGGTTCGTCGGCAAACAGGATGGCCGGCTCGGAGGCAAAGGCGCGAGCAATGGCCACCCGCTGCTGTTCGCCACCGGAAAGCTGCCTCGGGGTGTGAGAGAGCCGTTCGCCAAGCCCGACCCGTTCCAGTAACTCCTTTGCTTTGGCCTTCGGAGAATCGAAACCACCCAGCTCCAGCGGCAGCATAACGTTCTCCAGCGCGGTCAGGGCCGGCAATAACTGGAACGACTGGAACACGAAGCCAACACGGCGGGATCGGAGTTTCGCGCGTTCATCCTCACTGAGCTTGCTGATCACCGAACCATCAAGTTCAACAGTGCCATCAGATGGGGTATCCAATCCGGCCAACAGCCCCAACAACGTGGTTTTTCCGGAGCCGGAGCGCCCGACAATGGCGACGGATTCACCCCGGTTGATTTCCAGGCTGACCCCCTGCAAGATCGTCAACGTATCTGTCTCCAGGCTGACCTTGTGCGTCAGGTTACTGACTTTCAGCATGGGGCTAACATTATCCGGTTTGTGATCACTTAAGTCGCTCACGAGCTCTCCACAACGGTTGTCTTGAACACAGGACCTCTATGCATACGGTATTTTTACGCCTGAGATCAATAGTTTTTCTCGCTTTAATGTGTGTTGGTGCCCAGGCTCAGGCCAGCCAGAGCACACTGATGATCGTTGGCGACAGCCTCAGCGCAGCCTACGGCGTGCAAACCGGGGAATCCTGGGTGGCTCTGCTTCAGGAACGGCTCGAGGGCGAGGGCCTGGAACACTGGCAGGTGGTGAACGCTAGCATCAGCGGCGAAACCACCGACGGCGGTCTACGCCGCCTGCCGGATCTTCTGGATAAGAACGAACCCGCCGTTGTTGTCATCGAGCTCGGCGGTAACGATGGCTTGCGGGGATTTCCGCCCAACGTTATCCGCCAGAACCTGGCCCGGATGATTGAGCAGGTAAAGGAGGCGGGCGCCGAAACCCTGCTGGTGGGCATGCAGATTCCGCCCAATTACGGTCAGCGATATACCCGCGCCTTCGCGGACATTTACCCCGAACTTGCTGACCAGTACGAGACCGAACTACTCCCCTTTTTCCTGGAAGGTATCTATGACCAGGAAGGCATGATGCAGGGCGATAGCATCCATCCAACGGCAGAAGCGCAGGGTCAGTTGCTCGATAACATCTGGCCAGTACTGGAACCCATGCTCAGGGAATAGCCCTGCTTTAAGCCACCAGCGTGCGGGCATGCGCCACAGCCCGCCGCTCCGACCAGTAATAGCCATCCTGAACGTGCTCAACAAAGCCTACATGGCCGCCCCAGCGGGGCGCTTCCAGCCGCACGTAAGCGCCCAGTTGCGCACGGGATTCCGGAAAACATTGCCGGGACAGGAACGGGTCATCGGCTGCGTTAATCATCAGCGCCGGCACACGGATGTCCTTTAAAGTCCACAAGGCAGAACAGTTGTCCCAATAGTCCTTGGCATCTCGGAAACCGTGTAACGGGGCGGTGTAGCGATCATCAAACTCATGGAAACTGCGAATCTTTTCGAACCCGGTAATATCGATCAGCCCCGGGAATCGTTTCGACTTCTCTTCCATCTTCGCGTGAAGGTCACGCAGAAAACGTTGCATATAGATACGCCGGCTGGGCCGGGCCAGCGTATCGGCACTACCGGCCAGGTCACAGGGTACGGAGTAGGTGATAGCGCCGCAGATACGGCTATCCACCTGCTCTGACTTCTGCCCGAGGTATAGCAGAGTGAGGTTACCGCCCATGCTGAAGCCCGAGAGCATCACTTTTCCATACCCCTGAGCAAGTCCATGCTGCACGACCCTGTCCAGGTCGCCAGTTGCGCCGCTGTGGTAAAAGCGGGGCTGGTGGTTCATCACACCGCCGCACGAACGAAAGTTCCAGGCCAATACATCCCAGCCGTCGTTCAACAGCGCCCGCGCCAATCCCTGCATGTAAGGACGCTGACTGTGCCCTTCTAGGCCGTGGGATAACACTGCCAACCGGTCGTTCCCCTGGCGATACCAATCCAGATGTAACTCGTCATCGTCCTCTGTTGGCAGCGATTCCCTGACCGGCTCTGTCAGTGACACCTTGCGAAACAGAGTCGGCCAGACAGACTGGACGTGGCCATTGCGCAACCACAGCGGTGGCTTGTAATACAGATTGTGGTCGTACAAAATTTAACCTTTCAATTCATGGGGTTGACGCCGCCGGGCAAAGTCCCTATTATGCGCGCCATTCCGACTTTGTTCCCCGATAGCTCAGTTGGTAGAGCAACGGACTGTTAATCCGTTTGTCGCTGGTTCGAGCCCAGCTCGGGGAGCCATTTACAGCACCTCCTCTCGCTGCATGAACTCCCGCAGCACCCGGAACAACGTCACCCCATCTCTGGTTCCTGCCATTTCCCGGATTGAGTGCATGCCAAACTGTGGCACACCGATATCCAGCGTTGTCACCCCAAGATTACCGGCAGTGAGCGGGCCAATCGTGCTTCCACACCCCATGTCACTGCGCACCACAAAAGTTTGATATGGCAGGTCAAGCTCATCACTGATGTGGCGGTACAACGCTGCTGAGCGGCTGTTGGTGGCGTAACGCTGGTTATGGTTGACCTTGATCACTGGCCCCTGGTTCAGAAGCGGGCCGTGGTTCTCGTCGTGCCTGTCCATGTAGTTGGGGTGGATACCATGAGCGTTGTCCGCCGAGATCATCATCGAGCGGGCAATCGCGCGCGCCCGACCCTTACCGCACCAACGATCCAGAACCGCTGACAGGAACGGCCCCTGAGCCCCTTCCGCCGACATGCTGCCCACTTCCTCGTGGTCGTTGCATACCAGCAGCGCCGGTTCGTCTCCGGAAGATTCGATCAAAGCCTGCAGCCCTATGTAACAGCTCAGCAGGTTATCCAGCCGTGCCGATGCAATGAAGTCCTCGCGCAGCCCCACCAGCGATGCTGGCTGGGCGTCGTAGAAGCCAAGCTCATAGCCCAGAATTTTACGAACGCGGACACCCGGGGCCTCCGTGGCCAATTGGTCGGTCAGCAGATCGGTGAAGCGGGTGGTGTCGTCCTCCGGCACTTGCATCAATACCGGCGGAAGATCGGTTTGTGGATTAACCGTGCGATTGCTGTTGGCTTCCCGGTCCAGATGAATGGCGAGGCTGGGTATATACGCCACGGCCTTGCGAAAATCGATCAGTGTGTCTTTCACCGACCCGGACTCATCCACGTAAGTGACCCGACCCGCCAGGGACAGGTCACGATCAAACCAGGGATTCAGCAACACGCCGCCGTACACTTCCACACCCAACTGGAAAAACCCCTTGCGGCGCAGTTCCGGGTTAGGTTTCACCTTCAGACAGGGGCTGTCGGTGTGGGCACCCACCATACGAATACCGGCTTCCGCGGGGTCGCGGCGACCAGTGCGGAACGCCACGATGGATGAGCCGTTACGGATAGCGTAATAGCCCTGCCCCGCTTCCAGTTCCCAGTCTTCTTTCTCATCCAGGGCCTTGAAACCCGCCTGATCAAGACGATGCTTCATACTGGCTACAGCGTGCCAGGGGGTCGGTGATGCGTTCAGAAATTCGAGCAGATTGGTGTTAAATTCAGCGTGTTCCATGATGTCCCTGATAAACTGATAATTGCGGCGCCAGTATGGCATGATGGCGCCCGACGTCATATCCGTACAAAACGGCTGCCCGCGCAGCCCGGCTACCCGGAGAGTGTACCTTGCCCGCACCGCGTTTTCTTGATATCGAATACTGCCAGACCGACGACGTTCTGTTCCCCGTGGCCATGGCCTGGTCACTGGAAGACGGTCAGATGAAAACCGTCGTCATCGCCCCGGCCGACGAATGGATACCGGAAGACGCCGACCTGGGCGATATCGACCTGCTCTACCTGGAAGAACAGGGCGTGCCCCTGATCGAACTGGCCCAGGAGCTTCATCAGGACCTGCCCGACCAGACGGTTTACGTGGACGGCATGGACCCGGACGAAATCCTGGTGGATCTGATCTTCACCGCCGTCGCCATGGACGCGCCCTTCGAAATCGCGGGCATGGAAGAACTGGTCACGTCCCTGCCCCGGGAAGCACTGGACGACCGACGCAGGCAACTGCTGTCCGACGAAGGCCTGGAACCTCAACTGCCCGAAAACGGGGTCTATGCACTGTTATTGATTGCACGTGAGGAAGGCTTCTTCGACTGACCCCCATCCTACAACGTCGCTGGCAATGCGAACTGTGACTTGTGTCGACGTAACAAACAGTTACAGAAGGCAGAATCTGTCGGAATCCGACAACGCCAGGAAGCCCAATAACAATGAACACGCTGTTGCGACACCTCTTCACGGCCGCCACGCTTTCCGCAGCATTGCTCACACCGGTCATGGCCAGCGCACAGGATAAAGTTCCCCGCGAAGGCATGACCTACGTCGGCATTCTGGCCACCGGCCTCAACCACCGGTCTGTAGGCCAGAACACCCTCGAAACAGCCTGGTCAACCACAGGATCCATGGTGCTTGGAACGCATATTTCCGAGTATTTTCACGTGGAGATCCGCGCAGGTGCGGGTACCACCACCGCCGAAATCGACAACGAACTGGAATTGGACATCGAGTACTTCGCCAGTTGGTACATCGGCGGCCATTACCCGATCACCGATTACGCCAACGCCTATGCCCAGTTCGGGTTTTCCCACGTCCAGGGGGTTGCCACTCTGACTCCGCTGGGCAAGGCCCGGGAAGCCGATCCTGACGATGACTCGCCCTACGCCTCAATCGCGGACGAATATCCGGACAGTTCCTTCAGCGTGAGCTGGCTGCTTGGCCTGGATTTCGAGGTTATCGATAACGGTTTCATCGTCCTGGAAGGCGGCCGGTTGTTTGAAGACACCGAAACCGGCGCGAACACCTTCCAGTTCTCAACCGGTTTTAAATACGAGTTCTGACCTGCCAGCACCGGTGAATTCGAGCATTGCGCTGAAAATCCCGGTCCAGGGTGTCCCGGGTCACTTCTTCAATGGCGAACTCCTCTTCCAGGCTCTCATCCAGCTTGAAGCGCCGGAAGTTGGTCGAGAAAATCAGCAGGCCCTCTGAGGTCAACCGCTGCATCGCCTGGCGTATCAACCGGCCATGGTCTTTCTGAATATCCAGTACCCCGGCCATGCGGGCGGAATTCGAGAAGGTGGGCGGGTCCATAAAAATCAGGTCAAAACGCTGATCGCTGGTCGGCTTGCCCGCCAGCCACGCCAGGCAATCTGCCTGCTCCACCCGGTGATGGGACGCATCCGCACCGTTAAGCGCAAGGTTTTCCTGAGCCCAGTTCACGTAAGTTTTCGACATATCCAGGCTCAGTGAACGGGTCGCGCCGCCGACTGCTGCGTGCACGGTGGCCGCTCCGGTATAACAGAACAGGTTCAGAAACCGCTTACCCGCAGCGTTCTGCTGAATCCAGTTGCGTACCGGGCGATGGTCCAGGAACAGGCCGGTATCCAGGTAGTCCTTGAGATTCACCTTCAGAACACAACCATGTTCGTGAACGTTGAAAAACTCTCCGCTGGCCGCCTGCTTTTCGTACTGGCTGGTACCTGTCTGCCGCTGTCGTTGCTTGCAGACCATGCCTTCTCGCTCGACACCGATGGCGTCAGGAATCACCGCCAGAGCCTCGGCCAACCGTTCCCGCGCGGAACGCTCGTCGACTGACTTGGGAGCAGCGTACTCCTGAACGTGGACACGGCCCTCGTAGACATCAATAGCGAGTGCAAACTCGGGCATATCGGCGTCATACAGGCGGTAACAGCCGATACCCTGCTTGCGGGCCCACTGGCCGACGGTCTTCATATTTTTCTTCAGGCGATTGCGCAGCATCGCCGCGCGCTCTTCATTGGCGATGCGAGGCGTCACCTCGCCAGGTACATCGGGCTCCCGCGGTGTCATGGCGCTGGCGTCATCCACGTTGAACAACAGCAACTGCGCCGGCAACTTGCCGTTGTAGAGGCGGTACTGCTTGTAGCTGCGAAGGCCTATGGATTTGCCGTACTCGGGCGCACCGGTGAATACGCCAAACCGCCAGCCCGGCAACGCTTCCTTAACGGCTTCACCCAGGCTGCGATAAAGACCACCCAGCGCCTTGCGTTCGCTCAGGCGCTCGCCGTAGGGAGGATTAACCAGCACCAGGCCGGTCTCGGCCCAGGCCTCTTCGCGGCTGAACTGGTCAACTCCTTGCTGCTTGATGGTTACGATGCCTTCCAGGCCAGCCCGTTGCAGGTTGTTCCCTGCGGTTTGTATCACCCCTCGATCCTGGTCAAAGCCCAGGAAGGCAGGAACGCACCCCTCAATGCCCTGCTTGCCTGTATAGGCGCGCTTCTCGGCTTCCTGGCGCAGTGACAACCACAGGTCCGGCTGGTGGCCCAGCCAACGCTCGAAACCGAAACGTTCGCGCTTGCGGCCGGGCGCCAGATCCAGAGCCATCATGGCGGCCTCAATCACCAGCGTGCCGGAACCACACATAGGGTCGATGAAATCGCCACCGGCTTTCGCCAGTTCCGGCCAACCGCATCTCGTCAACAGAGCCGCCGCCAGATTTTCCTTCAGTGGCGCTGCCCCCTTTTCCGTGCGATAGCCCCGCTTATGGAGGCTGTCGCCGCTCAGGTCGATGCCCACCGACAGCTTGCCGCGATTCAGGCGTGCCGACACCGTTACATCCGGGTTTTTGGCGTCCACGGAAGGCCGCTGACCACTGGCACTGCGCAGACGGTCCACAATGCCATCCTTCACTCGCTGGGCACCGTATTGCGTGTTGCGAATGGCTTCGTTCTGCCCCACAAAGTTGACGCGGAAACTGCCATTCATCGGAATATGCTGCTGCCACTCCAGGTCCGTTACACCACCCAGCATCTGGTCACCGGAGGTGGCGTCCACATCCGCCAGATGAAGGATGACCCGGTTTGCGAGCCTCGACCACAGGCAGGCACGATAGCCACTTTCAAGGATGCCGTTGGCCCAGACACCTGCCGGTGCGTTCCGGACCGGGTCCATGCCGAAGGTACGCAGTTCGTCCTCCAGCAAATACTCCAGGCCCTTGGGGCAGGTTACGAAAAAGTTAAGGTCTGACACGTTCGACTCCTGAGTCGTTTCTACGGTGGCTAAGGTCGTGGGATTAGCGCATTTTCCGAGGTTTTCACGGGCTTGTTATGTCACACAACTATAAGAGAAGCTTCATATAGATGAAATAAATAGTGTACAAGGGCGCTGGCTTAGTCTTACCTTGTAGGTGACGCGTCGTTCCGGGGAGCCAACAAAGGGCTCCCTGTTAACAGGATCCTGACTGCTCTGGCCATACCTGACAATAGTGGGTTACCCCGGAAGGGTTGCCCCAAGTCCCGGCCACGGCAGATGTGTACACGCTTGTTCTGTTAATCCATCAGTGAGGAACGGCATGAAAAGACAGAAAAGAGATATGTACGCTCGTGCATTCAAACGGGGTTACCTGGCCGGCGTGTCCGGTAAAGCAAAAGACAGTTGCCCGTTGGAACAGCCGGAAGTTCGCCAGGAATGGCTCAACGGGTGGCGAGAAGGCCGCACAGATCAATGGGAGGGCATGACCGGCGTATCCGGCATCCACAGACTGGCAAACGTAACGGCATAACGTTGTTTGTCAGCACCCCGAATCTTTAATCTGATCTTTCAACAACACACAATTTGGCGCAGTACCCAGAGCAACCCAAACGGGTCCTCCCGACCCGTACCATGCGATGAAACGCCACGGGGTTTATTCCCCGCACGGGCCCGCTAAGCGGGCCCACTTTATTTCTGGCCTCACTATTTCTGGCCTCACTTCCTGGCACACCTTATGGCACACCGTTCTCACCACCGCATCAAGTCAAACGCCGAATCGCGTCGACCGACTCCCGGATCAGCGCCGGACCGCGATAGATAAAACCGGTATAAATCTGCACTAACTTTGCGCCGGCACGAATTTTCTCAGCCGCGCTGTCACCGTCGGTAATGCCGCCTACCCCGATAATCGGTAACGACTCTCCCAGTTCCGCATACAGAGCCTGAATCACCCGGGTGGAAGACGCCTTTACCGGCGCCCCGCTGAGCCCCCCAGCTTCTTCCGCGTACCGATGCCCGGCAACGGCCTCGCGGCTGATGGTGGTATTGGTGGCTATGACACCGTCCAGCCCCGACTCTTTCAGGGCGTTGGCCACAAAGCGCACTCCGTCGTCGTCCATATCCGGGGCGATCTTCACCGCCAACGGCACGTAGCGCCCATGTTCCTTCTCACAACGTGCCTGCTCCTCCTTGATGGCGTGCATCAGGCCCTTTAGAGAGTCGCCAAACTGAAGATCCCGCAGGCCGGGCGTATTGGGGGATGATACGTTCACCGTGATGTAGTCAGCGCGGGAATACACCGCCGCGATACCTTTGCGATAATCTGACTCGGATTCCTCGTTGGGTGTGGCCTTGTTCTTGCCGACATTGATACCCAGTACGCCGGCGTAACGACGCTTGTCCACCTGATCCAGCAGGTGCTCAAGGCCATGATTGTTAAAACCCATCCGATTGATAATGGCGCTGTGCTCAGGGAGCCGGAACATTCTCGGCTTCGGGTTGCCGGGCTGAGCCAGAGGCGTGACAGTGCCTACTTCGATAAACCCAAATCCCAATGCGCCCAGGGCATCCAGATGATCAGCGTTCTTGTCGAGCCCTGCAGCCAGCCCAACGGGATTGGGAAACTCCAGGCCCATCACCTTGGTTGGCAGCGGCTCCGGCTTGCTGACGAGCGCCTGGAGCAACCCGAGCTTTCCTGCCATATCGAGCCCCGACAACGTCAGGTTATGAGCAGTCTCCGGTGGCAGCCGGAACAGCAGTTCGCGCATAATGCCATACATACACAATCTCCCTGATCGAGAACGATGCGGAGTATACCGGAAGTTTTCCACAGCATCGCCCTACACCTTAAATATGACGGCTAAATGTCTGTAGCGTTAAGCTCTTGTGACCTTTTCCACGGAATCTGTGGATAACCCTGTTGAAAATCGCGGGGCAACGCGGCCGAACCCTTGATATTCGCGCCAGCCTACAGATTGATCATTTTTTGATCAGTTTATTTATTTATAAATATCAAATAGTTACGGAGCCTTTTCTGTCACGTCAGGCAGTTCGGTCACAGAATGTTACGTCATTCAGCGATTACGCCGATGTGCATAAAACATACAGTGGCAGGTTCGTTATACTGACGATCAGGCCCACGGAGAACCTCAATGACGGACCAGCAGACCTTTTCCTCCCAAGAACACAAGGGACTCCCCCAGGAGCGCAGGGCAGCATCGCGTGTAACCGTTATCGGAATGCTACTGGATGGTGTACTGGGCATTCTCAAGGTCATCGCCGGAACGCTGTTTCATTCCCAGGCGCTGTTGGTGGATGGCATTCATTCCTTTACGGATGTCGCATCGGACCTGGTCGTACTGGGCGTCATGCGGGTGTCCCGTCAAGCGCCAGACCAGGACCATCCTTATGGCCACCAACGCATAGAAACCATGGGCACCATGGTGCTCGGCAGCATCCTCATTGCCGTTGGCGCGGCCCTGGCCTGGGATAACACCCTGCGACTGCTTGATGGCGGCGCTGTGAACATTCCCGAATGGCCGGTGTTGGTGGCAGCCGTCATCTCCATTGCCAGCAAGGAATGGATCTATCGCTACACACGCCGGGTTGGCATAGCGATCCGTTCTGACCTGATCATCGCCAATGCCTGGCACAGCCGCACTGATGCCCTCTCCTCCGTGGTGGTGCTCTTCTCGACCATCGGCGCCATGCTGGGCTACCTGTGGCTGGACATTCTCGCTGCAGTGATTATCTCCGGGATCATCATTCACATCGGTTGGCGCTTCACCCGCGACAGCGTGAAAGAACTCGTCGATACAGGCCTGTCCCCGGAAGATACCGAAGCACTGAAATACATCGCCAGTAAGACCGACGGCGTGCGCAACGTGCATGAACTTCGCAGCCGACGCATGGGGCATGACATCCTGCTGGATGTGCACCTTGTGGTGTCGCCGGAGATCAGTGTCTCCGAAGGGCATCAGATAGGAATGCAGGTGGTAAAAGCCATGCGCAATGCCCTGGACAACATTCTCGACATCAATTTCCACATTGATGCCGAGAACGACGAAATCCACCCCCAGACCTCCGAGCAACTGCCCGCCCGAGCGGAAATCCGCGAGGTACTTCACCAACACATAGAAAACCTGCCGTCCAACAACCGGCTACGGCTTCATTACCTCCGCAACCGGGTCCATATGGAACTGTTCATGGAGATTCCTGTGTCTGAGGCACTTCCCGACGCCCGTCAGATCAGCGAGGACCTTGGCCGCTACGCGTGGTTCGGCAGCCTCAGGATATGGCACGCCCATACCGAGAACTGACAGGGCGTCTAGCGACGCCGCTTTTCCTCCATGCGGGACAGGAACTCCTGCATGATCAGGGTGTATAACTCCCCTCCCAGGAAGCGATCCTCAACCCCGGCATCAATGCTGGGGTTGTCGTTTACCTCAATGACTGCCACTCGGTTACCAGACTGTTTGATGTCCACACCGTAAAGGCCATTGCCGATCAGACGTGTGGCGTTGAGCGCTGCCTGGATGACGTTCCGGGGCACCTCGTACGTCGGCATGGTATCGAAACCACCGCTGTCCACTTCCGCGCCACCGTGCTGGTAGATCTGCCAGTGTCCCTCCACCATGTAGTATTTACAGGCATAGATGGCCCGGCCGCCAAGCACCCCGATACGCCAGTCATAATCGGTGTAAAGGTACTCCTGGGCCAGTACCAATGCCGACTGTTTGAACAGCTCTTTCAGGCCCGCCCGCAGCGTTTTTTCATCCTCCGCCTTGGTGACTCCCCGTGAAAAGGCGCCGTCAGGAATCTTGATAACGGCAGGAAAGCCCAGATCACGAATCACCTGTTCAGCGCTGTCTTTCTGATCTTTCGACAGAATCAGGGTTTTTGGTGTCGGGATCTTGTTGTTCTTCAACAGATCCGCCAGATAGACCTTGTTGGTACAACGCAGGATCGACACCGGGTCGTCGATCACCACCATGCCCTCGGCCTCGGCCTTGCGGGCGAAACGATAGGTGTGATGATCGATGGCAGTAGTCTCGCGAATAAACAGGCCGTCGTATTCCGGCAGCCGCATATAATCACGGCGGCCGATCTGCTCCACGTTAATCCCCAGCTTACGGCCAGCCTTCTCGAATTTCTCCAGCGCCTCTTTGTCGCTGGGAGGCATTTCCTCGTCCTCGTTGACCAGCATCGCAAGATCAAACCGATAACGACGGCGGGTACGGGGTTTGCGCCAGACCATGCTGCTGAAACGGTCAAACGCCGCCGCGAATGCATCCTGTTCTTTCCCTTTCAGGTCGGCGGGACAGCCTGGCTTCATGGACGCTATCTGCCAGGTTTTGCCACGGCGGAACACCACGTCCAGAACCGGGCACGGGAAACGATCAAACAACGCGCGTGCAACCGGCTTCAAATCCCCATGTTCCGCCTGCCCGAAGTACGTGCGGACACGCACTTCCCGCGTGGCGTGGTTATTGTCACCGGCGGGCTCGATCTCAGCCCCGGCTTCCTCAAGCCAATTGATCACGCTCGCATCCAGTTCATCCAACTGCAGCGAGAACAGCCCTTTGCGGCTGAGGTCGTTGAGCGTCATCACAGACGGCACCACATGATGGCCTCGAGCCTCAGCCAGTAGTGAACAGTAATAGCCACGACTGAGGTACCGGGCGCTCTGGCACAGGTTGATCACCCGCACCCGACTGGAAGTGGGCGCGGAGAACTGTAGATACTGATCAAAAGTCAGCACGTCTTCACTGGGGTAATACGGTGCCCAGTCCTTGGCGCGGTCAACAACAATCAACAATCGTGACATCAGTGGCATTCCTCCATGAAGGCAGTGCCGGAAGCTTGGGGAACACAGGCCCACCATGCGTCGACGGTGCCTGTACAATCTCGCAACAATACGCCGGAACGCTTTAGCCTACAATTAGCACGAAATGCGTGCTTTTACGCATGATTGCATGCTATCGGCAACGTCAGCACTCACTCATAATAGCCGTCAAAGCTGAATCCGGCGAAGCCGCCACATTTGAGTTATCCAGAGTTCTTTCACTATGACATCACTCGCTTTTCGTCACGCCACAAGCGATGACCTGGACGCACTGGTAAAGCTGGAGAACCGCTGCTTCGCTGAAGACCGGATCTCACGGCGCAGCTTCCGGCGCTTCCTGGATATGCCGCGGGATCGCCTGATTGTCGCGTTGGCCGGCGACGAACTTGTGGGCTACTGCCTGGTGTTGATGAGCGCGGCCACCCGGCTGGCGCGAATCTATTCCATCGCGGTGTCGCCAGCCGAACGCGGCCGCAATATCGGCGAGCAATTGGTGCGTGAGGCAGAAGCTGCGGCGGTCGACGCCGGCCGCATTGTGATGAGACTCGAAGTGCGGGAAGACAATTCCCCGGCGATACGGCTCTACCAACGCCTGGGCTATCGCCAGTTCGGCACCTATCGGGACTACTACGAAGACCACGGCACCGCACTGCGCTTCGAGCGTCGTATCCTGTTCTACGAACCTTCGCGGGAATTTCCGGCGGTACCCTATTACCCCCAGACCACAGAATTCTCCTGCGGCCCGGCAGCCCTGATCATGGCCATGGCGACCCTGGATGAACAGCAGCCAATGACCACCCTGGAAGAACTGAAACTCTGGCGTGAGGCCACCACCATCTTTATGCTCGCCGGCCACGGCGGCTGCGGCCCCCACGGCCTGGCACTGGCGGCCTGGCACCGCGGGTTCCACGCCAGCGCCTACATCAGCAAAGAAGGCGCCCTATTCAAGGATACGGTTCGCAACGACGACAAAAAGCGGGTTCTGGAGCTGGTGCACGAAGGCTTTCTCTACGACATCGGCCAGACCGGCATCGAACTCCATCACGACCCGCTCACCCTGGATGGTATGGAGGCTGCACTCCACGATGGCCGCGTGCCGGTGATCCTGATCAGCACCTGGCAACTGAATCGCAGCCGCGTGCCCCACTGGGTGACGGTGTGTGCGATGGATGATCAGTTTGTATACCTGCACGACCCGGAAATTGACACGGACGTTGGTGAGACCGTCGCTGACAAGCAATACCTGCCGGTAGACCGCCGGGTGTTCGACCGCATGTCCCGTTACGGCAAGAACCAACCGTTGCAGGCAGCGGTCATAGTAGGACCAAGGCGTTAGCCAGTCCGCAAGGCAGCCTCTTTAAGCTCGGAAATATCATCCCGTAACCTGGCAGCCGTCTCGAAGTCGAGATCCGCAGCGGCCTTGTACATATCGTCCTCCAGGCGGGTGATCTCCTTGAGAACCTCTTCCGGAGAGCGGTTACCCGCCTTGGCACGGTACTTCTCTGCCTCCTCGGCAGCCTTCTCGCCCGGACGCTCGGCCTTACGGCGACCGCGACCACCGCCACCACCTGCGCCTTCCATGATATCCGCGATCTTCTTGTTCAGACCCTGCGGCGTGATGCCATGCTCCTCGTTATGGGCCGCCTGCTTCGTTCGGCGGCGTTCGGTTTCGTCGATCGCCCGCTGCATGGAACCGGTGATCCGATCGCCATAGAGAATCGCCTTGCCATGGAGGTTACGCGCAGCCCGCCCAATGGTCTGGATCAGCGAACGTTCCGAACGCAGGAAACCTTCCTTGTCGGCATCCAGGATAGCCACCAACGATACTTCTGGCATATCCAGACCTTCCCGCAGCAGGTTGATGCCTACCAGTACGTCAAACTCGCCCCGGCGCAGGTCACGGATGATCTCAACACGCTCTACGGTATCGATGTCCGAATGCAGGTAACGCACACGGATATCATGCTCCATCAGGAAGTCTGTCAGATCTTCGGCCATACGCTTGGTGAGCGTGGTCACCAGAACCCGCTCGTTGACGTCAGTGCGCAAGCGGATTTCCGAGAGCAGATCGTCCACCTGGGTAGAGGCCGGGCGAACTTCGATTTCCGGGTCCAGCAGGCCGGTTGGCCGCACCACCTGTTCAACCACCTGCCCTGCATGCTCGGCTTCGTAGTTGCCGGGGGTGGCGGAGACGAACAGCATCTGCGGCGCAATCCGTTCCCATTCATCAAAGCGCATGGGCCGGTTATCCAGCGCAGAAGGCAGTCGGAAGCCGTACTCCACGAGAGTTTCCTTACGGGACCGGTCGCCCTTGTACATGGCGCCGATCTGGGGAATGGTGACGTGGGATTCGTCCACCACCAGCATCGCATTGGCTGGCAGATAATCGAACAGCGTCGGAGGCGCCTCGCCCGGCTGGCGACCAGACAAGTACCGGGAGTAGTTCTCGATGCCGTTGCAGTAGCCCAGCTCCAACATCATTTCGATGTCGTAGCGGGTGCGCTCTTCCAGACGCTGCGCTTCCACCAAGCGGTTGTTGTCCCTTAATTGCTGCAGGCGCTCATCCAGCTCGACCTTAATGCGCTCAACGGCATCCAGCACTTTCTGCCTTGGCGTGACATAGTGGGATTTCGGATAAATGGTGACACGGGGCACCCGCCGGAGAACCTCACCGGTCAAGGGATCAAAGTAACTGAGGTTTTCCACCTCGTCATCGAACAACTCAATGCGGATGGCTTCTTTCTCGGATTCTGCCGGAAACACATCGATCACATCTCCCCGCACCCGATAATTCGCCCGGTGGAATTCGACATCGTTGCGGGTGTACTGCAGCTCGGCGAGGCGCCGGAGGATGTGACGCTGGTCGATTTGGTCGCCCCGGTCCAGGTGCAACATCATTTTCAGGTAGGACTGGGGATCACCCAGGCCGTAAATGGAGGATACGGTGGCAACGATGATGGCATCCGGCCGCTCCAGCAGGGCCTTGGTCGCCGACAGACGCATCTGCTCTATATGTTCGTTGATGGAGGCGTCTTTTTCGATGAACGTATCGGACGATGGTACATAGGCTTCGGGCTGGTAGTAGTCGTAATAGGAAACGAAATACTCCACCGCGTTGTCCGGGAAAAACTCACGAAACTCGCCGTACAACTGGGCTGCCAGGGTTTTGTTGTGGGCCATGATGATAGTCGGCCGCTGCACCTGCTGAATGACGTTGGCAATGGTAAAGGTCTTGCCCGAGCCGGTCACACCCAACAGCGTCTGGTGTGCCAGGCCGGAGTGGATACCGTCCACCAGCCCATCAATGGCTTTGGGCTGATCCCCAGCTGGCTGAAACGGGGAATCCACCTTGAAGGCGCCGTCTTTCATGAGCGCGCCGGTTTCTGAAGTGGCCATAGTCTGGAGACATCCTTCGTTCAATCAAAAGTGATCTGGGCAACGCATTGCACCGCGAATATCAAAAGATGCAATCTGCAGAGAAACTTATCGTCACGCGGGCTTCATGATACCATCTGAATCGTCAAAGGCGGCCTGAACATGGTGGAAACCACTACCCCGACGCCGCCGGAGCCCTATCAGACGCAGCTTTAAGGAGCGCAAGTTTGGACCTTCAACTTTCCAGCCGAGTACAGGCAATCAAGCCCTCTCCCACCCTCGCAGTCACCAACAAGGCAGCGGAACTTCGCGCTGCTGGCCAGGACATTATCGGCCTGGGTGCCGGCGAGCCGGACTTCGATACCCCGGATCACATCAAACAGGCGGCCATCGAAGCCATCAACAACGGCCAGACCAAGTACACCGCCGTGGACGGTACGCCCGCTCTGAAAAAGGCGATCATTGCGAAGTTCAAACGGGACAACGGCCTGGAATACGAAGCCAACCAGATCCTGGTAAGTGGTGGTGGCAAGCAGAGCTTTTTCAACCTCGCGCTGGCCACACTGAACAAGGGCGACGAAGCCATTATTCCCGCGCCGTACTGGGTATCTTACCCGGATATGGTACTGGTGGCTGAAGGCAAACCGGTTATCATCGAAACCAGCGCCGACACCCGATTCAAGATCACCCCGGAGCAGCTGGAAAGTGCCATCACCGAGCGCACCCGCCTGTTCGTGATCAACAGCCCGTCCAACCCAAGTGGCATGGCTTACAGCCTGGACGAGCTGAAGGCAATTGGCGAAGTGCTGAAGAAGCATCCGCAGATCATGATCGCCACGGACGACATGTACGAGCCGATCCTGTGGACCGGTCAGCCGTTCTGCAACATCCTGAACGCCACGCCGGAGCTGTACGATCGCACTTTCGTGCTCAATGGTGTGTCCAAGGCCTACTCGATGACAGGCTGGCGCATCGGCTACGCCGCTGGCCCGGCAAAAATCATCGGCGCGATGAAGAAGATCCAGTCCCAAAGCACGTCCAACCCGGCCTCGATTTCCCAGGCGGCCGCAACGGCAGCGCTGGATGGCCCTCAGGACTGCGTGCAGGAAATGGTCACGGCGTTCAAGGAACGTCACGACTACCTGGTAGAAGCCCTGAATGCCCTACCCGGCGTTGAATGCCTGCACGGTGACGGGACCTTCTATGTATTCCCAAGCTTCCAGGCGGCCATTGACGCAGACTCGGGTGTCAGTAACGACGTAGAGTTTGCCGAGAAGCTGTTGAAGGAAGCCGGCGTGGCTCTGGTACCGGGCTCCGCTTTCGGTGCACCGGGCCATATGCGCCTGAGCTTCGCCACCAGCCTGGATACGCTGAAGCAGGCCATTGAGCGTTTGCAGAAAGCGCTGGGCTAAAAATCCTGGCAAGGGGTTGACGAGGCGTTGGGGTAACCTTAATATACGCGCCTCGTCACACGACGACGTTCCCCGATAGCTCAGTTGGTAGAGCAACGGACTGTTAATCCGTTTGTCGCTGGTTCGAGCCCAGCTCGGGGAGCCACTATTCCGAAAAGCCGCTAGTCCTCTGGATTAGCGGCTTTTTTCGTTTTGGTTCTTTGGGTTTAGGTTCGGCCCTAGCCTGTTGGTGTGGTGCACTCTAGCCGGCTAGTAGCGGTGCCACGGCGAGGTAGGACTTCCTTCCCGAAAAACGCTACAAGCACATCCGTGTGCGCTTGGGCTCCGCCATCCATGGCTCCGCACATTTTCGGGAAGGAAGCCCTACCCCGCCTGATTCAGCCTCTGGAGTTATCGAAACAGATTACGCTGCCCCAGTGCACCCTATGCTTACAACTCCAACATCGATAACCACAGCTATCAATAAAAATCGCCTAACAGCGATATCTGAAAGTTCAAACCGGTGCGGTGGTGGCTCCCTCCCAAAAATGTGCGGAGCCATGGATGGCGGAGCCCAAGCGTACATGGATGTACTAGAAGCGTTTTTTGGGAGGGAGCCACCACCGCACCGAAGCACCATACTATCAGGCTAGAACAGAATCAGACCAAGAACCAAAGTTAAAGGCCAACCACCTCAGAGTGAATAGCCTCCAACGCAGCCAGAGGATCAGCAGCCTGCGTAATCGGACGGCCGATGACCAGGTAGTCGGAACCGGCTTTGAGGGCATCTGTAGGCGTCATGATGCGTTGCTGGTCGCCCTTGTCGGCAGACAGCGGACGGATGCCCGGGGTGACCAGTTTGAAATCCTTGCCTTGCTCCGCTTTCAACGCCGGCGCTTCCTGTGCGGAGCAGACGACGCCGTCCAGGCCGCAGTTGCGGGTCAGAGTTGCCAGGCGGGATACCTGGGCTTCCGGGGAATCCGTGATACCGATACCGGCAAGATCCTCCGGCCCCATGCTGGTCAGCACAGTAACGGCAATCAGCAGTGGCCGATCCTTGCCGAAGCTTTCCAGGCGGTCGCGGCAGGCGGTCATCATTTTCTCACCGCCGGAGGCATGTACGTTCACCATCCAGACACCCAGATCCGCCGCGGCCGCTACGGCTGCGGACGTTGTGTTCGGGATATCGTGAAACTTCAGATCCAGGAAAACGTCGAAGCCGCGGCTCTGCAGGTCACGAACCAAGGCCGGCCCTGAACGGGTAAACAGCTCCTTGCCGACTTTAAGGCGACACTTCGCAGGGTCCAGTTGATCAACCAGAGCCAACGCGGGCTGATCAGAGGGGAAATCCAGGGCAACGATGATTCGGGGATTATCGGGGGTTTGCACGGTCAGTTTCCTGCAGAATGTCGTGTTTTCGGGTTACTCAGCTTCCACGCCCTGTATTGGGCGAACGGTTTCCCACTGCTTGCAGCTGGGGCACAGCCAATGCAATTGCTGACCGGAGAAACCGCAGTTTACACATCGGTATACCGGGCGGTTGGCAAGTATCAAGTGGCCGATGCGGCTGACCAGACGGCCTTCGTCCGTCGTCATGCCTTTTTCATAGCCCGCCAGTTCCACCAGGCGCAACAAACCGCGGACGCTGGGACGGACTTCCAGTTCCCGGCGCAGCAACTCGATTGCAGCCATACGGCCGGACGTGCGCTCTACGGCTTCAACCAGCGCCAGCAGCAAGCTCGTACTCGGCCAAGCTTCGTAGAACTTGCCAAGCTTTTTGACCAGACGCCCAACATCGCCGTGTTCGCGCTCAAGCTTCATCAGCCGGTCCACCGCTTCTGAGCCGAATTCAGGGTTCTGATCGAAGACTTTCAGGCTCTGGCTGGCCGCGTCCCGGTAGCTGCCCTGACGAATGAGCAACTTCATCATGATAAACGTGGCCCGGACACAGGAACGATCGTACTCCAGCGCTTCCTTGGACAGCTTCTGAGCCATCCAGCGGTCGTCGTGCTTGAGGGCATCCTCAGCCTGCTCGCAGGTTATATAGGCCAGCATCTTGTACATGCGGGCATCGTGGTCACCGGTCGTCAATGTACGGGCGACCTGCCCGGCCTTACCCCATTCCTTTTCCTGCTGGTACAGCTCGATCAGTTGTAATGAAGACTTACGGCCGTACTCCCTGTCGCCCATCAGTTGATGAAGCAACGCTTCTGCCCTGTCCAGAAGGCCTGCGTTCAGGTAGTCAATGGCCAGCTCGTAGGTGACCTGTTGAGAGTAACGCGGCGGCAGTTCCGGACGGGCAAGGAGGTTCTGGTGAATCAGAATGGCCCGGTCGGTCTCGCCCTTGTGGCGGAAATGGGCGCCGATAGAGAGGTGCAGGCCCACTGTTTCCTTGTTCACAGCCAGGGACTGAACGAAGTTCTCAACCGCCTGATCGGAATAGTTGGTGAACAGAAATTGCAGACGATCCTTAACGGATTCCTCATCGGAGATCGGTGTTTTGGAGCGTTCCCTGGTGCTGCCCATTCGCCCCACAAACCAGCCAGCGGCCACCGCAACCGTTAACAGCAGCCATTGAAGCACTATATCCATTAAAGCGTCCGGTCGTTCTGGGCCCTGGATTTCTCCAATGCCTGCTCGGTACGAGCAAGTCGTTTTTCGAGGTTACGGCGGGAAACCGATGTGCGAACGGTTGCAAGCATGGTAATCAGAACTCCGATCAAAGCGCCGATCACAAAAGACAGGATAATCCAGACGGCAACACCGTGAGGCTGAGTCTCAAAGAGCAGGAAATTAAGGGAGACTGCCATCTGATTATTCAGGGAGAAAACAAGTGCTACCAGAACCAGAAACAATACCAGCAGAATGAGAAGGACCTTCTGAAATCCGGCCATAGTCGCAATGCTCCACACGGACCTGGTTGTTTACCTCAGGACCTGGTTAACGTCTTTCCCCAAGAGGGTAATCAGAAGCCTTTTTTAAGGCTATCGTTTACCTGCTCACGCAACTCCTTGCCTGGCTTGAAGTGCGGAACAAATTTGGCCGGTAATTGCACGGCTTCGCCGGTTTTCGGGTTACGCCCGGTTCTGGCTGCGCGATGGTGTAATGAAAAGCTACCAAAACCCCGGATCTCGATTCGCTGGCCATCCGCCAGTGATTGGGACATGTGTTCAATAATCGTTTTCACAGCCAGTTCCACATCCTTCACTGAAAGCTGCGTCTGCTTGGACGCAATCAGCTCTACCAGTTCAGACTTCGTCATTGGGCTCATCCCTCTTCACATTATTATCGGATAGCCGGTTACCAGCTCCTTGCCTCTAGTTTAGCCAAACCAGAAAAAAACACAAAAAAAACGGGCTCTTAGAGCCCGTTTTTTTCATACCAACCGGAAATGTTATTCCTTGTTGGCGTTTTGCTGCTGCATCTGCTCCTTGATGAGATCACCGATGGTGGTCGCACCAGAGGAAGATTCAGCCGCTTTGGCGCGAACACCTTCCAGCGCCTGCTTGTCGTCTTCAACGTCCTTGGACTTCACAGACAGGTTGATAACGCGGTTCTTGCGGTCGATGCTGATGATCTTCGCTTCAACTTCGTCGCCTTCGTTCAGCGCGTTGCGTGCGTCTTCAACACGGTCACGGCTGATTTCAGAAGCTTTCAGTACAGCTTCAACTTCGTCGTTCAGGGTGATGGTAGCGGCTTTTGCGTCAACCGCAGATACCGTGCCCTTCACGATGGAGCCCTTGTCGTTCAGCTGTACAAATTCGGCGAACGGATCGCTTTCCAGCTGCTTGATGCCCAGGGAGATGCGCTCACGCTCGGGATCAACAGACAGGATAACGGTTTCAACTTCGTCGCCCTTCTTGTATTCACGGACGGCTTCTTCGCCAGTCTCGTTCCAGCTGATGTCTGACAGGTGAACCAGGCCATCGATGCCACCGTCCAGGCCAATGAAGATACCAAAGTCAGTGATTGACTTGATCTTGCCGGAGATACGGTCGCCTTTGTTGAACTTGCTGGAGAAATCTTCCCACGGGTTAGCAACACACTGCTTGATACCCAGGGAGATACGACGACGCTCTTCGTCGATGTCCAGAATCATCACGCCCACTTCGTCGCCAACCTGAACGACTTTGGACGGATGGATATTCTTGTTGGTCCAGTCCATTTCGGACACGTGAACCAGGCCTTCAACGCCTTCTTCCAGCTCAGCGAAGCAGCCGTAGTCGGTCAGGTTGGTTACACGTGCAGTAACCTTGGTACCTTCCGGATAACGACCCTTGATATCGACCCAGGGATCTTCGCCCAGCTGCTTCAGACCCAGTGATACGCGGTTGCGCTCACGGTCAAACTTCAGAACCTTGACGTTGATCTCGTCACCGACATTGACGATTTCGCTCGGATGCTTGATGCGCTTCCAGGCCATATCGGTAATGTGCAGCAGGCCGTCAACACCGCCCAGATCTACGAACGCGCCGTAGTCGGTCAGGTTCTTGACGATACCCTTGATTTCCAGACCTTCGGTCAGGGTTTCGAGCAGAGCTTCACGCTCAGCACTGTTTTCAGCTTCCAGAACGGCGCGGCGGGAAACAACCACGTTGTTACGCTTCTGGTCGAGCTTGATAACCTTGAATTCGAGTTCTTTGTTCTCCAGGTGCGCGGTATCGCGAACCGGGCGAACGTCTACCAGCGAACCAGGCAGGAAGGCACGGATGCCGGCCAGATCGACGGTGAAACCACCCTTGACCTTGCCATTGATAACACCCTTAACCACTTCCTCAGCTTCGAAGGACTTCTCAAGTACCTTCCAGGCTTCTGCGCGCTTGGCTTTCTCACGGGACAGGCGGGTTTCACCGAAGCCGTCTTCCACAGCGTCGAGAGCTACGTCAACAACGTCGCCGATAGCAACTTCCAACTCGCCTTTTTCATTGAGGAACTGGGAGGCGGGGATAACACCTTCGGACTTCAGTCCGGCGTTAACGGTGACCCAGTCGTTATCGACGTCTACAACGGTTCCCTGGACGATGGAACCTGGTTGCATGTCAATTTCTTTTAGGCTTTCTTCAAAAAGATCCGCAAAGCTCTCGCTCATTATGTGTCCTATGTGATCAACGCAAGTTTACTCCGTGCTACCAGCAACACGGTCTGTTAGTTTCAATCCGGATCCAGCCAGTGGCTGGCCGATAACGCCGAATCCGGAATTTCAACAACAAAAAGGTGTAGTCAGGCCTGACCTGCTGCGGCCATAACCCTGACTAGCACCTCTTCTATACTCAACCCCGTCGAATCAATGACTTGCGCATCGTCTGCAGGCTTGAGCGGGGCGGCGGCGCGGTTCATATCCCGCTCATCGCGCACCCGTATCTCCTTTAAAAGGGCGTCAATATTAACATCGACCCCTGCGTCCTTCAACTGGCTGTAGCGTCTTTGCGCACGCTCTTCGGCACTGGCTGTCAGGAAGATCTTCACTGGCGCGTCCGGGAACACCACCGTTCCCATGTCACGACCGTCCGCGACCAGCCCGGGAGGCTTCTGGAAATCGCGCTGGCGCTGCAGCAGCGCGTCGCGCACAGGCTGCATTACAGCCACCTTCGAGGCATTGTCGCCACAGGTTTCTGTACGTATATCTGCGGTGACGTCAACACCGGCCATCAGTACCTTTGCCGGCTCACCTGGTGGGGTTGGCTCAAACGCCACATCGAGGCCGGCGGCGACTTTTACCAGAGACGGCTCATCATCCAGGGACACGCCCTGCCGCTCCGCAGCCAGTGCCGTGAGGCGATACAGCGCGCCACTGTCCAACAGGTGCCACCCCAACCGGCGGGCGAGCATCTGGGTAATGGTGCCTTTACCGGAACCGCCAGGGCCGTCCACGGTAATAACCGGTGCCTTGCTTTCAACCATTACTCAGCCCCTTCGGCGGCGATATTGATGCCAGTCTGCTTTGCCAACTCCACAAAGCCCGGGAATGAGGTGGACACGTTGGCGCAATCGGTCACCTCGATATCCCCTTCAGCCCGCAGGGAGGCGACGGAGAACGCCATAGCAATGCGGTGATCCCCGTGGCTATTCACGGTTCCAGCGGTCATCGTCTGGCCACCATCAATGACAATACCGTCTGGAGTCACGGTGGTTTCCACTCCAAGCGCGGTCAGGCCGTCTGCCATCACCTGGATGCGATCACTTTCCTTGACGCGAAGCTCTTCGGCGCCGCGCAAAACCGTTCTGCCCTCAGCGCAGACTGCGGCAATAAACAGCACGGGGAATTCGTCGATTGCCAACGGAACCTGATCCTCAGGGATGTCGATACCCTTGAGTTCGGCGGAACGAACGCGAAGATCAGCGACCGGCTCCCCGCCAATCACACGCTCTTCGAGGACTTCTATATTAGCCCCCATCATGCGCAGGATGTTAATCACGCCGACTCTCGTCGGGTTCATGCCAACGTGTCGGATGGTCAAGTCGGAATCCGGGGCAATACTCGCCGCAACGAGGAAAAACGCTGACGAAGAGATATCCGCCGGCACGTCTATGGCGGTAGCGGCCAAGCGACCGCCACCGGTCACGCTGGCCGTCGCGGTATCGCGATGCACGTGATAGCCAAAGCCTTCCAACATGCGCTCAGTATGATCCCGGGTAGGAGCTGGCTCGGTAACGGAGGTTACGCCCTCGGCATAGAGACCGGCGAGTAACAGGCAGGATTTAACCTGAGCACTGGCCACCGGCATCTCATAATGAATGCCGGTTAGCGCGTGCCCACCCCGGATTTTCAAAGGCGGCCGCCCGCCCTCGGCAGTGTCAATCACCGCACCCATTGCTCGCAGCGGATCTGCCACACGCCCCATGGGACGCTTGGAGAGGCTTTCGTCGCCGGTGAGCTCGGAGTCAAACGGCTGCGCCGCCAGCAAGCCCGAGAACAGGCGCATGGCAGTACCGGAATTGCCCAGGTACAAAGGGCCGCGCGGCGCCTGGAGACCATTGATACCGACGCCGTGAATGCGGACAAACCCCGCGTCCGGCCCTTCTATGGTCACCCCCATGTCGCGGAACGCCTGCAAGGTTGCCAGGCTGTCCTCGCCTTCAAGGAAGCCTTTCACTTCCGTGATACCGTCGGCAAGAGCACCCAGCATGATGGATCGGTGGGAAATGGATTTGTCGCCCGGCACGCGTATCTCGCCGGAAATCCGGCCGCCGGGTTGAAGACGGAACGTTACCTGTTTCTGACTGTTGTTTGTCACGTAAGCCTGTCCTGAAAGCATCTTGGAAAAATGTTCCCGCGCCGCCTTGGCGCGACTGAAAACCCGCAACAGAGTTGCACTGTCCTGATCGGCGATGGCGGTACGGAGCTGATCCAGATCGTGGGTAAAATGATCAATGACCCGCAACACCGCATCCCGGTTGGAAAGAAAGATATCGTGCCACATCACCGGGTCGCTGGCTGCAATTCGGGTGAAGTCCCGGAAACCGCCCGCTGCGTAGCGGAAAATATCCAGATTTTCGTCCTCGCCTGCCAGGGTATCCACCAGTGAGAAAGCAATAAGATGAGGAAGATGACTGGTGGCTGCCAGCACCTCGTCGTGATAGGCCACAGACATGGTCAGAACCGTCGCACCACAGCCTTCCCACAATGCCCTGAGCTTCTCCAGGTCGGGATGACCAACGTTCTCCGCCGGCGTGAGTATAACCTTGTGATTGGCAAACAACTCAGGGTTGGCCGCACGGATGCCGCTTTTTTCGGAACCGGCGATGGGGTGGCCGGGTATCACTTTCGCGGGCAGGTCACCAAACACCTCTCGTACATCGTTGACGAAACTCGACTTGGTGCTGCCGACGTCCGTCAACACGGCGTTTTCGCCAAGATGGGGCCTGATTTCCGCCAACACTGCCCGCGTTGCCTTAACCGGTACCGCCAGCACCACAAGGTCGCTGCCGGCCACAGCCTCAGCAACCGACCCGGCAGCTTCATCAATAATGCCTAATTCAGTGCCAAGCGCCAATTCGTCCGCGCGCTTGTCAGCGCCCACAACGGTAACCGCGAGGCCATTGTCGCGGATCGCTTTGGCCAGAGAACCACCAATCAGCCCAAGACCAATAACAGCAACACGCTGGAACATTGGCTGAATCTCGGACACGTTACTCTCCCCGTCCGCTGGACGTATCCAGTGCACGGGCCAAAGCTTCGATAAACCGTGCATTTTCTTCCGGCAAGCCAATCGACACCCGCAGATGCCTGGGTAGACCGTAGCCACCAATCGGCCTGACAATCACACCCTGCTCCAGCAGCGACTGATTGATGTCAGCCGCCTGATCGCCCACATCCACAGCAATAAAGTTGCCGGCAGACGGAATGTATTCCAGCCCCATTTCGTTAAAAGCGGACTCAAGCTGTTTCATACCGGCTGCATTCACTTCACAGGAGCGCCGCAGATAGTCTTCATCGCTCAGCACAGCCGTCGCCGCTACCAGAGCCAGAGAATCTACATTAAAAGGCTGACGTACACGATTGAGAACATTGGCAATGTCCGGCGAGCTAACACTGTAACCAGCCCGCAGCGATGCCAACCCCCAAGCCTTGGAGAATGTCCTGGTAACGATCAGGTTCGGATAGCGCTTGAGCAACGACAAGCCATCCACATAGCCATCCCCCTGAAGGTATTCGCAGTAGGCCTCATCCAGAACCACCAGAACCCTGGGGGGAATACGGGCCAGAAACGACTCGATCACCTCAGCGCCATGAACCGTGCCCGTGGGGTTGTTGGGGTTGGCCACAAACACCAGCGCGGTGCGATCTGTTATCGCCTCCACCATGGCGTCGAGGTCATGGCCATAGTCCCTGGCGGGCACCGACACACCTTTGGCGCCGATCGCCTGGGTAACAAGCGGGTATACCGCAAAAGCATATTGGGAAAACACGACTT
Source organism: Marinobacter sp. UBA3604 (assembly GCF_002375325.1). NCBI lineage: Bacteria > Pseudomonadati > Pseudomonadota > Gammaproteobacteria > Pseudomonadales > Marinobacteraceae > Marinobacter > Marinobacter sp. UBA3604. Next base: position 62,309 of record NZ_DFMB01000028.1, read on the forward strand.
CCGAAGAGGCATCTGCAAAGCACCGTGTGATCACCTCCAGGACATCGTTGGAACCGTTGCCAAGGGTAATCTGAGCGGGCGCCACGCCGTATCGGGCCGACAATGCCTGCTTGAGATCAAACCCATTGCCATCGGGATAGCGACAGAGCTCGTCCAGGGCTCCCTTCACCGCAGCCAGCGCCTTTGGGCTGGGCCCAAGAGGGTTTTCGTTGCTGGCCAGCTTGATGATGTTACCGGGCTTCAGGCCCAACTCCCTGGCCAGCTCATCAATGGGCTTGCCCGGCTGGTAGGGGGATAGCGCCTGCACGCCTTTGACCGCCAGACTTTGGTAATCAATCGACATTTCGACCTTCCTCAGTCATTTGCGTTTCTGTCACAGGACCCCAATGGGATAGGACCCCAGGCGCTTCAGCTCGACCGCCTCTTCATCGATCTCTGACAGCACCTTGCTGACCTGCGCATCTTCCACATGGCCCTCAAAATCAATGTAGAACACGTAGGCCCAGGTACCACTGGGCGATGGGCGGGTCTCGATACGGGTCAGACTCAGGCCGTGCTTGTGGAACGGCTCAAGCAATTGATACAACGCGCCAGGCTTGTTGCGCATGGACACCAGAATGGACGACTTATCGTTACCACTGGCCGGCACTTCCTCACGGCCGATGATCAGGAAACGGGTGGTGTTGTCCGGACGGTCCTCGATACTGGTCGCCAGCATTTCCAGGCCGTAAAGTTCCGCTGCCATGTCTCCTGCGATCGCGGCCGTACCCGGCTCTTCCGCTGCGCGCCTCGCGGCTTCGGCATTACTACTGACCGTGACCCGCTCAATACCGTAACGATGGGTATCCAGCCACTGCCGGCACTGGGCGAACGACTGCTGATGGGAATAAATGCGGACAATGTCCTGCCCCTGGTGCTTTGGCGACACCATCAGGTGGTGATGTATCCGCAACTGCACTTCGCCGCAGATCTTCAGCGGCGAGGACATGAACATATCAAGGGTATGGTTGATCATGCCTTCCGTGGAATTTTCAACTGGGACCACACCATAGTGGGCCGCGCCGGATTCCACTTCACGGAACACTGCATCGATGGCGGGCAAAGGCACGCTGACCACGGAGTGCCCAAAATGCTTGAGCGCCGCCGCCTGGGTAAAGGTGCCAATCGGCCCGAGGAAAGCGATGTGCATCGGCTTTTCCAGTGCCAGGCACGCGGACATGATCTCCCGGAACAGTCGGGCCATCTCCTCGCCGGACAGCGGGCCGGGGTTGCTCTCCTTTATACGCCTCAAAACCTGGGCTTCACGTTCCGGACGGTAGAAGAACACATCCTCACCCGGGTTGGCTTCCATCTTCACGCGAGCCACTTCCTGGGCGCATTCCGCGCGCTTGCTGATCAGGTCCATGATTTCCTGATCCAGGCGATCAATATCGACCCTCAACTGCCCGAGACGGGCCTGCTCATCGCTCATGATCAGCCCCGCTCCTTCGCAAACACGGTCATGTAGTCAATCAACGCATCGACACCGGCTTCTGGCATGGCGTTGTAGACGCTGGCCCGCATGCCACCCACGGAGCGATGGCCCTTGAGGTTCAGCAACCCTCTCTCATTCGCACCTTTCAGGAAAGCACTGTTGAGCGCGTCATCTGCAAGGGTGAACGGTATATTCATCCAGGATCGGAAGCGCGGGGATATCGGGTTGGCGTAGAAGTCGTTCTCATCAATAAAACCATACAGTTTGCTGGCTTTACGACGATTGACCTCACCCATAGCCCTAACACCGCCCTGCTCTTTCAGCCATTTGAATACCAGGCCTGCGAGGTACCAGGAGTATGTCGCCGGCGTGTTGTACATGGAGTCATTATCCGCAATGACCTGATAGTTCATCATCGTCGGCGTTATCTTGAGCGCCTTGCCCAACAGATCCTTGCGAATGATCACGACCACCAGGCCGGATGGACCGATGTTCTTCTGGGCCCCGGCGTAGATCAGGCCAAATTTCGAGACGTCCAGCGGGCGTGACAGCATGGTGGACGACATATCCGCCACCAACGGTACGGAACCGCTCTCCGGCACGAAGTCGAACTCCAATCCGCCGATGGTTTCATTAGGCGTGTAATGCAGGTAAGCCGCATCGGTGCTCGTAGCCCAGCTATCCTGATCGGGAATGCTGGCAAAGCCACTCGATTCGCTGCTTGCCACGACATTAACCTGACCATAACGGCTGGCCTCGGCGATGGCTTTCTTCGACCAGATACCCGTGTTCACGTAGTCCGCAGACGTCTTGTCGCCCAACAGGTTCAGTGGAATGGTCGAGAACTGGCTGGACGCACCACCCTGCATGAAGAGTACGGCGTAATCATCTGAAACGCCGGCCAATTCCCGAAGGTCTTTCTCGGCAGTTTCGGCGATTTCCACGAACTCGTCACTGCGATGGCTCATCTCCATCACGGACATGCCGGTGCCGCGCCAATCCAGCATCTCTTCCCGTGCCTGTCGCAAAACAGGCTCCGGCAAGGTTGCCGGGCCTGCACAAAAATTATACGCCCTGCTCATCACTTCCTTCCTCACCGTCGACCTCTTCGGCATCGGTTTCGGCAATACGCTCAACACCCACGAGGCGTTCGTCTTCCTGGCTCAGTTTGATCAGGCGAACACCCTGGGTGTTCCGGCTCAGAACCGATACTTCGTCGGTGCGGGTACGCACAAGCGTGCCTTTGTCCGAGATCAGCATCATTTCGTCGCCTTCAAACAGCTGCAACGCCGTGACCAGGTTGCCGTTACGCTCGGAACACTGCATGGCGATAACGCCCTGGCTGCCCCGGCTGTAGGTCGGGAACTCGTCGAAGGTGGTGCGCTTACCGTAGCCGTTCTCACTGGCCGTCAGCAGAACCGCGTTTTCCTGCGGAATGATCAGTGACACAACATGATGTCCTTCCGGCATTCTAATGCCACGCACACCACGAGCCGTACGACTCATCGGACGTACCGCTTCCTCGTTGAAGCGAACGGCCTTGCCCGCCGAGGAGAACAGCATGACTTCCGCATCACCCTTGGTGATGGCCGTACCAATCAGGGTGTCACCCTCGTCAAGCGACAGAGCAATCAGACCATTGCTGCGCGGACGGGAGAAATTCGGCAACGGCGTTTTCTTGACCACACCCGCCGAAGTGGCCATCAGCACGTACTGGTCTTCCGGATAGTCACGAACCGGCAGGAAGGTGGTAATACGCTCCCCTTCTTCCAGCGGCAGGATGTTGACCATCGGACGACCGCGGGACGCGCGGCTGGCCCGGGGAATCTCGAACACCCGCAACCAGTACACCTTGCCCCGGTTGGAGAAGCACAGAATGGTGTCGTGGGAGTTCGCTACCAGCAGTTTCTCGACGAAATCTTCGTCTTTCATGGACGTAGCGGCCTTGCCGCGACCACCACGGCGCTGGGCCTGATAATCTTCGACGGCCTGAGTCTTGGCATAACCACCGTGAGAGATGGTGACCACCAGATCTTCCTCGTCGATCAGATCGGCGATGGTCAGGTCACGCTTGGAGCTGGTGATTTCGGTCAGACGGGTATCGCCAAACTCGGTCACCACCGCTTCCAGTTCTTCACGGATAACCTGCATCAGGCGGTCCGGATCACCCAGAATTTCCAGCAGGTCGGCAATCTTCTCGAGAATGTCCTTGTACTCATTCTGGAGCTTTTCGGTCTCAAGACCGGTCAGGCGGTGCAGGCGCAGGTCCAGGATCGCCTGAGCCTGTTCTGGCGACAGGTGATAAAGGCCGTTGCGCAGGCCAAAGATCTCCGGCAGATCATCGGGGCGGCATGCGTCTTCGCCCGCCCGCTCAAGCATCGCCAGAACGTCACCCGGTGCCCAGCCCTGAGCCATCAGCTTCTCTTTCGCCTCGGCCGCAGCCGGAGACGCCTTGATCAGCGCGATGATTTCATCGATGTTCGCCAGAGCAACCGTGAGGCCTTCCAGGATATGGCCACGTTCGCGGGCTTTACGCAGTTCGTAAATGGTACGGCGGGTAACCACTTCGCGGCGATGCCGGACAAATGCGTCCAGCATTTCCTTGAGGTTGAGGATTTTCGGCTCGCCGTTGATCAGGGCGACCATGTTGATGCCGAAAACCGTCTGCAACTGAGTGTGGGCAAAGAGGTTATTAATGACCACGTCCGGGTTTTCACCGCGACGCAGCTCAATCACTACCCGGATACCTTCCTTGTTGGACTCGTCCCGCAGCTCGGAGATGCCTTCCAGTCGCTTCTCTTTTACCAGCTCTGCAATTTTCTCGATCAGCCGCGCTTTGTTCAGCTGGTACGGCAGCTCGGTAATAATGATGGCGTCGCGGTTGGTTTTCTTGTCGTGCTCGATTTCATGGCGGGCACGGATGTAGATGCGCCCACGGCCGGTGCGGTAGGCCTCAACAATGCCGGCGCGACCATTAATGATGCCCTGGGTGGGAAAGTCCGGCCCCGGAATATGCTCCATCAGGTCGTCGATGGTCATATCCGGATTATCAATCAATGCCAGGCAGCCGTTCACAATTTCCGTCAGGTTATGGGGCGGAATATTGGTGGCCATACCCACGGCAATGCCTGAGGAACCGTTTACCAGCAGGTTGGGAATCCGAGTGGGCAGTACGTCCGGAATCTGTTCGGTGCCATCATAGTTGGCCACGAAATCCACAGTTTCCTTGTCCAGATCCGCCAGCAGGGAGTGGGCAACCTTCTCCATGCGGATCTCGGTGTAACGCATGGCAGCCGCGTTGTCGCCGTCGATGGAACCAAAGTTACCCTGACCATCCACCAGCGGGTAGCGCAGGGAAAACGGCTGGGCCATACGAACAATGGTGTCGTAAACGGCCGAGTCACCATGGGGGTGATACTTACCGATGACGTCACCCACCACACGGGCGGATTTCTTGTAGGCCTTGTTCCAGTCGTTGTTGAGTTCGGACATGGCAAACAGTACGCGGCGATGCACCGGCTTGAGGCCGTCGCGCACGTCTGGAAGTGCCCGCCCCACGATGACGCTCATGGCGTAATCGAGATAGGACTGTTTGAGCTCGTCTTCAATATTTACCGGCAGGATCTCTTTGGCTAACTCACCCATCGAGAAAGGTTCCTTTGCATTTGCTGGAAGTCGTTTCAGGGCCGTTCAGAGCGCCCCATAGTTATTCTTTAACAAGCGGCCAATACTACCACATTCAACCCCTTAGCGGGGGATATGGCGGTGGCCGTCAGTCAAAAACCACAGTCTTGTTTTCGTAGGTAATCACACGGTCTTCAATGTGTGCCCGCAAGCCCCGCGACAGCACGTTTTTCTCCACATCCTTGCCCAGCCGAACCATGTCTTCAATGGAGTCGCTGTGGCTGATGCGGACCACGTCCTGCTCGATGATGGGGCCTTCGTCCAGATCCTGGGTTACGTAGTGGCAGGTGGCGCCAATCAGCTTCACACCCCGGCTGTAGGCCTGGTGGTATGGGCGGGCACCCGCAAACGAAGGCAGGAAGCTGTGATGAATGTTGATCACCTTGCCCGGGTACTTCTCGCACAGACTACCGGGCAGGATCTGCATATACCGGGCCAAAACAACCACATCGGCTTCATAGCCTTCTATCAGGCCATCCACTTCACCGAAAGCCTCGTCGCGGTTGTTCTGGTTCACCGGAATATGGTGATAGGGTATCTCATGCCACTCCACCATGCGCCGGAGGTCTTCATGATTGGAAATAACCGCCACGATTTCGGCATTGATCTCGCGGCTGTGCCAGCGATGGAGCAGATCCGCCACGCAATGGGATTCCTTGCTGCACATCAGGATCACTTTCTTGGGCTGGGCCGAATCAGCAATGTGCCAGTTCATATTGAACTCGCGGGCAATCTGCTCAAAGGCCGTGCGGAACTGGTCCAGGCCGAAAGGGATCGAGCTGGCCTTGATCTCATGCCGCATGAAGAACCACCCGGTCTGGGTGTCGGAGTGGTGGCTCGCCTCTGTAATCCAGCCATTATAGGTCGACAGAAAGTTACTGACCTTGGCAACAATCCCCACCCGATCCGGGCAGGAAATCACAAGACGATAGGTATGCTCCATGGAAGCCTTTCCTTAATCTGATCCGGGATCACGGGCGCGCAATTTCACACCCTTAAAAATGACCGGCTATGATAGCTTATCTGAGCACCAGAAACGAGGCACAGAAACATGGATAGACACCCCCTACAGGTACGTACCCGAAAAGCCGTCGCGAGCCGCTCACTGGCCGCGAGAATGATGATCGCCCTGGCGCTGCTGCTACCTCTACAGCCGGTGACCGCAGAGGCCATTCTGGAAGGAGAGCGCCACCACCCGGTACAGGCCAGGAACGGCATGGTGGCCACCAGCCACACCCTGGCAACGGAAGTCGCATTGAACGTGCTGAAGAATGGCGGCAATGCGATGGATGCCGCCGTTACGGCGGGATTCGCCCTGGCGGTCACCCAGCCGCGCTCGGGCAACATCGGCGGCGGCGGGTTTATGCTCTACGCTCCGGGCAACGGTGAAGCGGTTGAGGCCATCGACTATCGGGAGAAAGCACCGGCCGCTGCCACCGAAACCATGTTCCAGGACGACAATGGCAACGTGGTCGAGAATCGCAGCCGTTTCACCCACAAGGCGTCCGGCGTGCCCGGCACCGTCGCCGGCCTGGCGATGGCGCTCGAACGCCACGGTACGCTGTCGCTGGAACAGGCCCTGGCCCCGGCGATCAAACTGGCGCGGGAAGGCTTTATTGTACCCGCACGCTTCACCGAGGGCCTGGAACAGGCGCGGGAACGACTGCAGCGCTGGCCGGCAACTCTCGCAACCTTCTATAAAGAGGACGCTTCTCCGTGGCAACCAGGCGAGCGATTTCGGCAACCGGAGCTTGCCGACACCCTTCAGCGTATTGCCGATCAAGGCGTCGATGGCTTCTATCAGGGCAAGACCGCGCAACTCATCGTCCAGGAAATGGAACGTCACGACGGCCTGATCACCCTTCAGGACCTGAAGAACTACCGCCCCAGAATCCGCCAGCCGGTTCATGGCACCTACCGCGGACATGATATCTATTCCATGTCACCGCCCTCCTCTGGTGGCACTCACATTGTGCAGATTCTGAACATTCTTGAAGGCTACCCGCTGGCCGAGTTCGGTCATAACTCCGCCGCCGGTATTCATCACATGGCCGAAGCCATGAAGCTCGCCTATGCCGACCGCGCGGAATACCTCGGAGATACTGACTTTGTGGAGGTGCCGCTAAAGGGCCTGACCAGCAAGGCCTATGCCGAAGCGTTGCGTAAAACCATTGATCCGGCCAAAGCCCGGCCTTCGACCGAGATCAGTGCCGGTAACCCCGGGGCCTATGAAAGCCCGGAAACCACCCACTTCTCCGTTGTCGACCGCTGGGGCAACGCAGTTTCCAATACTTACACCATTAATTTCAGCTACGGGTCCGGCATCACCGTTGACGGGGCGGGGTTCCTTTTGAACAACGAAATGGACGACTTCAGTGCCAAACCCGGCGAACCCAACGCCTATGGACTGATTGGTGGCGAAGCCAATAAGGTGGAACCCGGCAAGCGTATGCTGAGCTCCATGTCGCCGACCATTGTCAGGCGCGATGGTCGCAACTATCTGGTTACGGGAAGCCCCGGCGGGTCCCGAATTATCACGACAACCTTGCAGGTGCTGCTGAATGTGATTGATCATGGCATGAACATTCAGTCTGCGGTGAGTGCCCCAAGGATTCACCACCAATGGTTGCCAGACGAGATCCGCATTGAACAGGGCATCAGCCCGGATACCGTGAGGCTGCTGGAGGAAAAGGGGCACAAGGTGGTGACAAAAAGTGCCATGGGCGCCATCCAGAGCATACTGATCGATACTGAAGGAACCCTCTACGGCGGTGCAGACCCGCGCCGCAGCACATCCTCAGCCATGGGCTATTGAGGGGCACACAGCCCCGGGAGGCATTATGTTTTTATCCGTTCAACTGAGCTGCTACCCACTCACCGATGACTACAAGCCGCCCATTCGTGCCGTTATCGAGCGGCTTGAAAAAACAGGGCTGGAGATCTTTCCGGGCCGCATGAGCACCGAAATGTTCGGTGAGTACGACGAGGTAATGCGCGTGCTCTCAGACACCATGAAATGGTCGTTCGAGGAGTACGGTAAAGCGGTGTTTGTGGCCAAGATCATGGAAGGTGATCGCCGGCCACGCTAGGGCGCTTTTGAGCCAGGCCCAGACACTCGCTCTAGTCTGGCGTAACTTTCAAAACACGTCCGTCAGCATTATCCGTCAGCAGATAAACCGAACCCTCAGGGCCCGTTACGACGGCCCTGATGCGTTCGTCCAGCTCACCGAACAGCGTTTCCACTTCCGTTGCCTCGCCGTCCGCCAACCGGACACGATGCACCTGCCGGGTCACCAGCCCGCCAACCAGCAGATCACCCTGCCACTGAGGAAATAGATCGCCGGTGTAAACGGTCATGCCCGAAGGGGCGATGGATGGCGTCCAGTGCAGCAGCGGCGCCTCGACACCCTCACGCTCCTCGAACGGGGTTACCCGCGCACCGGTATAGTCCAGCCCATGGGTGGTGACCGGCCAACCGTAGTTGGCGCCCGGGCGAATGACGTTGATCTCATCACCACCCCGGGGCCCGTGTTCATGAGCAATCAGCCGGCCCTGTTCGCTGTCGTAGGCCAGCCCCTGCACATTGCGATGGCCATAGCTGTAGATTTCACCCTGGTAGGTGTCGTGCCCTGCAAAAGGGTTGTCGTCCGGCACGCTGCCATCCGGGTTAAGACGCACAATACTGCCAATGTGGTTTTGACGGCGCTGGGCCTGCTCGCGGTAGTCGAAACCGTCTCCGAGGGTTAACACCAGCATATCATCCGGCAGCCATACCATCCGCCCTCCATAATGAGCGCTGCCCTTCTTGGCCGGTTGTACCCGGAATAGTTCGCTCACATTCTCCAGGCCCTGCTCTCCCAGTTGCCCCCTGGCCAGGCAGGTGTGATTGGCATCCATGGTGCCACAGGCATAACTCAGGTAAATCCGTCGGCTCTCCTCGAAGTCCCTGGCGGGAAGCACATCAAACAGCCCTGCCTGGCCGGATGCGAAAACCTCCGGCACACCATCCAGCGGTTCCGGCATCAGGTCGCCGTTGGCCGTCAGCATTCGCAACCGACCCGGCCTTTCAGTAACCAGCATGCGCCCATCGGGCAGGAACGCCAGTGACCAGGGATGCTCCAGGCCGCTGGCCACAGTTTCAATCGTATAGTCTGTCGCCTCATCCGCTATGGCATCAGATTCAGGCAGAACCGCCCCAGCAACCATCAGAAGCATCGCAACAGGCACTGCCGAGGCATTGTCATTTTTACGGGGCAACCGGGAAACCAGAACGGCAAACAACAAACCAGAGAGAGCAGCCGTTACCAGCATGGCCAACAGTCCACCCATATCCCGCGTGGCAGCGATCAACGTAGGCATGGGCGCCAATGCATCCACAATCCGCAAGGTCGCCCACAATCCCACAGCTGCGGCAAGCGGGCACAGCCACAAACGGCCTGATTGACCAGCCAGCCGGGCCACAAGAGACGCAGCACCCTGAGAGAACAGGAAACTGAGCCCGAAGAGGATGGCGTACAAAGGGGCAAAGTTCAGAAGATCCTGAACTGTGGTTTGCAAACGGGTCGCCATACTGATTTCAACCCCCAGGCCTTCCAGCGCCTGGAGATTGAACTGGGTTTGCACAAGGCTGCCCAGCACGGAGCCCACGATCAACGCGACGATGAACGCCAGCACCACTCTCCTCCAGCCAACCGATGCCGCCATTACTTCTCTCCGGAAGGCTCCAGCTTGTCCTGAGTGCGCAGTTCGAAGTCACTGGCGTCGTGCCGTTCATGCAACTGCCTGCTCTCCTCGCCCCAGGTGCGGTTTACCATCAATCCACGCTTGACCGCCGGGCGTTCTGCGATCTCATCGGCCCAACGCACCACGTTCTTGTAGGTATGCGCTTCCAGAAATTCCGCCGCTTCATACACCTTGTTTTTCACCAGTGCGCCGTACCAGGGCCAGATCGCCATATCCGCGATGGTGTATTCGTCGCCCGCAATGTAGCGATTGTCGGCCAGTTGCCGATCCAGCACATCCAACTGGCGCTTCACTTCCATGGTGTAGCGGTTGATCGGGTATTCGTATTTTTCCGGTGCGTAGGCGTAGAAATGGCCAAACCCACCGCCCAGGAACGGCGCACTGCCCATTTGCCAGAACAACCAGTTCATGGTTTCCGTGCGCGCCACAATGTCCGTCGGCAGGAACTCGCCAAACTTCTCAGCGAGGTAAAGCAGGATGGAGCCGGATTCAAACACGCGGACGGCCGGCTTGTGGGTGTGGTCCATCATTGCCGGGATCTTGGAGTTCGGGTTTGCGTTCACGAAACCACTGCCAAACTGCTCACCCTCGGTGATGCGGATTAGCCAGGCATCGTATTCCGCTTCCTTGATGCCCTTGGCCAACAGTTCCTCAAACATGATCGTGGCCTTCACGCCATTCGGGGTCGCCAGTGAATAGACCTGAAACGGGTGCTCCCCTACCGGTAACTCTTTCTCATGAGTGGGGCCGGCAATCGGGCGATTGATCTGCGAGAAGGCTCCGCCGCTCTCGGCATCCCATTTCCAGACTCTCGGGGGCGTGTAGGTATCATCGGTCATTCATTCTTCCTCAATTTAGTGGATCTATTGGCAACAAGGCCTCACGCGGCCAGTTCCTGGCGCATCATGTTCAGCAGTCCGCCTTCTATTACCATACGGACCTGACGCTCGCTGAGTTCATGCGTCAGTTCATAACGTTCGCCGTTACGGGTGTTTTTCGCAACAATGCTGTCCCCGGCTTTTAATGCTTCAACCAGCCCCTCAATCGATAATTCATCGCCCTGCTCGATACTATCGAAGTTCTCCGGAGTGACAAAGCTCAAAGGCAACACACCAAAGCTCGACAGGTTCTGCCAGTGTATGCGCGAGTAACTCTTGGCAATCACTGCTCGCACACCCAGATAACGGGGCGCCAGCGCCGCATGTTCACGGCTTGACCCCTGGCCGTAGTTGTCACCGCCAACGATCAGAGAGCCCGTGTCCTGATGCTGTTTTGCCCGTTCCGGATAGGTTGGGTCCAGCCGGGTATAAGTGAACTCGCTGATGGCAGGAATGTTACTGCGAAACGGCAGTATCCGGGAGCCGGCAGGCAGGATATCGTCGGTGGAAACATCGTCACCAACCTTGAGCAGAACCGGCGCCTTCAACGAGTCAGGCAGCGCCTCAAACGTCGGCAGGGTGCTGATGTTCGGCCCCTTCTCCACCACGGTCAGTTCCGGGTGTTTCGCCGGCGGGCGGATATTGCGATCATCGACATAAAAGGTGCTGCGCTCGTCGAACACAGGATAGTTCATATCGAGATCACGTGGGTCAGTAATCACGCCGGTCAAGGCAGAGGCCGTGGCTGTTTCGGGGCTACACAGACAGACCTTGTCTTCAGAGGTACCCGAACGGCCGGCAAAATTCCGCGGAACAGTGCGCAGGCTGATCTGATCCGTTGCCGGTGCCTGCCCCATGCCAATGCAACCATTGCAGCCGGTCTGGTGCAGGCGCGCCCCAGCGCTGAGCAGATCGGTAAGATGACCCAGTTCAACCAGGTTTTCCAGAACCTGACGCGATGTGGGGTTGATATCGAAAGATACTCCCTCGCGAACCTGGCGGCCTTTGACCATCATCGCAGGAACTGCAAAATCCCTCAGGCCAGGATTCGCAGAGGACCCAATATAGGCCTGGTAGATTGGCTCGCCAGCCACTTCCCTCACCGGAAACACCTTCCCTGGACTGCTAGGGAGTGCAATCAACGGCTCCAGTTTTCCCAGATCAATCTCGTCATGCAGGTCGTAGGTGGCGCCGCGGTCGGCTTCCAGCCTCTGGAAATCGTCTGCCCGCTGTTGCTGCCTGAGAAAATCCCGCACCGCATCGTCCGCCGGGAACACCGTAGCGGTGTGTCCCATCTCCTGCCCCATATTCGCGATCACATGGCGGTCCATCGCGGACAGGCCTTTCAGGCCCGGCCCGTAGTACTCAATGATTTTCCCGGCGCCGCCCTTCACGCCGTGGCGGCGAAGCATTTCCAGGATGACATCCTTGGCGCTCACCCAATCCGGCAGTTTCCCGGTCAGCTTCACACCCATGACCTTGGGCATGTTGAGGTAGAACGGCTCTCCACACATGGCCATGGCCACAGCCAGACCGCCAGCCCCCATTGCCAGCATTCCCAGGGAACCGGCAGCACAGGTATGGCTGTCGGAGCCAAGAAGGGTCTTGCCAGGTTTCCCAAAGCGTTCCATGTGCACCGGATGGCTGACGCCGGACCCGGCCGGGCTGAACCACAGGCCGAACCGCTCGCAGGCACTGCGCAGAAACAGGTGATCGTCAGGGTTGCGGTTGTCGGTCTGCAGCAGGTTGTGGTCAACGTACTGCGCGGACAATTCAGTTTTGACCTGGCCGAGCCCCATGGCCTCCAGCTCGAGCATAACCAGGGTACCGGTTGCATCCTGGGTCAGCGTTTGATCGATCTTCAGCCCGATTTCCTCGCCGGCCTTCATCGTTCCCGACACCAGGTGTGACTCGATCAGCTTCGTGGCAACATTGCGCGGTTGATTCTTCGTCTGTTTCGTCATCGGATGACCTCCATGCGAGCCAGATTTCAGACATTCATGCCCTTCACTATAGATCCCGTTGGCCAACCCTGTCGTCAGGACTGGGGAAAACACAGCTCCTTACTTCGGGATGTCAGGCTACTCCACTTCGGTTTGCTGGTGTTGCGTACTTTTTTCAGATAGGTGTTCACGTCGCTGAAGTGCTTTTCCGTGGCACCCATCCCGGTTGCCTCGTCCCGGTGAACACCGGACATAAACATCAGTGCCTTATATTCATCGCCTCCTTCATCAAGTGTGCCGCTGAGCATCTTCAGATGTGAGGCGCAAAAGATGTGCAGGTTGCGCTTATCGTAATCGACCTCTTGGGACCAGCTATTTAGGCTGAATACAGTCAGAACGACGAAAACGCATAGGGTTGGCTTCATGAGGCTTTTCTCCTGGGACCAACAATGGATGTAAGTGCGCTGCCACTGTAGCAGACAGATTAAGGCCCGTATGGGGAGATCAACTCCCCAGTGCTTGGGAACGTTAGCTACGCCTACAGCGGTTTGCGCTAATATAGTGATTACCTGTCGCGTTTACTGGACCAGGCCAAGCCTGAATTGGAATCAGGGCAATAATAACAAGGGGGACTGCCATGAAACGAATTGCTCTCGCATCTGCCATCGGCATCGTTGCCGTCACGGCCAGTATTTCTTTTTGGCTGAGCCAGACTGACTCCTCTGTTGACACCGAAAAATCGATCAGCAACCCGCAAGCTACCCAGGCACTGACTCAAGAGCCACAATCGACCAGCCAAAATCAGAGCAGCGGGCTTACAGCCGAACAACAGGCTTTACTGGACAACCCGCAAACGCTGGAGCTGGCCAACCGGCTCGACTTTGAGGAAGAACTGCACACCTTCTTTGCGAACGCCAAGAGCCTGTCTTCGGAAGAGCGCGCAGCGGAGGCTGCAATGCTGGAACAGCGCCTGGCTGAGTACGAACGCCTGGGACAGGTCAGCGCAGCAGAGAGCCTGATGGTTCGCATTGCCATGACAAAACTCACCATCGAAGACGAAGCCGCGCAGAAACGGGCGTTGCAAGGCCTGATTGACCGGCATAATGCCGCTGCGCAGGCACGCAAAGAAGAATGGCTGGCCAAACCCAGGCCGGAGTTTGAAGCCTATAAGCAGCAGGAGAAACAAATCGTGCAAGAGGTGATGGCAATGGACAAAGTGCCTGCAGGAATGACCCGCAACGAGTACTTACGCCAGCGATTGCTGGAAGCCCGTGTGGCCGCCAACAAAAATGGCGATGCGCCTCAGTAACGCATCGCCATCCCTATCGGCGGGTTCCCCGGTTCCGGAGAACCTGATACCCAATGTTCTACAGAAGCTGATCAAGTGCCCAGTAGAGCGGATTGAACGGCTTGTTGTAGTCAGCCTGCTGATCGGTTTCAGAGGCCTGCATGACTGCACCGCTTCCGTTCAACACATTGGCCACAAAGTCATCCAGCTCCAGCCCGGCTTCCTGAATGTCTGAGTTGGCAAACTCAATAATTGTGGTGCAGTGGCTCTCGTTCACATCGCGGAACCATGGCAGGTAATACCCAAAATTATTCAGGTTGGACAGGGTACCCTTCAGGCGCTCTGTATCCGTATACCAGCGTTCGTGGATCAACGCCTCTTTGGTAGCCTGATCCGGCGCATTCTCGATTTCCGGATAGAAACGCTCGTAAGAATAGGAGGAGTAATTCAGATCCTGCCAGAAATGCGTATGCCCCATCCGATCATTCGGTAGCTCCGCAGAAAGGGCCGTATACAGTGAGCCGAGATCGTTCAGGTTCATCAGTGGAAGCCCGTCACTGAGGTATTCCAGCGGACCATTGGGCTGATCCAACCCCCAGGCATCACGGATAAACGACTGCAACAACACCGAAGGATAAGCTTCTGGATCCGCTCCGGAAGGCGCACTGAAGGCAGGTCCAGAGTCGTTGATCATGTACCCCCGGTTGGGCTCCATATCTCGGCGAGTCGGGTGATAATTGGTCAAACTGCCCAGGCCGCCGGCACTGCATCCGGTCGTCAGCAATTGCTTCGGCCGCTGCAGATTATCCTTCACCCACGAAATCGCAGCGCGGGTGTTGCGAAGGCCATTGTGATGCCAGATCAAAGGCTCCGCTTCCCCTTCCGGATCTTCGTACACGGCCACCTTGTCACCGGAGTAGACGTCTCCCGTGCAGTACGGGATATAAACCATGTTCCAGTTCTGGGTCTTGACCGATGTCAGTGGATTCAGGCGCACCACAAACGGACTGACCAAGCTGGCACTGGGGTTTGTCAGGTTCATGTAGTCATCGGGAATACCGTCCGGGTTGCGGGCTCCCCGAATGCCCGTCTGGCCAGAGCAGCTCTCGTAATCCCAGCAAGCGCCGCCCCCTTCCAGGTAGATAATCGTATTACTGGTGTTCGGCACGCGGTTCACAAAGAACTTGTACTCAGAGCCGTTACCACAGACAGCGCCGGTTTCGGGTGCCAGGGGAATGGTTTGCCAGGCGTAATAGTTGCCTGGCGAAAAACCATCGTTGAACCCCGGCGGGTTGGCAAGTAAGGGGTAGTCACCCTGACGCTGAGCTGCAGTAACCGGGTTATCCGCTGCCGGTGGATTAACCAGATTCCCGAGTGTTCGCCAGAAACCATAGTCACCCAGCTCAGCCATCGCCGGGCCTGTTACGCCCAGTAGAATAAGAACAACTAGCAGTTGGTTCTTGATGCTCGTTTTCACAGGCATCCCTCCTTGATTGTTGTTATTGGGGCGTAGTCAATCATTGAGCTCACCCCTGAATCGAAACTAGACGTGACACTCTGTCATTTCAATGAATACCCCTAGAACAATTGGTCCTAAAAAATGATAGGTAATAGCGTTATTGAAAAATGTAAAGGAAATGACTGAATTGGAGAGAACTACCTCATCTACTGCCTACTTAATATTGGAACATGGCCAGCCGTGTCTCCAGCGCATCGGGCCGCTCTGCGGTTCTATGGCTGATTGGCGGTTCCATCGCCATGGGCTTTGGCATCTGGTCCATGCACTTTATCGGCATGCTCGCCTTTAGCCTTCCCATCGAGCTAGGCTACGACGTCCCCCTCACCCTGCTGTCATTAGTTATCGCCATAGCGTGTTCTGCGTTCGCCCTTTATCTGGTGTGTCAGGACACGCTGCCCTGGGGGCGGCTGCTATCGGGTGGTTTACTGATGGGCCTGGGTGTAGCCAGCATGCACTACATCGGTATGGAAGCATTGCTCATGCATCCGTACATTTTCTATGTACCCTGGCTGGTGGGGCTATCCATTGTTATCGCCATTGTCGCGGCCACTGCCGCCCTTTGGCTGGCGTTTCGACTGCGAGAGGAAAGCAAGCGCGCCACCTTCGGCCGCATTGGCGCGTCCCTGGTTATGGGGTGCGCCATTATCGGCATGCACTATACCGGAATGGCGGCCTCCAAATTCCCGATCGACAGCTTTTGCGGCGCGGCCAACAGCGGGATCGATACAAAGTGGCTGGCTGTGCTGGTCATCATTGTCAGCCTTGCGGTGTTCGCCATTGCTCTAATTGTGTCAATGCTTGATGTACGCACCAGCCAACTGTCCAACTCACTCGATGACGCCAATAACGAACTCATAAAGCTCGCCCTGCAGGACAACCTGACCCGCATACCAAATCGTGTTCTATTGGGAGATCGGCTGGAGCAAGCGATACACCGAGCCGAGAGAAACAACGGTGAGTTTGCCGTACTGTTTTTGGACCTGGACGGCTTTAAGGCGATCAACGACATGCACGGGCACCATGTCGGAGATCAGTTGCTCAAAGAGGTGGCGCATCGCCTGCTTTCAAACAAACGTGAGGGAGACACAGCCGCGAGGCTTGGAGGGGATGAATTTGTACTATTATTAGAACCCTGCTCACCGGAAACTTCCGCCGTATTTGCGCAACGGTTAATTGATGCCATTGAGCAGCCCTACGAGACTTCGAATATCCCCCTTCACATTTCCACCAGTGTCGGCATCGCGATTTACCCCCAGGACGGTAAAACCGAACATGAGCTGATGGTGAATGCTGACGCCGCCATGTATCACGCCAAGAAACAGGGCCGCAACGGCTACTGCTTTTTCGAACACGGCATGAACGCCAATGTGCACCTGCAGATGCAAATGCAGCAAAATCTGCGGCAGGCCGTCAGCCGCAACGAGCTGGTACTGCATTATCAGCCCAAGTTTGTTGCACCAGACGGCCCCATGACTGGCCTCGAAGCCCTACTGCGATGGCAAAGCCCCGATCACGGATTCCTGTCACCCGATCGTTTTCTCCCGCTGGCAGAGAGCTCCGGGCTGATCGTGCCCATTGGCAACTGGGTCATCGAGGAAGCCTGCCGGCAAATGAAGGTCTGGTACGATCGGGTTCTACCCCGCTACTGCGGA
>NZ_DFMB01000012.1:0-948 GCF_002375325.1 Marinobacter sp. UBA3604
ATGCAGGTGCGTGCGGCGCATCTTGCGGGCGTACTCCAACTGATACTGGCTGTGGGCGTACTCGCAGAGGTGGTGAGGCGCTTTGTCTTCGGCAGTGAGCCTGAGTCGCTGGTAATGATGGGGATTGCGTTCATCGCATTGATCGCCAACACCACCTGTCTGCTGCTGATATCCAAACATCGGAAGGGCGGTGCCCACATGAAGGCGAGCTGGATATTCTCAGCCAACGATGTGGTGATCAATCTGGGGGTCATTACCGCTGGCGCCCTGGTCGCGTGGACTGGCTCCAATTATCCGGACCTTATCATCGGCAGCATCGCGGGGATTATCGTACTCAACGGTGCCAGGCGCATCCTGGCGCTCAAGGGTTAAACAATGTCCATCGTTACCAAAAAACTCTTGCCGTATGGCCTGCTGGCTATTTCGGGCCTGATTGCGGCGTCTGATCAGGTTGTAAAATGGTCGGTCCAGCAGTCAATGGCGTATGGCGAGTCGATTCCGGTGACCCCGTTCTTTAACTGGGTGCATGTCTGGAACACCGGTGCCGCATTCAGCCTGTTTGCCGATGGCGGAGGTTGGCAGCGGTACTTTCTTATCTCAGTCGCGGTAGTTGTCTCGATTGTACTGATCGGGCTGATTCTTCAGTGCCGCCGCAGGGGAGAAGCCATCGCGTACAGCCTTATTCTTGGCGGTGCCATGGGCAACCTGATTGACCGGATATTTCGTGGCTATGTTGTGGATTCCTTTGATGTCTATTGGCAATCCTGGCACTGGCCAGCCTTTAACCTTGCCGATATCGCCATTGTGCTGGGCACCGTGCTTTTCCTCTATGTCAGTTTTATACCCGAAAAATCGGGCACGAACGTCGAGCTCGATGGATCAGGCTAAAAAACATCTGACAAACGCCTTGACCTTAAAGTTGACTTTAAAGATATCGTCTGTACTGAC
>NZ_DFMB01000012.1:1233-2126 GCF_002375325.1 Marinobacter sp. UBA3604
AAGCGTAAGGACGAGTTCGCCAGTCGCGGTGTAAAGCTGATCGGGGTCTCCGTCGACCCGCTCGACTCCCATAAAGACTGGGCGAAGGATATCGAGAAAACCCAGGGCAAGGGGCTCAATTTTCCCCTGTTGGCAGACAAGGATCAGGTGGTCGCAGACCTGTACGGAATGATCCATCCAAAAGCCGATCCCAAGGTGACTGTTCGAACGGTATTCATTATTGATTCCGCGAAAAAAATCCGTCTGATGCTAACGTATCCGCCCAGCACCGGGCGCAATCTGGACGAGATCCTGCGCGTCATTGATTCGCTCCAGTTGACCGACAACCACAAAGTGGCCACGCCGGTGGACTGGAAGAATGGCGAGGATGTGATCATCGTTCCGTCGCTCTCCAACGAAGAGGCGAAAGAGCGCTTCCCCGACGGCTGGGATGAGCAGACACCGTATCTGCGCGTTACCCGCCAACCTGGTCGGAAGTAACAAGGAATTCGTCAGCCGGCCTTGCGGCTGGCTGACGAAGCAATACCTGAGAAACCCTCGCCGATAGGTTCGGTCATTGCCGAACCCTTAACCGAACACGGCCCCGAAATGCTAACCCTGACAGTCCCTGAAGTTGGTCTCTTCGCGTTACTGATTGCACTTTGCCTGTCGCTGCTTCAGGCGACCGTGCCCTTGCTGGGAGCCGCCACCCGGCGCCCGTTGTGGATGGCATTTGCAGAGCCCATGGCATGGGGGCAATTTGCCTTTCTACTGGTTTCTTATGCCAGCCTGACCGCCAGTTTTCTTCTGGATGATTTCAGCGTGGACTATGTGGCCCGTAATTCGAACTCGATGCTGCCCTGGTACTACAAGTTCACCGCCGTCTGGGGATCTCATGAAGGCTCGGTGCTGTT
>NZ_DFMB01000012.1:2425-2923 GCF_002375325.1 Marinobacter sp. UBA3604
GATGCGGCCTGGACGCGCTGGGTTCGGCCGTGGACCAACATTGCCTGGGCCTTTCTGACCCTCGGCATCGCTCTGGGTAGCTGGTGGGCCTACTATGAACTGGGTTGGGGAGGCTGGTGGTTCTGGGATCCGGTGGAAAATGCATCGCTCCTGCCCTGGCTGAGCGGGACAGCGCTGATACATTCACTGGCGGTCACGGAAAAACGCGGCACGTTCAAGAGCTGGACGGCNNGATATGCTGGCACGGGTTCTGGGGGTTCTGGGTGTCGTCAGCGCAGGATTTCTGCTTTTTATCGTCGTTACGTCCAACCCCTTCGATCGCCTGCTTCCCGGCATACCAACCGACGGTGCCGATCTGAATCCATTGTTGCAGGATGTTGGCCTGATCATCCACCCGCCGATGCTTTACATGGGGTATGTGGGTTTTTCTGTGGTCTTTGCTTTTGCCATCGCTGCGCTGATTGAGGGGCGTCTGGATGCGGCCTGGACGCGCTGGGT
>NZ_DFMB01000012.1:3229-4006 GCF_002375325.1 Marinobacter sp. UBA3604
GGCACGTTCAAGAGCTGGACGGCGCTGCTGGCGATTTTCACGTTCTCACTCTCGTTACTGGGCACCTTCCTGGTGCGTTCAGGGGTACTTACCTCGGTTCATGCCTTTGCCAATGATCCATCTCGGGGGCTCTTCATTCTGGCGTTGCTGGGAATAACGGTCGGCGTCTCGCTGTTGATCTTTGCGCTACGGGCGCCGCGAATGAGCGCCAACGCGGGCTTTAGCTGGCTTTCCCGGGATGCTCTGTTGCTGATCAACAATATTTTGCTGGTCATCATGACGATCACGGTCCTGATGGGCACCCTGTACCCCTTGATCCTGGATGCACTCGGGCTGGGCAAAATCAGTATCGGCGCGCCTTACTTTAATAGCCTGTTCGTGCCACTGACCGTCATGCTTTGTGCCTTTATGGGGCTGGGGCCGGTCGCACGCTGGAAGCAGATGCCCGGTCGCGAGCTGTTCCGGCGACTACTGGGGGCGGGTCTGGCCGCACTGGCGATTGCGGTATCGATACCGTTTCTTTACAACGGCCAGTGGAATGTCGCCGTGGCGCTGGGGATGGTGGCGGCCCTGTGGGTAGTACTGGCGTTGGTGCGCGACCTGTTTGATAAAGTCCGCAATGCGTCCTCTGCGCTGGCCGGATTGCGTAAGTTGACCCCTTCATACTGGGGCATGGTGGTCGGCCACGTGGGCCTGGCCGTCACCATCGTGGGCGTGGTGATGGTGTCGAACTACGCCATGGAGCGTAATGTGCGGCTTGATATCGGTGAGCAGGTG
>NZ_DFMB01000012.1:4186-19000 GCF_002375325.1 Marinobacter sp. UBA3604
ACGGCGACCATCGAGGTTGCCCGTGAAGGCCGGATTGTCACCACCCTGTACCCGGAGAAGCGCCTGTACATTGCCCGTGGGCAGCCGATGACCGATGTCGCACTCGACCCCGGCCTGTTGCGGGACCTTTACGTGGCCATGGGGGAGGAACTGGACGACGGCAGCTGGGCAATGCGCCTACAGGTCAAGCCATTTGTACGCTGGCTTTGGCTGGGTGCGCTGCTGATGGCCTCCGGGGGCGTGCTGGCTGTGGCGGATCGTCGCTATCGTCGCCGCCGTGCCGCTGCAGCTGACCGGGAATCGATGAGGCCGGCGCGCGAGGTTCGCGCATGATGCGCCGCCTGTTGCTGATGCTTCCTTTTGTGGTGTTCCTTGGCCTGGCCTTCTTTTTGTACCGGGGGCTTTCGCTGGACCCCAGTGCTCGCGAGTCGGCCCTGATAGGCCAGGCGTTTCCCGCGTTCACGCTTCCGACGCTAGAGGACCCTGACACCGAGGTGGATGAATCCCTGCTTCGCGGGCAGATGTCTCTGGTCAATGTCTGGGCGTCCTGGTGCCCGACCTGCAAGGAGGAAATGCCCCAGCTACTGGCGCTCTCCGAACGCGGCATTCAGATGGTGGGCATCAACTACAAAGACACACGTGACCTGGGGCGACAGTTTCTTGAAGAGTTTGGAAAACCTTTCGAGGTCAACATCTTTGATCCTGCCGGTGACCTGGGTTTCGAGCTCGGCGTGTATGGCGTGCCCGAAACCTTCCTGGTCGACGCAAACGGTATCGTTCGATATAAGCACGTCGGGTACATAACGCCAGCTCAGGTGGATGAAGTCATGGCGGAGGTAGAGAAATGGCGCTAAACCGAAAGAGCCGTTGCTGTGTGGTCATCGTGTTTTTGCTGGCTTCGTTCCAGTCGGTGGCGGACACGGCAATCGATGCGCGTCATTTCGAGGATCCGGTGATGGCGGAGCGTTATCGCGACCTTACGGCGTCGTTGCGGTGCCCTAAATGTGATGCTCAAGCCATCGACAGTTCCGATTCGCCGGTGGCGGCGGACATGCGGGAGCGGGTAGCAATGATGCTTCGTGATGGGCGTGCGGATAAGGAAATTCTTGATTTCATGGCTAATCGTTTTGGCGAGTTCGTTCTTTACAACCCGCGCCTTGACGGGCGCACGTGGTTGCTTTGGGCGTTGCCGGCAGCGCTGGTGGCAGGGGGCGCCATGATTGTGATTGCGTTTGTCCGGGCACGCAGACACCGGCGAGTGCGGCCGCTCTCCGAGGAGGAACGTACCCGCCTGTCCTCCCTGATTCATCGTCACCGTGAGGGATCGGAATGACTATGCTCTGGTTAAGTATTGGTACACTGCTGCTTCTTGCGCTGTGGTTCCTGAGTCTACCGTTGCGGAGAGCAAGGGCGATCCATGACTGGCAGCAGCGGTTTGAGGCCGATGATCATGCAGAGGCGCAAAACCTGGCCGTCTATGAGCGCCGGCTTTCAGCACTGGAAAGAGCCCGCGATCGCGGCGAGATTGACGTCGCCCGTTTTGAAGAAAGCCGTCACGAGCTGGACCGCAATCTGCTGGAGGACACCGAGGCCCGCCGCCGAATGCCTCTCAGGCGCCCCGTGTCAGGACGTTTGATGATTCCGTTGGTGATAACGGCAGTAATAGGTGCCAGCATCATCGGCTATCGATGGCAGGGTGCCGATGGCGATCTGGCCCTGTATGCCGCCCAACAGAATGCGCTCAATACGCCCGGCGCCTCAATGAAAACCCTGGTTGGCCGGCTCGAAGAGGAGGCCGGGACTCAGCCGGATAATCCCAAGGTCTGGTCCTTGCTGTTTCCGCTTTACCAGAAGATCGGTCAACCGGGTCAGGCGATTGACGCCCTGGAACGACTGATCGAACTGGAAGGCCGCAGAGTAGATCTTCTGGCCCAACTGGCTCAGATAAAATTCTTTGTGGCCGGGCGCAGCCTGACCGATGAAGTGCATGCGCTGATCGACGAAATACTCGACAAGGATCCACGTGAGCCAACGGCGCTGGGCATACTGGGGGTCGAGGCCTTTGACGACGGCCGCTATGAACAGGCGATCAATTACTGGCGCCGGGCATTGGCGGGCTTCGGCGATAACGAGTCCGCACAGGCCATGCGCAGCGGTATCGCTGTTGCCAGGCAACGATTGGAGGAGACAGCCAATGGAGCGGAACGTGTTACTGATTGAAACCCTAACGCACGTTCACACACGAAATCAGGGAAGCTTATGCTTCAGTATCCTCAAATCGACCCGGTAGCCATTGCACTGGGCCCACTGAAAATCCATTGGTACGGCCTGATGTACCTTGTCGGTTTTCTTGCGGCCTGGTGGCTGGGGCGTCGTCGGGCTCATCGACTCGGCTTGAACGCAGACGCTGTTGAAACATTGATTTTCTACTGCGCGATGGGGGTCATTCTCGGTGGCCGCGTCGGTTACGCGCTCTTCTACGGTTTTGACAAGCTGGCAGACAACCCGCTCTGGCTGCTCAAGGTCTGGGAAGGGGGCATGAGTTTTCACGGCGGCTTGACTGGCGTCCTGATTGCAGCTCTGGTGTTTGCTCGAAAGCAGAACCTGCGATTTTTCCAACTCACGGACTTTATAGCGCCATTGGTACCAATTGGCCTGGGGGCAGGGCGCCTTGGCAATTTTATCAATCACGAGCTCCCGGGGCGGGTCAGTGATGTTCCCTGGGCCATGGTGTTCCCGAATATGGGGTCGGCGCCACGTCACCCGTCGTCACTGTATGAGTTTGCCCTGGAAGGTGTTGTGCTGTTTGTGGTGCTGTGGTGGTTCTCACGCAACCCACGTCGGATGGGCGCAACGTCCGGCCTGTTCCTGTTGCTCTACGGAATTTTCCGTTTTGCGGTCGAGTTTGTTCGCCTCCCCGACCCGCAACTGGGGTTCATCGCCCTCGGCTGGGTGACCATGGGGCAACTGCTGACCCTGCCGATGATCCTTGGCGGCCTTGCATTAATTGCCTGGTCAAGACGTCAACCGATCAATAAAACGGAGGCGGCGACAGCCAGATAAAAGCTGTCTTAGCTTGTTTGTTCGTTGACTTACGAGGAAAACTTAACATGACAGAAACTATTGGTCATTCGGGAGCCTGGGGTATAGCGGCGATCATGATCGTGCTGATCTCCTGGGTCATGTATCGTTGGCTCGCTCCCAGAACATGGCGGGAGTGGGGCAGTGCCGGGGTGGTGCAGGCGTTTATAATCGCATTGTATGCGGAGATGTACGGCTTCCCTCTCACTGTCTATTTGCTCGTGCGGTTCTTTGATCTGGACGGTAGCGACCTCAGCGCGAATCTCTGGTCCTCGCTGCTTGGTGTCGGCGAGGTGGGCATGCTTATCTCAATGTTGCTTGGTTATACTCTGGCTGTGACTGGCATCGGTATTTTTCTGCAGGGATGGCGCGAACTTCATCGTGCACACCAACAAGGGCGTCTTGCAACGGATGGGCTCTACGGTTTGGTGAGGCACCCGCAGTATACGGGCCTTTTTCTCATCCTGTTCGGGGAGGGGATTGTGCACTGGCCGACGCTGTTCTCCGTTAGTCTGTTCCCCATCATTGTCCTTGCCTACAGCTTGCTCGCACGGCATGAAGAGCGACAGGTCATTGAGCGGTTCGGTGAGGAGTACCGGACCTATCAGCAGGAAGTGCCAAGGTTTGTTCCACGAATGGGCCGGCTTGCAAAACTCGTTGGCAAGTCCCGCTCGGGGTTGGGTTGACACACAGGGTAACGCAGAGCGTTACCAGCGTTTTATGGGGCACACGCAATGACGACGGCTTTTACCGAAGTCTCCCGGGACTATGATGATCTGTGGCTTTTGACCAGGGATTACCGGGGCTGGATGCTGAAAAAGCTTCTTAATCATTTAAATATGCAGGCTGACAGCCGGTTTGCAGACCTTGGTGGTGGGACCGGTATCTTCACACATCTGCTCAGCCAGGCTGTGCCGCTGGAATCTGAAGCGATATGCGTGGACCCCTCAGGCGCCATGCTCCTGAATGCTGAACAATACAGCGGCATCCAGACCCGTTGTGCATCCGCTGAAGCGTTCATTGACAGCGGGGTGCAACTGGACCGGGTGCTGATCAAGGAGTCCATTCATCACATCCGCAATCGTGAGAGATTCTGGAAAAAAATGCGCTCATGTTTGCGACCGGATGGTCGTGTTCTGGTGGTCACCCGGCCCAGTTTGCCCGAGTTTCCCCTTTTCAGCCGGGCGATGACTGCCTTTTCAGAGAGTCAACCGGAGCTTGACATTCTTCTCGGTGAAATCGCCGCCTCCGGCCTTGGTGCGGTGACAAGCAGGGAAGAGTACCGCGTCGAAATCCCGAAGGATCGCTGGTATGCGATGCTGCGGGCGCGTTTTATGTCAAATCTGGCAGGTTTTACTTCTGATGAAATTGAGAAAGGTATTCTGGAAATCGATGATCAGCTGGACGGGGATCAGATTCGATTTATTGATCATCTGTTGTTTGTGCTCGTCGAGCGCGAGTCAGACATGCCCAGTGGACAGGCGAAGGCTTCTCCAGCGGCGAAATGAAGAAACGATGTACAGATCGTCTTTTCGGCTAGATCAGCATTTTAGTGAGCTAAGACAGCTTCGTGCCGGCATGATTAATTGCTTGACGCCTGTGGCGTGAAAGCCGTACCATCACGAGAATTCTTGAAAACTCAATTACCTGGGTCGCTCCATTTGCCACGCTTGATAACGCCTAAAGCCCTTCTTAACCTGCTGTTGCTGATCATGGCAATACAGCCGGTGGTGGCGTTCGGGCAATTCACGGCAGACACAGCAGAACCTCCTGCCCGTTTCGGCCACATGGCCATGGTGGACTGTTGGAGTGCCAGCACTGACGGGCATTCGGAACAGGATATGGCCTGTGGTGATATGGCGTCTACCGATTGTGCTATCGCCGCCAACCAGGGCAGTTGCGGTGCGATGCTATCCGCACTGGTTTCTGAGAAGGCGGTTTTGCCAGTGCAATGTTCTTCCGACCCTACCTCTCTTCGTCCCCGAGAAGTCTATCTCAGCGTTATCCTTGATACCCTTACACCTCCCCCTGATTTCTCAGTAGTCTGATCTTAGTCTTTATCTAAGTTCGCACGTTTACACCTGGGCCGATAGGCCACTCGGGCGAGCGTCTATAAGCTTCAAATAAGGAAACATCAATGCGCATTTCCCTGATGGCGATGGTGATCGCTGTCGCTTTTGGTCTGGGCTGGCTGGCCAGCCTGCAAATCATGCCGATGTCAGAATCCGCCGGTTCTGGTAATCCTGCCGGTGAATCGGCGGATGAAAAGCCCTTGTACTGGGTTGCTCCCATGGATGCCAACTACCGCCGTGACAAGCCTGGCAAGTCCCCCATGGGAATGGACCTGGTGCCGGTGTACGAAGAAAGCAGTAGCGGCCGGGACGACGGCGGGGTTCAGATCAATCCTGCAGTCAGAAACAATCTGGGGGTTAAAACCCGGGCAGTTTCCCGTGGGGCAGTGTCTGTTCCGGTCCGAACCGTGGGTTATGTCACTGACAATGAAGATCAACTGATTCAGGTGCACAGCCGCATTGCCGGATGGGTCGAGGTGTTGCATGTTCGGTCAGAAGGAGAAATCGTTGACCGTGGTGAACCACTGTATGAGATCTATTCACCGGAGTTGGTGAATGCCCAGCAGGAGTTTCTGATGTCCGAGCGCCTTGGGCGGGGCTCAGAGGCAACAGCGACCGGCGGAAAGCTGCGCGCGCTGGGCATGACGGATAGACAGATTGCCAACCTGAAAAAAACAGGAAAAATCCGAGAACGCATCACCGTATTTGCCCCTGGCTCCGGCTATGTGGCCGCATTGCCTGTTCGTGCCGGCATGTACGTGCGCCCGGATACTGAAATCATGGCCATTGGCAGTCGCGATTCGGTGTGGGTGATCGCCGAGTTTTTTGAACGTCAGGCCGGGCTGGTTGAAGCGGGTCAGGCCGTTGAATTCACCACGCCGTCCATGCCGGATACAAACTGGAATGGTGACATTGACTACGTTTACCCGGAACTGGATCCCAAAATGCGGACTCTTCGGGCCCGGGTACGCGTTCCGAACCCGGATGGCCGGTTGCGCCCCGGAATGTTCGTCAATCTCACCATGGATGCCCCCATCGGTGAGGACCTGCTCACTATCCCGCGCCCGGCGCTGATCCGGCGAAGCGACAGCCAGCATGTGCTGCTGGCTGAGGATGACGGCTATTTTCGTCCGGTGCCCGTCAAGACGGGCCGGGAAGCCGGCGACAGGGTGGTCATTCACGAAGGTCTGAAAGAAGGGCAGCAGGTGGTGGTGTCCGCCCAGTTCCTGATTGATTCAGAAACCAGCCTCGAGGCCGCCATGCTGCGCCTGGAGCCCGAGGAGCAGAACAGCGCCGGCATGGCCGGTGCAGACAGCTCTGCGCCCGAACTGTTTGAAGCCGCTGGCCGGATTACGGAGCTTGATGCTGAGAGTTCTTCAGTCACGCTCGACCATGGCCCGGTACCCGGTCTTGGCTGGCCGGCCATGACCATGACCTTTGGTATTGCCGAATCCGTCGATCTGGTGGAACTGGCCCCGGGTGAGACCGTCAATTTCGGGTTCCGGGAGACGCCGGACGGCTATCTTGTTGAACGTATTGAGCCCGCGCAAGACGCGCAGTAACCACTGGAGAAAACCATGAAACTGAAAAACCTGATGACGGCTGTTGTGTTCGGATTATCCCTGGGACCTGTTCTGGCAGCGGCCGATAACAACATGGGCTCGATGTCCGGCATGGACACCAAAGAGTCCGCTGGCCCGGTCCAGAGCCGGGGCGTAATCACCATGATCAACACCGAAAATCGCAAAGTAACGCTGAAGCATGAGCCTATTCCGGCGCTGAACTGGCCGGGCATGACCATGGGATTTCCCGTAGCCCCGGAGGTGGACCTGGATGCCCTGGATAAGGGTGACAAGGTTGTCTTCACTCTGGCACCCGCTGGCAAGGGCCAGCAGGTGACCTCTATCAGGAAACAGTAGTGATAGCCCGGGGGTGCGCCATCGGGCTGCCCCCGGCCATCACCAGACCGGACTCAGCTCATGATTAACCGCATTATCCAGTGGTCGCTTCATAACCGATTTTTTGTATTGCTCGCCACCCTCATACTGATTGGGTGGGGATTCTATTCCGTCAGGGAAACGCCCATTGACGCCATACCGGACCTGTCGGATGTACAGGTGATCGTCAAGACCCCGTATCCTGGCCAGGCGCCCCAGGTGGTGGAAGACCAGGTGACCTACCCGCTCACCACCGCCATGCTGTCGGTGCCGGGCGCCAAAACGGTTCGGGGGTATTCCTTCTTTGGCGACTCCTATGTGTATGTGATCTTCGATGACGACACCGACCTGTACTGGGCTCGTTCCCGGGTACTGGAATACCTGAGCCAGGTAGCCGGGCAATTGCCCGATGCCGCCAAACCAGAGCTGGGGCCGGATGCCACCGGCGTTGGCTGGGTATACTCCTACGCCCTGGTGGACCGCACCGGCCAGCATGACCTTTCGGAGCTTCGGGCCATTCAGGACTGGTTCCTGAAGTTTGAACTGCAAACCGTGTCCGGGGTATCCGAGGTCGCCAGTGTTGGCGGCATGGTCAAGCAGTATCAGGTGGTGGTGGACCCGGACCGGCTGCGCGCCCATAACATCACGCTGCAGCGTATTCATGCCGCCATCAACAGCGCCAACCAGGAAACCGGGGCATCCGTCGTGGAAATGGCCGAGGCGGAATACATGGTGCGGGTCACCGGTTACCTGCAGAACGAGGACGACCTGCGCCAGGTGCCGCTGGGTGTCAACGATAATGGCAAGCCCTTGTTGCTCAAGGATGTGGCGGATATCCGGCTGGGGCCACAAATGCGCCGGGGTATCGCTGAACTGAATGGAGAAGGCGAAGTGGCCGGCGGTATCGTGGTGATGCGTTTTGGCGAAAACGCTCTGGCTACCATCGAGGGTGTTAAACAACGCCTGGAGGAGATCAAGGGCAGCCTGCCGGATGGCGTTGAAATGGTGCCCACCTATGATCGTTCCACACTGATCAACAATGCGGTGGACAATCTCTACAGCAAGCTGCTGAAAGAGTTTCTGGTGGTGATCCTGATCTGCGCGGTATTCCTGTTTCACCTGCGCTCTTCCCTGGTGGTGATCGTGAGCCTGCCGGTGGGCATTCTTGCTGCGTTCGTGGTGATGCACG
This sequence comes from Marinobacter sp. UBA3604, assembly GCF_002375325.1. Taxonomy (NCBI): domain Bacteria; kingdom Pseudomonadati; phylum Pseudomonadota; class Gammaproteobacteria; order Pseudomonadales; family Marinobacteraceae; genus Marinobacter; species Marinobacter sp. UBA3604. Next base: position 12,466 of record NZ_DFMB01000012.1, read on the forward strand.
CTCAGGGTATCAACGCCAACATTATGTCCCTCGGCGGCATTGCCATCGCCATCGGTGCGATGGTCGACGGTGCCATTGTGATGATTGAAAATGTCCATAAACACATGGAGCGGACCCCGTTGACACCGGAAAACCGATGGGCCGTGATGTATAGGGCCGCCGGTGAAGTGGGGCCCGCGCTGTTTTTCTCGTTGATGATCATCACCGTGAGCTTTCTGCCGGTGTTCACGCTGGAGGCTCAGGAGGGCAAGCTCTTCGCACCCCTGGCGTTCACCAAAACCTATGCCATGGCTGCGGCTGCCGGGCTTGCCATTACACTGGTACCGGTGCTGATGGGCTACTTCATTCGTGGCAAGGTATTGCCGGAGCACCGCAATCCCATTAACCGGCTGCTGATCTTCCTGTACAGCCCAGCCATTGACTGGGCTTTGCGGCGGCCCGCCCTGATGCTTGCCGGTGGCCTGATTGTGCTGATCATCGGCTTCTGGCCCGCCAACAAGCTGGGCAGTGAGTTCATGCCCCCCCTGGATGAGGGGGACCTGATGTACATGCCCACCACCTATCCCGGCATCTCCATTGGCAAGGCCCGGCAGATCCTGCAACAGACCGATAAGCTGATTGCCAGTATTCCAGAGGTTAAAACTGTGTTCGGCAAAATCGGCCGCGCTGACACGGCCACCGATCCGGCCCCGCTGACCATGATTGAAACCTTTATCCAGTTTAAACCCCGGGACCAGTGGCGCCCCGGCGTAACGCCGGAATCCCTGCGCCGGGAACTGGACAGGACCGTCAGGCTTCCCGGCCTCACTAACGCCTGGGTCATGCCCATCAAAACCCGTATTGACATGCTCTCAACGGGCATCAAGACCCCGGTGGGCATCAAGGTGGCCGGTCCTGACCTGACGGTGATCCAGGGCATAGGGGAAAAGCTAGAGCGGGTGTTGACTGACATACCCGGCACAGCCTCTGCGTTTTCCGAGCGGGTGGCCGGCGGACGCTACATCAAGGTGGATATCCAGCGGGAGGCTGCCGCCCGTTTCGGATTGAATATCGCAGATATTCAATCCGTGGTACGCACTGCGATTGGCGGCATGAACGTGGCCAGTACGGTGGAGGGCCTGGAGCGCTATCCCATCAATCTGCGTTATCCCCAGGGCTACCGGGATTCGGTGGAGCAGATGCGCTTACTGCCCATAGTGACGCCCGGTGGACAGCGTATCGCGCTGGCCGACGTGGCGGATATCCGGGTCGACCGGGGGCCGCCCATGATCAAATCGGAAAATGCCCGCCTCAATGGCTGGACCCTGGTTGACATTGCAGGTCGGGATCTTGGCAGTTGGGTCAAAGAGGCTCAGTCGGTGGTGCGGGAGCAGGTGGACCTGCCTGCCGGCTACTCCCTGACCTGGTCCGGCCAGTATGAGTACATGCAGCGCGCAAAGGAACGCCTGACACTGGTGGTACCGCTGACGCTGGCGATTATCGTGATCCTGCTGTACCTGAATTTCCGCAACATGACCGAGGTGGGTATTATAATGGGCACCCTGCCGTTCGGTATGATTGGCGGCATCTGGCTGATGTACCTGCTGGGTTACAACCTGTCTGTGGCCGTGGCCGTCGGTTTTATCGCCCTGGCCGGGGTAGCGGTGGAAATCGGTGTGCTGATGCTGGTGTACCTCAACCAGTCCCTGCACAACGCCCTGGAGGCCGTCGATCATCAGCCCGGGAAACTGTCGGCGGATGCCCTGCGCCAGGCGATCAGCCACGGGGCTGCGCAGCGGGTGCGCCCGATCATGATGACCTTTGCCGCCATCGTGGCTGGCCTTGTACCCATCATGCTGGGCGGCGGCACTGGTTCGGAAGTGATGCAGCGGATCGCCGGGCCGATGATTGGCGGCATGGTTACTACTCTAGTGCTGACGCTGCTGCTGATTCCGGTGATTTTCTACCTCTGGCAGCGTGCGCGGTTGAAGAAGCTCGCCCAAAAAGGAGCGAACCAATGATTCGACGCAGTGGAATTTACGCCGTTCTGGCGGTATTCGTTTCCCTTTCTGCCCCCGCAATGGCTGAATCGCTGGAAACGGTGGACCAGTGGATTGCGGAGGCCCTGGATAGCAACGCCACCCTGAGTGCGCAGCGAGCCGCCATCGAGGCAGCAAGGGCCGAAGTGGAAGGCTCGGATGCCTGGGCGGATCCTGTCGTAAAGTACGGTATTGCACCCGAAACTCTGGAGGGCCCTAGTGTGGTCGGGCACCGGTTTGAGGTCAGTCAGAAGCTGCCCTGGCCGGACCAGTTATCCGCGTCCCGCGGAGCCGAGGAGGCGGGTGTGCGTGCCGCAACCCAGGACACCCTCTGGCAGACCAGAAAACTGACGGCCTCGGTCAAGGAGGCCTATGCCCGTTTGTGGTATTCGCACAGGGCCATTGAGTTGCATCACGAGACCCGTGCACTGGTGGAACAGCTAGCCGAGATTACCCGGCAACGACTGGAATACGGCGAGGCCACACAGAGTGAGTTGTTCAGGGTAGAGACGGAACTGGATACGCTGGACGCGCAACTGGTTGAGCTGCAGGCGGACCAGGCCAGGCTGTCTGCCAACCTGATCCCATTATTGGGGCGCCGCCCACAACCCTCCGAACTGATGCTATCCCTGCCTCCTCGTATGCCAATGGCAGCGGACAGCCTGACCGGAACCGAGCACCCGCTGGTTCAGGCCGCCGAGGCGCGGACCGCGGAGGCCCGGGCCCGACTGGACGTTGCCGAAGCCAACCGCAGACCCGTGTTTACCGCAAATGCGGGCTACAACAGCCTGTGGGCGGACGAAAGCAAGCGCTGGATGGTGGGCGTAGGGATTCAGATTCCGTTTACGGGACAGCGACAGAACAGTGCCGTTCGCAGGGCGACTGCGGAAGTATCTCAACGACAGTGGCAAACCACTCAGGCCCATCGCGATCTGCGAGCGTCAATCGGCGACGTAAAGGCAGCCATTCAGGCAGGCTACAGCCGCCTTGAAATCCTTGACGAACGCCATCTTCCGAATCAACGCGCTCACTGGGAAGCCAGCCTGAATGAATTGGCCAGCGGTACCGGTGCACTGGAAGATGCCATAGACAGTGCACGGAAGCTTACCGGCGTAAAACTCACCCGGGAAACGGTCATCCGCGACCTGTTCAGTGCCAGGGCACGATACGAAGCCTTGCAAACAACGCAGGCCACCGGCCTTTCAAACTAGAAGGGGATTCACCATGAAAGTACTACTGGCGATGCTATCGGCACAGGAAAAGTAGATCAAATGCCAAGTGCCGTACTCCCGGCGTATTTGTCGTCATTGCCGATCACTGTGATTCCTGAGGGTTTCGAGGCTATTTCGCATGGGTTCCAGATCAAAGCCCGCAGCCCCGGCTTTGCTGATCAGGTCCGGGATAGGGTAGAAAGTTGCATTGGCAAGGGCCCATAAGTGAACGGCACGCTTGCCAGTGCGACAATAGCCGAGCACCGGGTCCGGGGATGACCTCAGGGCGTTCGCAAAAGCCTCTATATCCTTGGGTCCGTACTTGCCCGGCTCAACAGGAATTTCGTACCAGGTCATGCCCAGCTGCTCCGCCTTGCTCTTGAGGGCGTCCGTGTCAGGCTGGTCTTCCGTTTCATTTCGAGGCCTGCTGGCAATAATAGTGCGAAAGCCCGCGCTTGCCAGTTCTTCGATGTCAGCAATGGCAGGTTGCGCCGTCACGCTGTAGTTCTGATCAAGCTGTTTGATATCCATTTAAATTCTCCTCTAATGTAGTTCGCCTTGGGGCGGGCCCGTGTCACGGTTGTTTTCCACAGGCCAGATTCGCAGGCACCGCCACGTCCATGAGTTTGGGGTCGGGCAAATTCAAGTCATTCATGATCTGCACGTATTCCGCTTCCGACTTGCCGGCCAGGCGTGGGTTGTAGTGCTTCTCCTCATAGATGGAAGAACTCAGCATTCCCTTGTAGTCATGGGCCGGATATACCAGCGTATCGTCAGGCAAACGGAACAGTTTGTTGACGATCGAATCGTAACTTTTGTGCGGGTCGCCGCCCTGAAAGTCAGTCCGGCCGCTGCCGCGGATCAACAACACATCGCCAGTGAATACGGCCTGCTGGTCGCCCTTTTTCCAGTAAAAGCTGAAGGACTCATCCGTATGCCCCGGGGTGTACAATGCCTCGAGCCGAATACCGTCGACATCTATCCGGTCCCCTTCGGATACCTGCTCGGATACGCAGTCGGCGTTGGTAAATTCACCCATGGTGGTGATGCAGTCGGTCTCATCACGCAGATCGCCAAGAGCCGTGAAGTGATCCGCATGCGTGTGGGTATCAATCGCCCGGACAAGCCTGAGGTCAAGTTGATTGATTATATCGAGGTAGGCTTGCGTATACTCCTTGACCGGATCAATGATAAGCGCTTCCCGGCCGCGGCCCGATGCAATGAGGTAGGTATAGGTACTGGACGTATTGTCAAAGAATTGGCGAAAAAGCATGGCATTCTGTCCTGAACAGTAAAATGTTCTAACTATAGGTTTAAAGGTAATAAATTGGCGGGCTAGCGTCAAAGCCGTTGCATGACAATTCGTACAGGCGTTTTCCAGGGCACTTTGCAGCCCTGAGGGTTTTCCACTGCCGTAGGCTGTCATTTCTGCGGTCTTGCATGCAGGCCAATATTTACAACGTCATCCAGTGATCAATATGAAGTTTGACAAATAGGTCGATACCCTCTAATTCTGCTCGAATAATGTCTGGGATTTCGGGACACTAGGTCGATGGGCATTGAACAGAGGTAAACTGCAAACTGGTAGGGAGCGTGAAAGCAACATGAACACAAAAGGCAAGATGATGTGCCCGGTCTGCGAGGTACAACTGAGTATGGCTGATCGACAGGGGGTGGAGATAGACTTCTGTCCACAGTGCCGCGGGGTCTGGCTGGACCGGGGTGAGTTGGACAAGATCATCGAGCGCACCGCCGCAGAATTAGCGCCGCCGCGCACCCCGGAACCGCAACAACGCGGCTATGACGACCGGTACGGCGGCCACGGCAGGCATGGCGGCAAACACGGTGGCCACCGCCGCAAATCCTGGTTGGCGGAAATTTTTGACTAAACTGTGTTCCACGGAACCAGCATCGGGAGAAGTCACAGATGGGCGAGGGGCATGGTGAAAAGGCCGCTGTAGGATCCGGCACGGCCGCAGCGCGTCACAGTGGTGGCCTGAAATGGGCGCTGGCAATGACCTCGACGTTTATGGTGGTCGAGGTTGTCGGCGGGCTCTGGACCGGCAGCCTGGCGCTGCTGGCTGACGCCGCACACATGTTGACCGACGTAGGCGGAATGTTGCTGGCGCTGGTGGCCATCCGCTTCGCCGCCCGCCCCGCGACTCCGGAAAAAACTTTCGGTTATGTGCGGATGGAGGTGCTCTCGGCGCTGGCCAATGCGGTTGTGTTGCTGTTCCTGACGATCTACATCCTCTACGAGGCCTGGCAGCGGTTCCTTGCACCGCCGGAAATCCTTGGCGGGCCGATGCTGGCGGTCGCGGTCGTCGGCCTTGCAGTCAACCTTGTGTCAATGAAGATGCTGCACGCCGGCTCGCGGGAAAGTCTGAATCTCAAAGGTGCGTATTTTGAAGTGCTGGCTGACATGCTTGGCTCGGTTGGAGTAATCCTTGCCGCAGCAGTGGTGTTGCTGACCGGCTGGACGTTGGCTGACCCGATCATCGGCGCAGGCATTGGGCTCTTCATTGTGCCACGCACCTGGATACTGTTGAAAGGCGCCGTCCATATACTGATGGAGGGCACTCCGCCCGAAGTTGATGTTGGCCTGCTGGAACGGCAACTTATGGATCTGCCTGGCGTGACCGCAGTGCACGATTTGCACGTCTGGACGTTGACTTCGGGCCTTGACGCGCTGAGTTGCCATCTTGTCGTCGAGGACATGGCGCGTGGTCGCCAGGCGCTCCTGGCTGCGCAACAGACGATGGAAAAAAGTTTTGGCATTACCCATTGCACGATCCAGATTGAGGACGCCGATCTGCGAATGGATGAGAGTGATGCTCACTAATAAGCGATGCGGAGCGGCGATCGACGTATGGCGTCTGGACCCCACCTGTGACTGCTCCTGTTCTTTTCCTTGACAACCTCCTGGGCAGCGGGTCTGCACATCCTGGCCCCTATTTTTGAAAGAGAATGCTTGACTCTGTAGCCGACGCCGAGGCAAGAGGCCAAGTCACCGACAGCCGCACCCTGACCCTCGACAACGTACCAAGGGCCCTGGTCAATTTTGATACCGCCTGCGGTTCCCGGAAATAAATAAAGGCTTGACCTGGAGTTGACTCCAGGTAGTAAGCTTCCTTGGCATTGTTGATATCCATCCAGATCGGGAGAGGTGCTATGAAACGCAATGTTGTCAACCAGAGTTTATCGGTGGCTGCCGTGGCCATCTTTTTAGGACTGGGCCTTGTAGCCTCCGCGCTCGCCAATCAGAACGAGGTTGACCAGCCCAAAAAAAAGGTTCATCGCGGGTTA
>NZ_DFMB01000017.1:0-85824 GCF_002375325.1 Marinobacter sp. UBA3604
AAGTGCGATGAACCTTTTTTATGCCCGAAAAAAACCGCTATTTTGGCGTCGCATTGATGCTTTCGATAAACGCAGGCGACAGAACGTCGATGACGGGGCGTTGGCCGCCGCTGAACTCAGGGGCGGGCTGTGCAGGCTCCGAAGCAAGGATGCCCGGCTGTTCGGACCAGTGCAGGATATCCAGCTTACCATCGTGCCGCTCCACCAGCGCCGTGCAGTGCTCTACCCAGTCACCGTCGTTGCAGTAGAGTCCTTCCTGGCTGCGCAGAAAGCCTGCTGAGTGGATGTGACCACAGATAAAACCGTCATAGTGTCCGCGTTCTGCCGCCGTCAGAGCAGCCAGTTCGAAGCGTCGAATGAATGACCGCGCCTTGCCGATACGGCTTTTGACCCAGGCCGCCAGGGACCAGTATGGCTTGCGGCGTAAGCGCCGCCAGGCATTGAACCAGCGGTTCAGGCGCAGCAGAAGGCCATGAGCCCTATCGCCTACCAGCAGCATCAAGGGGCTGCAGCGCACCACCTGATCAAACTGGTCGCCATGGCAGACCACGAACCGGCGACCGTCCGCCGTCGTGTGAATGGCTTTTTGCTTCAACTCGATACCTGCCAACGTCTGGCCGCAGAAGTGCCGCAGAAATTCATCGTGATTGCCAGGCACATAAACCACCCGCGTGCCGGCAGCGGCAATAGCCATAAACCGCCTCACAACCGCCTGATGGCTTTCCGGGAAGTGCACCCGCCGTTGCATAGCGATCAGATCAACGATATCCCCGACCAGGTACAGGGTCTCGCAGCTGACGTTGTCGAGAAAATCCAGAAGGTAGTCCGCCTGACAATCGGCGGATCCCAGGTGAACATCGGAAATGAAAACGCTCCGGTACTGATGCATCGGCTTCCCCCACCGGCCTGCTCAAGGATTATTCATACCTTGTCCGATGGCAATGACGACCGTATGACAGCCAGACGACAATTCAGTGACGGCGGGCGCTCCACACCGTGAAGCGTCGGTCGCCGGCGATCGTCTTGACCGGCCCGACGTGACGACGGATCAGTGCTTCATAGGGAAGAAACGTGTTCGCCACCAGGCGCAACTCACCGCCGGGCTCCAGGTGCTTTGCCACACCCTGCAGGAACCGCTCAGTCATGGATGTATCGGTACGGATACCGGTATGGAATGGCGGATTAGTGACAACTGCAGCGTAGCGGCCGTCGACGCCGGACAACCCGTCGGAGGCGTGAATCAAGCCATCCACGCCCGCCTCCCGGTAGGTCGCACGAGCACAGGCAACGGCCTGGAACTGCACGTCTACGCCGTCGACCGGAAAAACGCCCTGCTCCGTGGCTCGTTGGTGCAACTGCAACCAGGTGCCGATAACACCTGCGCCGCAGGCAAAATCCAGCACGGGTCCTTTTTCCAGCGGTGAGTCAGCAAGGGTTTGCAACAGCATGGCGGTACCATCATCCAGCTCACCGTCACTGAATATACCCGGCAAGCCGGCCATCCTGAAGCCAACTCCCTCGCACTCAACCGGATGCCACTGAAGCCAACGTTGAAGGTCAAACACTGGGCGCCTGGGCAGGCTATCGGCTTGCCAGACCTGGCAGTGGCGGGCACTGTCTGCCTTCGATGCTTGCGGTGCAAACTCCTTCAGCTGCTTCACAGCGCCTGCAATACCTTCTTTCTTTTCGCCCACCAAGACCAGTCGAGCACCTTCGGCCGCCAGCCAAAGTGCCAACTCAAGCCTTACCGACAACTCAACTCGGGCCTTGGGGAGGAACACCACCAGGGTATCGGCCATGCCCGATGACAACTCCGGCGCATCATAGCCAAAAGCCGCCGTCCAGCCACTGACGGCCAGCAGTTGTTGGTAATTGCCAAAGTGTTCGGAAATCGTCAGTCCCCGGTCCGGCAACCGGGGAAGCAACGCGGGATCGACCATGCCAATAATGGCCAGGCGACCACGCAACAGATTCTGGTTCTTGAGCAGGACTTCGTGGGAATTAGGCAGTGCAGACATTGATCAGCGTATCCCGGCGTTCGTATCAGGCGGGATACTCTAACCGGAATTGAGCCCTGAGTCTTGGCCCGGGCGGTCAGAAACCGGCAGATTACAACTCCGGCCTCCTACTTGTAGCGGGCAACCGTGTTGGCTCGCAAAGCGTCTTCTGGCGACATACCCCAATCTTCCACTGATTCCGGCTGCGGCGTCGTTTCACTGGTGCGGCGACGAGCCTGGGTGGACTGCGTCGTTTTGCGCTGACTCATGGCACTGAGCGCTTTTTGAACGATCTCTCGCATGGTTAACCTCCTGATATGTTACGAATTCAGTGTAACAATCCTTCAGGAGGTTAACTGTGATGACGTGCCGGGTCAGAAAGTGACGCCTGTCACGAATAATTGACACAATTTGACATTTTTTGCGTCAATTTTTATGGCGACCCGCACGGACCGGCCTCAACACCAGTTCATCAATGCTGTTTTGTTTGACTGCCTCGTGATCGGCCTCGGAGCTAATGGACAGCCCCATATCCCGAAGGATGCCGTCGGCCACGTCGTAGACGAATCCGTGCACGGTCAACGCCTGCCCACGACGCCAGGCCTCCTGCACAATGTTGTTTTGACAGACATGGCCAACCTGCTCCACCACGTTCAACTCGCACAGGCGGTCCACGCGGTCCTGATCGGTCGCCAGGCCATCAAGAATGCCCTGGTGTTTGTCTCGAACGTCCTGAACATGCCGCAACCAGTTCGAAATCACGCCAAAGCCCTCATTGTTCAGGGCCGCCTTAACTCCCCCGCAGCCATAATGACCAACGACGAGGACATGCTTGACCTTAAGCACGTCAACGGCGAACTGAAGTACCGATAGGCAATTGAAGTCTGTGTGTACCACCACATTGGCCACGTTTCGGTGCACAAACAGCTCACCAGGCATCAGGTCAACAATCTGATTGGCCGGTACCCGACTGTCCGCGCAGCCAATCCAGAGGTACTCTGGTGCCTGCTGGTTGGACAGGCGGTCAAAAAACTGGGGGTCCTGGCTCTTGATGCCATCGGCCCAGGCCTTGTTATTGTCCAGCAAATGATCAAGCTGCCCCATCAAACCTCCTCCTAATGATCAACATTGCCCAGAATTGAACGGCAATCCGCGACATAAATCAATCATCAACTGGTCTGAGTCAGGTCGGAGTCGTGATGTTCGTGCATGGTGCTCTGAGCCAGATCCAGTAGCTCTCGCAACGCCACGGAAAACATCGCATATTCCGGTTCACGCACCCCTTTGAGTTCCGTCAGCATGGACTTCCAGCGGCTTATCATGGTGCTGTGCCGCGCCATCCAGTTATCAACAGCACCGCTGACATCCCCAGGCTTGGCAGCCAGCCTGAGTACACCCGTGGTCAACGCCCTCTGTTGCCAATCCAGGTCCTCACGGAAACTCTCCCTCGCAAGGGCCTGCCAGTGAGACGCGGGCACCAGGGCAGCAATGGCGTTGGCAAACCAGTTCAGGTCCAGCTTGTCGCCGAGATCGTAATAGAGGTTGGCGACGGTTTTCAGAGGCATGCCCGTTGCCTCGCGGGCCTCGATGATGCCGAGAGACGAATAGAGGTAGCTGGTACCTGCCGCCACAGAGGCCAGATCTTCCGGCAAGCCAGACTCGACCAGTTCGTTATGGCGTTTTTTCCAATCAGCACAAGCCTGTTCGCCGAGATAATCCGGCAGGTCGGCCGTGATCTTCCAGACGCTGTCGGCGAAACGCTCCATATGGCTCTGAATACCAAGTTCTGCCCGGCGGTTGCGCAGCAGCCAGCGAACAGCTCGGCGAATCAGTCGCATCAGGTCACCCATCAGATCCATCTGAACCTTGGCCGGGATAAAGTAATCCAGGTATTCCACCTTGTCCCACCAAGTGTCCAGCCGGAAGACATCACGAGCGATGATCCAGGCCAACGCAATCGACGCCGCGTCGGCCCCGGTTGACTGCTTCAACCGCTCCACGAAGGTGATCCCCATGTGGTTGACCATGTCGTTGGCAATCTGCGTCGCAATGATCTCACGGCGCAATTGGTGCTCACCCAGCTCTTTGGAGAACTTGCGGGTCAGGTCCTGAGGAAACACCTTGTACATTTCCCCAGCCAACAGGGGCTCATCCGGCAAACTGCTGTCGATCAGGGTCTGCTTCAGATCCCCCTTGACGTAGGAAATCAGCACGGACAGTTCCGGACGGGTTAACCCTTTCTTGTCCAGCTTACGCTCGGACAGGGTTTCGTCGTCAGGCAGGAATTCCAGACTGCGATTCAGCTTGCCCTCGCTTTCCATGGTGTTCATCAGCCGGCGGTATTCTTCGAGCCGGGTAATGGCCCCCACACTGGCAATACTGATGGCCTGGGTCTGCCGATAATTGTTCTTGAGCACCAGGGCGGCCACATCATCCGTCATTTCCTCCAGCATGATGTTGCGCTGTTTATCCGTTAGATCCCCCATCGCAACCGCCTGGTTCAGGAGGATCTTCATGTTCACTTCGTGGTCGGAGCAATCCACACCGCCGGAGTTGTCGATGAAGTCGGTATTGAGCCGGCCGCCGCGTAGCGCGAACTCGATACGCCCGAACTGCGTCAGGCCCAGGTTCCCACCTTCGCCCACAATCTTGCAGCGCAGCTCAGAACCGTTGATACGAACCGCATCGTTGGCCTTGTCCCCAACGTCCCCGTGGGACTCGCCCTGACCCTTGACGTAGGTTCCAATGCCACCCACCCAAAGCAGGTCAGCCTGGGCCTTCAGAATGTGGGTAATCAACATGTTGGGCGGCACCCGGTCGGATTTAATCCCCAGTAGTTTCTTCATTTCCGGGCTGACTGGAATGGATTTGGCGCTGCGATTAAAGATGCCACCACCTTTGGAAATCAGGCTGGTGTCGTAATCAGTCCAGGACGAGCGTGGTAGCTCGAACAAACGCTTACGCTCTTTGTAGCTTTTCGCCGCGTCCGGCGCCGGATCGATAAAAATATGCACATGGTTGAAGGCGGCGACCAACTTTGTCTTTTCCGATGAAAGCAGGCCGTTGCCGAACACGTCTCCCGCCATATCACCGATACCGATGGCGGTGAACTCATCCAGGGCCGGGTTGATGCCCAGCTCGCGGAAATGGCGTTCCACGGACACCCAGGCACCACGGGCGGTTATGCCCATTTTCTTGTGGTCATAACCGTTGCTGCCACCGGAGGCAAAAGCATCCCCCATCCAGAAGCCATACTCTGCCGCCAGACCATTGGCGATGTCCGAGAAGGTTGCAGTCCCCTTGTCCGCAGCCACAACCAGGTAATGGTCATCCTCATCGTGACGAATCACCGACGCTGGCGGCTGGATACCGGCGTCCACCAGGTTGTCGGTAATGTCCAGCAGGCCACGGATGAACGTTTTATAGGCCTCGATACCCTCGGCCTGGAAGGCCTCGCGATCCGACATGTCCGGAAGGCGTTTAGCCACGAAACCGCCCTTGGCACCGACTGGCACGATCACCGCGTTCTTGACCTGCTGGGCTTTCACCAGCCCGAGAATCTCGGTGCGATAGTCCTCGAAACGGTCGGACCAGCGCAAGCCCCCTCGGGCCACCTTGCCACCACGCAGATGCACGCCCTCAACCCGCGGTGAGTAGACGAAAATCTCGAACATGGGCATGGGCAGCGGCATATCCGGAATGCGGGAGGGGTCGAATTTCACACTGATATAGGGCTTTGTCTTACCTTCGCCGTCGGGCTGGTAATAGTTGGTACGCAGGGTAGCCTGCATCAGTTCCAGGAACAGGCGCAGGACCCGATCTTCACTCAGGTTCTCTACCTCATCCAGCCCGGCGTTGAACTCGATCTCAAGCTTCTGTTGCGCAGCCGCACTTTTGCCCTCGCTCTGGTAACGCTCCGGATTGAAGCGCACCTCAAAGAATTCCAGCAACAACCGCGTCAGGTCCACATGGTTGACCAGGGTGTTGGAGATAAAGGTCTGGCTGTTGGAAAAGCGGATCTGACGCATGTAACGGGCGAAGGTCCGCAGCAAGGCGATCTCCCGCCAGCTCATGTAGGAGGACAGCAGCAGCCTGTTGAAGGCGTCATTCTCGGCATCGCCGTACCACACGCGACGGAACAGATCCTCGAAAATAGGCCGGATACGATGGATATCCACCACTTTCCCACTGTGCGCCTGCAGGGTGAAGTCGTGTATCCATACGGTCTTGCCTTTCCGGTCACTGACTTCAAAGGGGTGCTCGCCGATCACCCGGAAACCCAGATTGTCGAATATGGGCATCACATCGGACAGCGGTAGCGGCTCATCCGGGTAGAAAAGCTTAAAGTGAAGCGTACTCTCATCCTCTTCCAGAGCCCGATAGAAGCTCATGGTGAGATGCTTTTCCTCAGCTGCGCCGGAGATATGCTCAAGATCAATGGCAGCACGCCGGGGCGAGAACATGTCTTTGTAACTGGCAGGGAAACCGCCAGAGTACACGCGGAACATCTCGTTACCCTGCTCTTCGCCATAGGCCTCGGTCAGCGCTTCCAGCAGGCCATCACGCCAGGACTGTGCCAGCCCGATCACCTTGTCACGAATCTCGGAAATCGGAAGCTGCCGGTTTTCCACCTGGGGCACCCGTATCGTGAACTGCACCCGCGCCAGAACCGATTCGGAAAAGTGGGTCACAAATTCGATGTCTTCGGCACCCAGGGTCTCCAGCAACTCCTGTTCGACCTTCAGGCGCAACTCGGTGTTGTAGATATCCCGGGGGAAGAACGCCAGGCAGGTCACGAACTGGCCATACACGTCTTCCCGCATGAACAGCTCGATACGACGACGTTCCTGAATGTAGAGAATGCTCTTGGCGACGGACAGCAGCTCGCCCGGCTCTATCTGGAACAGTTCGTCCCGGGGATACACCGTGAGGATCTGATCCAGCTCCTTGCCCGCGTAGTCATCACGCAGGAACCCCGACCGCCGCATGACCGTCTGGAACTTGCGGCGCAGCAGGGGAATTTCATCCGGGCGCTCGTTGTAGACCCGTGAGGTATACAACCCCAGGAAACGGCGCTCGCCGACCACCTCGCCCTTGCTGTTGAACTTCTTGACGGCGATGTAGTCCGGATAGGCCGGACGGTGAACCCGTGAACGCTGGGCCGACTTCGCGAAAATGAAGATATCATCGGTGCGGGTCATTTCATGCCGGGTGCGCTGTGGCAATTCATTGAGCCGAACGCGATCCGGGCGCTCGTTGTTCACCCGCAGGATGCCCAGTTCGGAATTCTCCACACGGCGGACCACCAACCCGCTCTTGTCCTTGGCGAAATCGTATTCGTCGTAGCCAAGGAAGGTGAAGTGGTCCTTGACCAGCCACGCCAGGAAGGCCTTCGCCTCTTCCTTTTCCTCCTCGTCGATACCGGCCGTGGTATTATCCAGCTCCCGGCTGATTTCATTGACTTTTTCAGTCACAATCGGGAAGTCACTGACCGCTATTCGGACTTCATGAAGAATGGTTTGCAGCACCTCTTCAAGCGATCTCAGGTCTTCCGGGCTGCTATGCCGGTCAATCTCCAGCACAATGAACGCCTCGTAGCTGGCATTGGCGGACTTCTTTTTCGGAGGATGCAGTTTTTTCAGTTTGCCCTGAGTGTCCCGCTCCACCTGAAGTATGGAGTGCTGAATCGAGTGGGTACCGATTTCCCGCTGGTTGATGGCAATTCGCAGGGAATCGATTAGAAACGGCATGTTCGGATGAAGAATAAAAATGACAGTATGCGTTGACTGCCAGCCATCACTTTCGAGGTCCGGATTGAACACGGACACAGGGGTTTCCTCGGCGGACCGTTTCTGAAGAAATTGCCAGGCCGCGAGGATAGCCCCATAGGTATCGGAAAATCGTCGACTTATAAGTTCTTCAAGAGGAATGTGAGCATAATGCTGCTTCGCGAATTCACTGATCTTTTTCGCTTCGGTTTTCGCTATTTTTTCAGCGAAAGCTTCGTCCAGCTGTTGGAAAAACTGTTCCTTGCTGGCGATCGTCAGCGCATTCATAGTCGACCTCTGTGAGTGTGAAATAAACGTAATCGGTGTACCGTCACATAAGCATAGTCAAAGCCTTGATTTTTGCCCCACAGATGCGAAAACTGCGGCATCTACTTACGCGAACCGTCTCTGCAGTAGGAGTGGACACCCCCCATGGCATTACAGCATACGTTTGGAGAGCTCAGGTCTCAGTTAGCAAAAAGGATTATTGGCCAGGAAAAACTGGTGGACCGTTTGCTGATTGCCCTGTTGGCCGATGGCCACCTGCTGGTTGAGGGCGCTCCCGGCCTGGCAAAAACCACCGCCATCAAGGCCCTCGCCGACCACCTCGAAGGCGACTTTCACCGTATCCAGTTCACCCCGGACCTGCTGCCATCCGACGTCACCGGCAGTGAGATCTACCGAGCCGAAACCGGGCAATTCGAGTTCCAGCATGGCCCGATCTTCCATAACCTGGTGCTGGCTGATGAAATTAACCGGGCTCCGGCCAAGGTACAGTCAGCGTTACTCGAAGCCATGGGCGAACGCCAGGTCAGTGTCGGCATGCGCACCTTCCCGCTGGATCGCCTGTTCATGGTAATGGCCACCCAGAACCCCATCGAACAGGAAGGCACCTACCCCCTGCCTGAAGCCCAGCTCGACCGGTTCCTGATGCATGTAGTGATTGACTATCCGTCCGCCGTGGCCGAAAAAGAGATTCTTCACCTGGCGCGCAACGACTACCGCCGTGGGCAGGTGGCCGCTGAAGTCCGCCTGACGGCCGACCAGGTTTTCGAAGCCCGGCATGCGGTTTCCGACATCTATATGTCAGAGCCCGTCGAGCAATACCTGCTGGCTTTGGTGCTGGCCACCCGTGACCCGGCGTCACTCGACCCGGAACTGGCCCGCTGGACTGCCTTCGGAGCCAGCCCACGAGGCACCATCGCGCTGGACCGCTGCGCCAGAGCCATGGCGTGGCTGGAAGGACGGGACTACGTCAGCCCGGACGATGTGAGGAACATTGCCTTCGACGTTCTTCGCCATCGTATTTTGCTGACCTTCGAAGCCGAAGCCGAAGGCCTGACTGCAGATGCTATTATCCAGCGCCTGATAGACCGCGTTCCGGTAACAGCCTGACACCGTGACCATGACGCCCGAAGAGCCAGCGACTCATATTCCCCTTTCCGGTCTCATTCGCCTGCAGGCAGATGCCCGCGCATTGAAGTTGCCTGCTGCGCGCCCGGTAAGATCCCGGCAGGCCGGCCTGCAACGCTCTCCCCGGCGCGGGCGGGGCATGGCCTTTGCTGAAGTGCGCCAGTATCAGCCCGGGGACGATATCCGCAGCATCGACTGGCGGGTGACCGCCCGACGGCAGTCGCCGCACACAAAGCTCTACGAGGAAGAGCGCGAGCGCCCCGTGCTCCTGCTTTGCGACCTCGGGCCTTCACTGTTTTTCGCCAGCACCGGTGCCTACAAACAGGTCCGCGGCGCCCAGATTGCCGGTATCCTGGCCTGGCTTGCCCTTTGGTCTGGCGATCAGGTGGGAGGAATCGTTTTCAACGGCAACGAACTCACCGTACAGCGCCCGGCGCGGCGCAAGAAATCGGTACTGCAGTTCCTCGACACCGTGGCAAGGCAGCAAAGAAGCACGCGCGACTCAAGCGCCGTTGCGGCCGCCGGCGTGGAAAACGCCACCCTGGATACCGCCCTGCGGGAAGCTCGCCGTGTGGCCCACACCGGTAGCCGCATTTTCGTCATCAGTGACTTCCTGACCATTACCTCAGAAACGTCGCGGCTACTCGGTTCACTGGCACGTCACAACACGGTCAGCGCACTGAGAGTTGTTGACCCATTGGAGCTGAAGTTACCTGAAAGCGGTCGTTTCGCCATTGCCGGCGAGGACGGACCGGTGTGGTTCGATAGCAGCAACCCCCGCTTCCAGAGGGCCTATGCAGACAAGGTTCGCCAGCATACAGAGGCCCTTGAGGAGTGCTTTCGAACGGCGGGTGTACAGCCCGCCAGCGTCATGACCGGCGATCAGCCAGCGTTGGCGTTGCAGGCACTGCTTGGCCCCCGGGGGCACATCGGATGACAGGAACCGCAAAGACCCCATGATGCAACAGGACCCACTGAGCCAGCTCAGAGACATTCACCTGCCACAATCCGGAGGCTTCTGGCCACCGGCGCCCGGCTGGTGGTTGCTGATAGCTATCGCAATTGCCCTGGGCATTCTGGCGTTTGTGCTGATCCGACGAAAACGGCGCAAAAACCGCTGGCTGAAAACCGCCATTACAGAATTGAACCGACTGGAGCAGGCCGCAACACCCAACAGCCAATGGTTCGGCGCGCTGAACGCTCTACTGAAACAAGCCGCGCGTATCCGCTACCCTGAACGCCTCCCGGAATCCCTGTCCGGCGAACCCTGGGTTCGCTTTCTTCTGGAAACCAGCCCGAAGGATCGCATTGCCTCACGCCCGGTGGTGGAAGCCATGGTGAACAGCAGTTGGCAACCAACCCCCGAGTGCCATACCAGTGATGCTGTCGCGTTCGCCCGTGTCTGGCTGGGAGGCCAAAAATGCTGAGCCTTGCGTTTCCATGGGCCCTGTTACTGGCTCTGGTGCCCCTGATAATCCGTTTACGCAAACGCAGTGCTCAGGCTGTGGAGGCACCTGTTTTTCCGGTCGGGCATTGGTTGTCGGACCTGCCGGGTGTCAGCCGTAGCGGCAGCCACGCCCCCCTTTGGCAGCAACTGGCACTGTTGCTGATCTGGCTGCTGCTGGTCGTGGCCCTGGCGCGCCCCCAACACGTCGGCGAACAGGTACAGTTGCCGGTCAGCGGTCGTGACCTGCTTCTGGCAGTGGATATTTCCCCGTCAATGGACGAACAGGACATGGTCATCCAGGGCCGCAGCATAAACCGACTACAGGCGGTGAAGCGCGTGCTGGATGACTTTATCCAGCGCCGTGAAGGTGACCGCCTGGGGCTGCTGTTGTTCGGTACGGAACCCTATATCCAGGCGCCGCTGACCTTTGACCTCGCCACCGTTCGCACGCTGCTGCATGAAGCCGGTATCGGCATGGCCGGGCGGGCCACGGCCATCGGCGACGCCCTTGGTCTGGCGGTCAAACGCCTTCGTGATCGCCCCCAGGAACAACGCGTGGTGATCCTGCTGACCGATGGCGCCAACACCGCTGGTGAGATCGCGCCGGACAAGGCGGCGGAGATTGCAAAAGCCGCTGGCGTACGCATCTACACCATCGGGATTGGTGCCGAAACCATGGTTCAGCGTGGGCTGCTCGGCTCGCGCCGGGTCAACCCATCCCGCGACCTCGATGAAGGTTTGCTGACGCGAATTGCCCAGCAGACCGGCGGTGAGTACTTCCGGGCCCGCAGTCTGCCCGAGCTGGAACTGATCTACGAAAGCATCAACCAGCTCGAACCCATCGAACTGGAAGGCAAGCACTATCGACCGGTGACTGAACTGTACGTCTGGCCCGCCGGGATTGCCGTCCTGATCTGGCTGCTACTCCAGGGCGCCAGAGTGGCCAGCAACCGGCTTGAGAGCAGAAACAACGCACGGGGAGGGAGCCATGGCTGATTTTCACTTCCTGCGACCACTGTGGCTGCTGTTACTTCTTGTCGCCCTTGTCCTGCCGCTGGTATTCAAACGCGTCCGCCAGAGCGACAGTGGCTGGAGCCGCGTGATACCGCCGCAACTGCTGCGCCCACTGATCAGTCAGTCTGGCGCAGCGGGCGGTCAAAAACGCTCGCCCGTATTGCCGGTCGTTGCCGCCCTCGTGGTGCTTGCCGTTGCCCTCGCCGGCCCGTCGTGGCGCAAGGCGCCCACGCCACTGCAACAACAGAATGACAGCCTCGTTATCGTGCTGGACCTGTCGCTGTCAATGCTTTCTACCGATGTAACGCCCGACCGCCTGACCGTGGCCAAGCGCAAGATTCGCGATATTCTGAAAGCACGGGAGGGAAGCCTGACCGCCCTGGTGGTCTATGCCGCGGACGCTCATGCGGTCACACCGCTGACGGATGACAGCAATACCATCGAGGGCATGCTGGAGGTTCTCGAACCGGTGATCATGCCAGCTGCAGGAAACCGAACCGATCTCGGCATACAACGTGGCCTTGACCTGCTGGAACAGGGCGCCCCGGGGACGGGGCGCCTGTTACTGATTGCAGACAATGTGGACGAGCGTTACCTTCCTCGCATCAGCGATACCCTGACGGGCAGTCGGTTCGCGCTCAGCACCCTGACCGTTGGTACTTCAGAGGGTGGTCCAATACCGCTGGCACGCCAAGGATTCATTCGTGATGGCGGCGACATCGTGATTACCCGTGCGGACCCCGCAGGCATGGCGGAACTGGCGAAAAGCAATGGTGGAGACAGCCATAGCCTGACCATTACGGACGAGGACATCCGCAGCCTGGAGCTGCGCCCCATTGACTCGGACAACTGGCAAGACAGCGAGCGCGACCTGACGGTCAACCGCTGGCAGGATGATGGCTACTGGCTATTGTGGCTGGCCGCGCCACTGGCATTGCTCGGCTGGCGTCGCGGTGCCATGGTGGCGATACTGCTAACACTTTTGCCCCTCACCCCACGTCCCGCAATGGCCATGGACTGGGACGCCCTTTGGTCCCGGGAGGATCAGCGTGCGCCCGCGCTGATCGAAGAGGACCCGGAACAGGCAGCCAGGATTCTCGACAATCCCCAGTGGCGTGGTAGCGCACTCTATCGCTCAGGTGACTATGAGTCCGCAGCGGGCGCGTTCGCCAGCGAAGACACACCCAGGGCAAGCTACAACCGCGGCAACGCCCTGGCCCGTGCCGGCAAGCTGGAAGAAGCCCTCGAGGCCTACGAGAATGTGCTGGCGAAGCAACCTGGACATGAAGACGCCTTGTTCAACCGTGACCTGGTGAAACAGCTGCTGGAGCAGCAACAGAACCAATCCAGCGGGGACGGCAGTGAATCGTCAGATCAGGACGGCAATCAACAGCAGCAGGGTAACCAGCAGAACTCACAGAATGGGTCGGATACTCAGAACCAGGACGGCGACCCGTCAGATCAGGCCGGGCAGAACCAGCCGGATAATCAACACAATGGACAGCAAAAGAACGAGCCAGAGGATAGCCAACAGAACGGCCAAAGCGACCAACAGGAAAAGCAGGAGGAGAGCGCTCAACAACGCCAGCGTGATGCCGACGCTTCAGAGAGCGACGGACAAACATCCAGGGCACCGGCGGAGCTTGATACTTCCCCGCTGACCCAGGGACAGGAACAATGGCTCCGGCGCGTGCCCGATAATCCGGGCGGACTGTTGAGGCGCAAATTCCTGCAACAATACCAGGAACGAGAAACACCATCTGACGAGGGCGATACACCATGGTAAGCCGGCTGACCGGTCCGTTTATTCTGATACTGCTGCTTGTCACCATGGCAGGACCGGCCATGGCAGCCAACGATCTGACCGTCGAACCCGACAGAACCCGTCTCTACGAGGGCGAAGTGCTTACCCTGAGCGTCAAGGGCAGCACCAAAATCGATATCAATTTGGGAAACCTGTTCGATTTCGACTTGTCGAGTCTGCCAAAACCGGACATCGAAAAGGTAGAAGACGACTTCGAAATTCTCGCCCGCAACCAGCAATACTCCATTCGCACCGTCAACAATGAGATGGTGGGCGAGATCACATGGACGTACCAGCTCGCGCCCAAAAAGACCGGTGAATTGACCATTCCGCCCCTGAGCTTCCGAGATTCCCGTTCAACCCCCGTCACCATTGAGGTTATCAGCGGCACCCCACCCGATCAGGAGACCGAGGCCCAAAGAGACAGCTTCATCGAGCTGGCCGCAGACAAGGACGAAGTGTACGTTCAGGAACAGCTGGTGCTCACCATCAAGCTGTTTTTCACCGGCAACCTCATTCGCGGCGAGCTCTCCGAACCGGAGCACCCGAATGCCATTGTCGAATCGCTGGGCAAGCAGAACGAGTACACCCGCTACCGGGACGGTGTTCGCTATCGTGTGGTTGAGCGCCGTTACGCATTGTTTCCCCAAAGAGAAGGACAACTCAGTCTGCAGCCCATCCGCTTTGAGGGCCAGGCCCGGAATGAACAGGGCCAATTGAAGTTTCTCCGCGACAGCGCCAACCTGTTTGATATCACCGTCAAGGGTGTGCCAGCGGAATTCAGCGGAGACACCTGGTTGCCCGCCCGCACGCTGGAGCTGACCCAGTCCGGACTGCCACGAAACCAGAACCTGACAGCGGGTCAGAACCTTACCAGAAGCCTCACCATGAGGACGGAGGGCCTGCCTGCCGAATCGCTGCCTCCGTTCCCGGAACAGACGCCCGATAGCATACGGGCTTACCCGGAAAAGCCCGAGCGCACGACCACACCCGGCACAGAAGGGTTGACTTCGACACTGACCCAGACCACGGCACTGGTGCCAGTGCAGCCTGGAAAATTAACCTTGCCCGAGATCCGGATCCCCTGGTGGGATACTGAAAGCGACAGCGAAAAAGTAGCGGTTATTCCAGCGCATACTCTGGTCGTTGAGGGGATACCCGGCCAGATCGACTCGGTGCCCAGTAATCCGGAAGACGCATCGGAAACGGACACCAGGACCAACAATGACCCGGTATCAGGTGAGACTGACGGGGAATCCGGCGCTGGCTTCTGGCCGTTGGCCACACTGGCCGCTCTGGTGGGTTGGCTGATCACACTGGCGGCCTGGTGGTACAGCAGGCGTCGCACCAGTGCTGGCAAGGTCGTGGCGAGTCAGGGAGACAACCGGGAAAAGGTGCTATTCCGGGATTTGTGCGAGGCAGCGCAGGCGGGATCGCCCAAAACGACCGACCTGCTTGTACGCTGGATGTCTCAAAGGCATCCGGAACGCACTTTCCAAAGCGTAACGGATGTGAACCGGTTTCTGGACGACACGGAACTGGCCGCCGAGATCGAACAGCTTCAGCAGCGATTATTCGGGACACCCGGTGAATCGGCTACGTCGGAGCCCTGGCAGGGAGAACGGCTTGTGGCAGCGCTGATCCGCGTGCGCGGAACCGCCAGTGAGTCAGCTCCCGGGGATCAGCTGCCGCCGCTCTACCCGCAGGGCCTGAGCACCAGCCGGTGACAGATTACTGCACCAGTTGGGTGTCAATTACCAGGGTGACAGGCTCGTTTTCGCCTTCACCCACTGGCACCGGCTGATCCACCTCGCCCTGCCAGTCACCCGCCTGGGGCCTGGCGTTGCCAGAGCGCGACAGGCGCGCTTGCAGGCGCACTTCACCCGCCTCCGACAGCTTTGCATTCGCGGACATATTGAAGCGGTCGTCCAATCGGATCTCCATCGGTAACTGGCCCGCACTCAGCCGTGCCACAGCCAGAGGTGGCCCGCCCTGAACATTCGCGCGACGCGCCAGAACAAACAGGGTGGTATCGTCAGGAATCTCGCCCTGGAATGCTTCGTCTATTTCCACCTGGACGGTTACGCCGGCCCCGGATACCTCTGACGGCTGCTCCTGCGGCATCTCCCGACCCAGGCGCTGATAGGCCTGTTCAATGCCCTGGCGGATGGACGCAATCTGGGGATGATTGGGCGCCACCGACACAATGCGCTCCCAGTACCGGATCGCCTCCTCAAAGTTCTGCTGGCTGAAGGCATGGATGCCGAGCAGGCCGAGGGAATTGACCTCGTCGGGATTCAGCGACCTGGCTTTTTCAATGGCGTTCGACACCTCTGGGTTGAGGTCACCCTCACTCAGGAAAAATGCGGCCTGGGCTGACAATCCCCAGGCGACAGCTTTACCGCTCTCATCGTCCTCAATACTCTCTGCCAGCCGTTCAAAGGCCCACGCCGCATCCTCATACTGCTCGATGCGCATATAGCTACGCCCCAGCATGGCCCAGCCCTCGGTGTTCTCCGGATTGTCCTCCAACCGCTCGCGAAGCTGGGCCGTCAGTTCCTGCATCTGGCCCAGGCGATCGCTGTCGGCTGCCATCATTTCCTGCATGGCGCGGAACTGCTCGACGTCGTCCATGGCGCCCCACTGTCCGTACAGGTATACCGCAGCGGCGGGAATAACCGCGAGGCTGGCAATCGCAATGACGATGGCGCTTTTCCCGCCCCTGGCCCGATCCGGTGAAGCAATAACACCACGCTCAGCATCCGGGACATCATCAAGCATACTGCCGGCCAGCTCTTCCCGGAGCTGTTGATAGCTTTCCTCGTCCAGCGCGCCGGCTTCAAACTCGCGATCCAGTTCCGCCATTCGGCTGCGATATGCCAACAGGTTCTGGTTGCGCAGATCCATTTCCGCGCGCCGGCCGGAACGGTGCAGGAACAACGGCGCCACCACAAACGCCAGGGCAAGTACGATTAATACAGCGGCCGTCAGCCAGAAGGTCTGTGTCATAGAACGGTCATTAATCCGGTTGAGAAAGAGTGTTGTTTGAAGTCAGGTGCGGCTGGAGTCATCGCCATCGAGCATTCTGGATGCCCGTGCACGCTCTTCGTCGGTCAGGGCTGGCTCGTCCTGGCCGGCCCTGCGGGAACGGATGACAATCCCGGCCACCACCATCAGGCCACCCAGGACCACAATGGCTGGCGTTGCCCACAGCAGGATGGTGCGGCTATCCACCTCCGGCTTGTATCGCACGAATTCACCAAAGCGGTCGACCAGTGCTCCGACAATTTCCTCGTTGCTGGCGCCATCAGACATCATCCGGTACACCTCGTCGCGCATGTCCTTGGAAATCGGCGCATTGGAATCGGCGATGTTCTGGTTCTGGCACTTCGGGCAACGCAACTCCGAAATCAGGGTCTGGAACCTCTGCTCCTGCGCCTGAGTATCAAACCCGTAAACGTCGCGGGCATCCGCTACCGACATCGGCGCAATTGTCATCAGTAGCAGCCATGCAAACACCGGGCGCCACATCAGATCTTCCCCCTGAACCGGTCGACGATGGGCTTGATGTCCTGCTCCCATACTTTTTCGTTGACCACGCCAACATGGCGGTAACGCACAATACCTTCGGCATCAATGACATAGGTTTCCGGCGCGCCATAAACCCCCAGGTCAAACCCGAGGCTGCCACGGGGGTCGTAGATCGACACCTGATACGGGTCGCCCAACCGATCAAGCCAGACCAGGGCATCATCCCGGTTGTCCTTATAGTTAAGGCCAACGATACGCACGCCTTTCTCTTCCGCCAGCCAGACCAGATCACCATGCTCATCCCGGCAGGCCGGGCACCAGGTACCCCAGACATTCAGCAGGGACACATGCCCTTCAAAAACCTCACGAGTCAGCTCGCGACTTTCGTTGTGGAGATCCGTCAACAAAAACTCGGGCACCGGTTTGCCGATCAGCGCCGACTCCAGCTTGTTGGGGTCCTTACCAATACCGGCGAACAGGACCACTCCGAGTACCACAGCAAGGATCAACGGCGTGAACAGCAGCAGCCGCTTCATGACGCCGCTCCTGCCGGGTCTGCGCCGCGCTCACCGCCTGCATTCGGTGCCTTGGCCTTACCGTTTTCCGCAACCTTGTCGCGAATGCGATAGCGGCGATCCGAAATGGCCAGGAAGCCGCCAGCGGCCATAAACAGCGCCCCCAGCCACAACCAGCGGACCAGCGGTTTGTATTGAAGCCGGATCGCCCAGGCATCGTCAGACACCCGTTCACCGATGGCAACAAAAATATCCCGGAACAGACCGCCGTCAATACCAGCCTCGGTCATGGTGTTACGTTGAACCATGTATCGGCGCTTCTCCGGGTATAGCGTGGATATCAGATCGCCATCCGAATCGTAAACCTCAAAACGGCCGTATTCCGCGGTGAAGTTCTGCCCTCTTCGGTTGCCAATTTCGGCAAACGCAACCCGATAATCACCGACCATCGCGGTGTCCCCGGGCGACATGCGTACGTCCCGCTCGATACCGTAGTTGGACGCGACCGTCGCACCCGCCATGGTGATGGCCAGCCCCAGATGCCCGAACACCATGCCGTAGTAACTGCGGGATTGACGCCTGAGGCCGTGGAGGCGCCCCTTCCGTGACCCGGACTTTTCCCAGAGATCCCAAAAGGTGGCCACCGTAATCCACATCGCTGAGAACAGGCCCCCAAACGCCCAGGGCTCAAACTTGCCGTACCCAACCAGCACAGCACTGGTCCCGATCATACTGACAGCCAACGGCCACAGCAGTTTGCGGCCCAGCCAGCCGCCGTCGGTTTTCTTCCAGCGGGAGAATATACCTGCCCCCAACAGCAAGCCGGCGGCAATTCCAAGGGGGCTGAAGGTCAGGTTGAAGAAGGGTTCACCGATGGATAGCCGCCCCATGTCCAGGTAGTCCAGAACCAATGGATAAAGAGTCCCCACCAACACCAACAGGGTTGCGGCAACCAACAACACATTGTTCATCAGCAGGAAGATTTCACGGGACAGGCTGCCGTAACGGGAGCGCACATGCACCACCGGCGCCCTGAACGCGTACAGGGTCAGGCTCGAAACAATCGTAATCGCCAGTAGCGCCAGCAGGAATGTCCCCCGGTCGGGGTCTGAGGCGAAGGCGTGGACAGAGGTCAGCACCCCGGAACGCACCAGGAAGGTTCCCAGCAGGCTCAGGGCGAAGGTTACGATGGCCAGCAGCACGGTCCAACTCTTGAATACGCCGCGCTTCTCGGTGACGGCCAGACTGTGCATCAGCGCCGTTCCCGACAACCAGGGCAGCAGCGAGGCATTCTCGACCGGGTCCCAGAACCACCAGCCGCCCCAACCCAGTTCGTAATAGGCCCACCAGCTACCCAGGGCAATGCCCAGGGAAAGGAAAGCCCAGGCCACTGTGGTCCAGGGGCGGGACCAACGAGCCCAGGCCGCATCCAGTTTGCCATTGATCAGCGCGGCAATGGCAAAGGCAAAAGCCACGGAGAAGCCCACATACCCCATGTACAACATGGGTGGATGCACGATCAGCCCGAAATCCTGCAACAGCGGGTTCAGGTCGGCGCCATCGGCCGGCACATTGGGGAGCGTACGATCGAAAGGATTGGAGGTCATGATGGTAAACAACAGGAAGCCCACCGTGACCATACCAAGCACCGACAACACCTGGGATACCATCACCGACGGCAGGCGCCGGCTGAATATGGCGACCGCCAGCGTCCAGCCAACGAGCATCAGCACCCAGAGCAACAGTGAGCCTTCATGGCCGCCCCAAACCGCGCTGAATTTGTAGTACCAGGGCAACATGCTATTGCTGTTGTTGGCGACATAGGCCACGGAAAAGTCATCGGTCACAAACGCGTGAGTCAGAAGACCAAAGGCCAGGGCAACGAAGACGAACAGGCCCGCTGACAGCGGCCGGGCGAAGGCCAGCAACTGGTCACGACCCGTCACCGAGCCCACCAGGGGGACCACGGAAAGGAGCACTGCCAGCAACAGCGCGAGTATCAGGGCGATCTGTCCGAGTTCCGGATACATCAGGATTCTCCAACTCTCTTAAACGTGGGCCAGCAACGCTAGTAACCGGCGCTGGATTCACCGGCTGTCGCAGGCATGGCGGCCCGCTTGCCGGCGGCCTTTTCCAGGGCGTCGTTCACTTCCGGTGGCATATAATTCTCGTCGTGCTTTGCCAGCACCTGGTCCGCGACAAAACGGCCATTGCCGTCCATGCGCCCCATGGCGACAACGCCCTGCCCTTCGGCAAACAGGTCCGGCAGGATCCCGGTGTATTCCACCAATACCGATGAGGTAAAGTCCGTCACCTTGAACTCCACTTTCAGGCTTTCCGGATCACGCTGCACAGTCCCTTCTTCCACCATGCCGCCGGCACGGATGCGGACGTCCACCGGCGCTTCGCCAGCGGCAATCTGGCTTGGGTCGTAAAACAGGTTGATATTCTGCCGCAGCGCGTAGGTCGTCAGGGCCACGGCCACCGACACCCCGACAAGGAGAAAAAGGACAATGGTAAGCCGTTTTTTTCGGATCGGGTGCATGTTTGATCTACCAGTCAGTCTTGAGAAGATTCGATTCGGGTAAAGCTGGCCGCCGCCGGGCGCTCGTCGACCGACGGAGCGGGGGCCATACGGCGTCGCTGTTGCGCAATTACGACCCGCCGCTGACGCAGCGACCACCACGTCATGACTCCCATCAGCAGGAAAAACACTGCATAGCATGCCCAGACATACGGGCCGTGGCCGCCCATCGCCAGAAAAGCACCAAAAGAGTCGAAGGCCATTGCGTCAGTTCTCCCGTGCCTGAACCAGTTCTTTTACCCAGCGGGTGCGGCCTTCACGCGCCAAAATGTTGGTCTGCATACGCAGACAGGCGAGCCAGCCAAATATCAGATAAAGCCCCAATACCGAGAGCAACAGGGGCACCCACATTTCCGCGGGCATACTGGGCTTTTCCGTGAGCTTGAACGTCGCTGGCTGGTGCAGGGTATTCCACCACTCCACGGAATACTTGATGATCGGTATATTGACCACTCCCACCAGTACCAGCACGGCAACGGCACGTGCCGAGGATTTCTCATCGGAGATGGCCGCTCCCAACGCCATCACCCCAAAATAAAGAAACAGCAAGATCAGCATCGAGGTAAGCCGGGCATCCCAGATCCACCAGGTTCCCCAGGTGGGCTTACCCCAAACCGCACCGGTAAACAGAGCCAGGAAGGTCAACACTGCACCAACCGGTGCCACGGCCTTGACGAAAACATCGGCCAGTTTCATACGCCAAACCAGCGTAACCAACGCCGCAACGGCCATCATGATATACACCGACTGGGCCAGAAACGCAGACGGTACGTGAATGAAAATGATGCGATAACTATTACCCTGCAGGTAATCCTGTGGCGCAAACCCCAACCCCCAGACAATACCGGTCAACAACAGCGCTGCCCCCACCACAAGCAGCCAGGGCATCAGTGTTGAGGCAATGCCGAAGAACCATTTTGGCGACCCCAGCTTGTGAAAGATTTGCCACATCAGGTTGTTACCTTTTTACCTTTAACTGTTGGACAGACTGATCCTCAGGGCCGCCGCCGATGCAAACGGCGCCAGTGTCAGCGCCAACACCAGAAACGCCCCCATCAACGCGAGCTGTCCACCCACCGGCGCGCTCTCAGACGCAGCCATTACCGTGCCTGTGCCAAAAATCAGCACCGGAATGTACAGCGGAATGATCAGCAGGGACAAGAGCACGCCTGCCGATCTCAGTCCGAGGGTCAATGCCGCACCAATGGAACCGATCAAGCTGAGGACCGGTGTTCCGATCAGCAGCGTTAGACACAGAATGGCAACAGAGTTCCCCTCAAGATGCACCATCACCCCCAGAACAGGCGCAAGCATCACCAGTGGCAGGCCAGTGAGTACCCAATGGGCCAGTGACTTCGCCAATACCAACAAAAACAGCGGCTGGGGCTGCAATACCAGTTGCTCAAGCGTGCCGTCGTCGAAATCATGACGGAAAAGATGATCCAGTGACAATAACACGGACAGCAAGGCCGCAACCCACAGGATACCGCTACCCGCCTCCCGCAGGAATGATACTTCGGGGCTAACCCCGAGGGGGAACAGCGTTACGACCATGACGAAAAACAGTAGCGGATTGAGCAAATCCTGGGGCTGGCGAAAGGCGGTTTTCAGATCCCGCGAGAATACGGCTTTCATGGCCGACAATACGCTTACCGACTCCTCCGGTGTACGAACAGGAAGCCTGGCTTCAGAGACCATGGTCATGACTGCCCCCCAGGGTAATTCGGTGCATCGAAGGCAGATTAAGGTCGTGGTGTGTGGTCACTACGATCGCGCCACCACTTGCGACCCGGTCCACCAGCAATCGCTCGAGAGCAGCCACACCGTGGGCATCAATGGCGGTAAATATCTCATCCAGAATCCACAGGGGTTCATCTGCAACCAGTAATCTGGCGAGTGCCACCCGACGTTGCTGCCCGGCGGAAAGGTTACGACTGGGTACGTTCTGGAAACCACCCAGGCCGGTGCCTTCCAATGCCTGCCAGAGCACCTTATCGGTCACATACCGACGCCCGGCCATCAGGGCGCGGAGATTTTCCATGGGGGTAAGCAACGGTTTGATACCCGGGCGATGGCCAAGGTAGAGCATATTGCGGAGGAATTCCTCCCGGTAGGTATGACGAGGCCTTCCTCGCCAGAGCAGGTCACCACTGTAACTGTCGTTCAGTCCGGCAAGAATTCTAAGCAACGTAGTCTTGCCAGAGCCGTTAGGCCCCTCGACACGGGTCAGAGTACCGGGCAGTATGGAGACAGAGAGATCCCGGAACAGTATCCGGTCATCACGCTCACATTGCAGATTGACAGCCTGTAGTAACGGCTCAGACATCGGGGCCCCAGAGCTGGTGTACACTTTACTGACCCGGCGGGTTCAGACGTTCGGAAAGGCAATACTTACCGGCGGGGCGTATTATAGCGAAAGCGCCTCAGGAATACTCTTGTCTGACATCAAATCAGTGGCAATGAAATTACCAAACGGTAACCCCACACCACCACCCAAAACCGAGTCACCGGTGCCGATCGCTCAGCGGCCAGCCAGCGGACAACCTTCGGCGGTACTGGACGCGGCCTCTGCCCGTGTGCAGCTCGACCAGCTCAAGCTTGCCAATCGCGAGGCAACACTCGCTCGGGTGGCAGACGTGATCAACCGACAATCCTCTGCCGGCGCGCAGTTGTTGCTGGAAGTTCGCGGCCAGTCGCTGACCGTTCAGGCGGCTATTGGAGACACATCCCTGGAAACCGGTGACTGGGTCAAGATCATGCGCGCGGGCAATGAACTGCAACTGATGGGGAAGCTGGCCCAGGCGCCGGAAACCACGATCTCCCGGGCGCTGGCGCAGCGCCTGCCCTGGCAACAGTCCGTTGATGCCGGCCTTGCCAGAATTCTGACAACGCTGACCGGCGGTGCGAGACCCGACAGCGTTGCGCCCACTGGAACCCCCATCAACAATCCACCACAGCCACTTCCCCAACCGGTGAGGCAGGCTATTGAACAACTGATATCACGGCTGCCGTCCAGCCAGTCACTGACGCCAGGTGCCGGAACTCAACCCGGTGCGGCCGGCCAGTTGCGGCAGTGGGTCGAGGAAAGCGGGTTGTTCGCCGAATCGCGGCTGGCGAGGGCGCCCCAGGCCGCCCTACCCGATCTCAAGCTGGCTATCGGCCGGGTGATTACCGCCTTGCTCGCACAACAGGGGAGCGGCCCCGACGCCTTCAACCGCTTTACACCGCTGGCAAGTCCGGAACTGGTGCAGGCACCGCTTCAGTTCCCCAATACGTTTCCACCTCCGCCACCACAGGGGTCTGCCGAACCCACAGCTGGGCAAATGCTCAGGCTGCTGGCTGGCATGCTCAATCGTATTACCGTGAATCAGTTACACAGCCAGATACTCTCCACACGGACCACCGCCGAGGCGCCAACACCGGTATCAACCATGCTGCTTGAGCTCCCCTGGCTGAACCCCAACAACGAACCACGGATCGCCCAGTTGCGAATCGAACAGGATCCGGCAGACAGCGGCCAGAAAACCTCTGGCACCCCCCGGGCAACGGAATGGCGTCTTTCACTGGCCATGGATCTGGATGAGGCCGGGCCTTTGCATTTTGATGTATCGCTGCGGCAGGATCAGGTGTCTGCGCAGGTGTGGGCGGAGAAGCAGTCCACGCTGCGTCAGGTGCGGGAAGATCTGCCGCAATTACGAAAGGGCCTTTCGGATATCGGCCTGGATGTGGTGGACCTGGAGTGCCGGAGAGGGACACCAAGGGGTGCAAACACCCGTCTTGAGCACCGGCTGGTGGACACGCGGGTATGAGAAAAGATCATCAAAACACAGATTCACCGGCGGCGGTGGCACTGAAATACGATGGCGAACGGGCTCCAGTCATTGCGGCGAGCGGTACCCACGAACTGGCGGAGGAAATCATCCGCATTGCCCGTGAGCATAATGTGCCGCTGTACGAAAATCCGGAGCTGGCCAGCATACTGGCGCGACTGGAACTGAACGACGAAATCCCGGAGACACTCTACCGGGTGGTGGCTGAAATTCTTGCCTT
Organism: Marinobacter sp. UBA3604; assembly: GCF_002375325.1. Lineage (NCBI taxonomy): Bacteria > Pseudomonadati > Pseudomonadota > Gammaproteobacteria > Pseudomonadales > Marinobacteraceae > Marinobacter > Marinobacter sp. UBA3604. The sequence goes on from NZ_DFMB01000017.1 coordinate 24,124, forward strand.
TGCCTTCAATCTTCAGGGCCGTACGCCAGAGGACGCCGGACGGCCCCGTGAAGATTAGACAGATAAACCCTTAGGTCAGGCCGCCTGGCGCTTGCGGAGCGCTGATACCAGTTCGGCTTCCGGCCGTGAAATGCCACAGGTATTCATCAGGTCGTCGATATCCGCCCCCAGGTCCACTAACCTTGAGGCCTCATCGTAGGAAATCCTTAACGGATCGTTCTGGCGCATTTCGTCAAGCATACCGCGCAATTCATGAAGCTGGCGCTCGCAGGTGACCACTCGCTGCCCAACCCCCATACTGCCACTGGCTGTTGCGTGGAGCTCGCGGCCAAGGGTTTCGCAGCGCTCTTTCATTTGCTCCCGAAGTTTTCGGTTTTCACGGCGTAGCATCATACCCTGGGCGAACAGTAGGCACAGGGCAGCGGCTGTCAGAAGCCACGGGGCCAGGGAAGAGATTTCTGCAAACATGATGGACGTCCTCGGTTAGTTGAAACCACGGGGCGTCCATCCAGCCTGCTGTCCGGCCAAAGCCGGCATTACAGTGAGGAGATTTCAGCCCATTCGTGGTCTGACAACATCTTGTCGAACTCGACCAATATGATCAGTTCGCCGTTCTTGTTACACACCCCCTGGATGAACTTGGCGCTTTCCTCGTTCCCCACATTGGGCGCGGTCTCAATTTCACTGGCTTTCAGGTACACCACCTCGGCAACCGAATCCACCAGGATACCCATCACCTGGTTGGACGACTCCATGACCACAATGCGTGTCGCGTCAGTGACTTCCGCATCCGCCAGGCCAAAGCGACGGCGGGTGTCGATAACGGTGACCACATTGCCCCGCAGGTTGATGATGCCCAGAACGTAATCCGGGGCACCTGGAACCGGCGCAATCTCGGTGTATCGCAACACTTCCTGAATCTGCATGACGTCAATGCCATAGGTTTCGTCATCCAGCCTGAAGGTCACGTACTGCAGTACCTGATCATCCTGGGCCTGATTTTGCTGTCCGCTCGGGGATGCCATAGCCTTGTATCTCCTGTTCGGCTGCCCGGCGGGCAGCCTGATCGTCAAAAATTCATCATCAGTGCCCAATACTATAGTTCAGGGCACAAACCGTGCCAGCAGAGCACGGTTTCATTCGGTAACCGGAAATTGCTAACTCAGGTCGAGGTGGTGTTCCCGCTCAGCCCGGACCAGCAAGTCCGCCATGGTTTTAACATCAATCAGTGCGCACATGTGGTCGATGACCGTGCCCGCCAGCCAAGGTCGCTTGCTGCGGGCCGTCCGCCAGCGTACTTCATCCGGTTTCAGGGTAAACGACTGCGCGACATCGTCACAGGCCAACCCCCACTCACTGCTGTCCAGCCGGATCACGAAGCGATAGTTGTCCCGTGCGTCCTCCGGTGCCCGGCCCGCCATAATCCATTCCGCCGTATCCACCACTCTGAGATTACGTTCCCGGTCCGGGCGCATGCCCATATACCAGCGGGGGCTGCCGGGGATCGGCTTCACCGGCTCTTCTATTCGATGAATGGCGCCGAGCAGTATCAACGGCACCGCCAACTGCAGCCCTGCCACCGTGAAGATCAGGCATTCGAACGGTTTGTCTGACCATTCCGGCCGCCCCGGGGGCTCCACCTCAGGAGGCGACGGAATATCGGCGGCCTGTTTGTGCTCAACCGGGGGCGACTCCACCTCCGGTGCTTTTTCCGCCACCGGGGCCGGTGTTACCGGCTTTTGCAACTCAGACTTCGCCTCCGCGACCGGACGGGCCACAATGGGCGCAGGCTTCGGCGCGATGCGAGTGCGTTCACGAGCCACCGGTTTTGGCGGTTCCGGTTCCTCACGCAGAGCGCTATCTGTCGCCGTATGCAGCAGTTCGTCCAGATAGCTGGCAATGGCGGAGCCAGGGTCCGCCACCTGTGTCATTTTTTTGTCAGCCATGCCGACGCTCCGCCACCGAGCGTGTTATTTCCTGTAGATCACTCAGCAGGCGGGCATATCCCCGAACACCATGGGTTTCAGCATCCATGGATGATGGGGTAATCCCGGCCTGGCTGGCATCGCGGAACTTGGTGTCCACTGGAATGGCGAAGCGCCATAGCGTATCGCTGTGGGTCTTTCTCAACTGGTTAAGACTTTTTACCGATGCCTGCGTTCGCCGGTCAAACAGCGTCGGTACAATGGTGTAGGAAAGCTGGTTCTTCTGGGAGCGCATGATCATGGTGAGCGTGTGCAGCATTCGCTCAAGGCCTTTGATGGCAAGAAACTCGGTCTGAACCGGAATGATCAGGTGTTGTGCGGCGGCAAGCGCGTTCACCATCAGCACGCCGAGCGATGGGGTGTTGTCCAGCAGGACGTAGTCGAAATCGTCCCACAACTGGGTCAGGGCCCGGGATACAATCAGTCCCATGCCTTCAACACCGACCATTCTCCGTTCGAGAGTTGCCAGCGCTGTGCTGGCCGGCAACAGGGATAGCCCCGGACAGCTGGTTTCGGTAATCAACTGGGCCGGCAAACCATCCGGTACTTTACCCTGGTGCTGGAACAGATCGAACACACTGTGGGCAATGGTATCCGGGTCGTACCCGAACCAGCTGGTCAATGATCCGTGAGGGTCCAGGTCGACCACCAGAACGCGCTTGCCGCTCTCGGCCAAGAGGCCACCCAGGGCGACAACCGATGTGGTTTTGCCCACACCGCCTTTTTGATTGGCTACTGCCCAGATGCGCACGCTGTGCACTCCATATCCGTCACCAAATTCATCGCCAACCTCGTCACCACACTGATTCTCCAGAAATACCCGTTCCGGAAACGTCGCACGCATAACGAGTTATCGGCCACGATCCGTTCAACTTGAAAACAATCCGGCAAGCGCTTGCCGGGATCTAAAGATGTACAGACGTTAATACAGATATTGTGCCAACTCGCCTATAGGCACCTTCCGCCATGACTCCGCAACGTGATGATCAGAAAGGTGTTATCGCATCGCGCCACGGATACTGGCGTCGCGGGAGATCAGCAGGACCACGCGTCGATTGCGACGGCGGCCTTCCTCGGTATCGTTGCGGGCCACCGGTTGGTGCTCACCGTAACCAACAGCGGCCAGCCGTTCGGCCTCAACACCCTCCATCGACAACATGCGCACAACCGCCGCTGATCGCGCAGCGGACAGCTCCCAGTTGGAGGGGAAGGCACCGGTGTTTATCGGGCGGTTATCCGTGAAGCCCTCAACCCGGATCGCGTTATCCCGGTTGCGGAGTACAGCAGCGATTTTCTCCACCACGTCGAAGGCATCGTAATGGGGCTCGGCATCACCACTACCAAATAGCAGGCTGTTGCGGAGACTGAGCTCCAACCACTCGTCGCTGGTTTCCAGTGTAACCACACCCTGATTGATCAGTTCGTCAAACTCCAAAGCCAACTGGTCCGCCATGGCACGCAGCGCCTCGGTGCGCCCTTCTGCACTCATGGAGGGATTTTGCGGAGCTTCGGTCACCGGCGGGTTAATCACATCCTCGGCCGCCTGCGGCGTCGAACGTCGAGGCTGATCACCCACTTCGATAGGCTGAAAGGAGCGCTGGGGGGCATTGAAGACGCCAGTCAGAGTTTCAGAGAGCACCTTGTACTTGCCCTCGTTCACCGACGACACGGAATACATCACGACAAAGAACGCGAACAACAAGGTGATGAAGTCGGCGTAGGAAATCAGCCAGCGTTCCTTGTTGTGAAGATCGTCATCCTGCTGCCTGCGTCGTCTCATCAGCTTACCCCTCAGCCAGGTGCCGGCACTACAGGAAGCCCCGCAGGCGCAGCTCGATGGATTTAGGGTTCTCGCCATCGGCAATGGCGATGATGCCGTCGATCATCATGTCTTCATAACGGGTGCGTTCCCGCAGAATGCCTCGCAACTTGTTGGCAACCGGGAAGAACAGCAGGTTCGCCAGAGCAACACCGTAGATGGTGGCCACGAACGCAGTGGCGATACCGCTGCCAAGTGACTGGGGGTCTTCGAGGTTGGTCATCACCTGAATAAGCCCCATCACCGCGCCAATGATGCCAATGGTCGGCGAATAGCCACCCATGGCCTCAAACACCCGGGCGGACTCCAGATCCCGCTGTTCACGGGACTCCAGGTCCACCTCCATAATGCTACGGATGGTTTCTGTCTCAGCGCCGTCCACCAGCAGTTGCAGCCCTTTACGGGCAAAGCGCTCAGATTCCTTCTCAGCCAACCCTTCCAGCCCCAGCAAACCCTGCTTACGGGCCTTGACGCTCCAGTCGATGACTTTGCCGATACCATCTTCCAGGCTGATGTAGGGGGGAAAGAACACCCAGCGCACCTGGGAAAAGGCCCGCTTTAACAGCGGCCAGGAGGTCTGGAGAATAGTGGCTGCAAGCGTACCACCAATCACGATCAGCGCGGCCGGGCCATTGAACAGCGAGCTGATGGCGCCACCTTCCAGCAGGTTTCCACCGAGAATCGCCACAAAGGCAAGAATGACGCCCAGCAGGCTGAGAATATCCATCAGCTCACCCCATCCGCCAGGCGGGGACCAATGTCATCGAGCGCAAGGATTTCGTCAGACAACCCGGCCTTGGCCACGGCCATGGGCATACCGTAGATCACCGAGGTTTTTTCGTCCTGGGACCAGATATCGGAGCCTGACTGCTTCATCAGGCGACAGCCTTCCTTTCCATCCGAGCCCATACCCGTCAGGATCAGGCCCAGGGTCTTGCCGGGAAAACTCCTGGCCAGGGAGCCGAACGTCACATCCACACAGGGCTTGTAGTTAAGCCGGTCATCTCCGGGAAGAATCCTGACCCTGCCCTGGCCACCCCGGTTTTCAATCATCATCTGCTTGCCCCCGGGGGCAAGCAACGCAACGCCCGGCTTCAGCATTTCGCCGTCTTCAGCCTGGCGTACCTGAATCTGGCACAGCTTGTTCAGGCGCTCGGCAAACGCCGGGGTAAAACTGGCCGGCATATGCTGAACGAGCACCACAGGCGCGGGAAACCCGGCCGGTAACGCCATTAGTACACGTTGCAAGGCCACCGGGCCGCCGGTGGACGTGCCGATGGCAACCACACTGTAGTGTTTCGCAGGCCCGCGGCGAATCGAACGACGGGCCGGTGCTTCAGGCTCTGGGGCGCTGGGGCGAGAGGACCTGTCCGATACCGCCGGCCGCTCGGGCACGCTGCGCCTTGCCGGTGCAGGGCTACGGGGCGAAGGCGGCGGAGCGGTGGGAGGCGGCGCCGACGGTTTCGCACCAGGGCGACTGCCAGCGACATCCAGTACACGCTCAATGAGTATTTTTTGAAGCTGACTGGAATCCCGGGCAATTTCCTCAAAATTCTTGGGCAGGAAATCAACGGCACCTGCCTCAAGGGCATCCAGGGTCACCCGGGCACCCTCGTAGGTGAGAGAGGAGAACATCAATACCGGCGCCGGCTGTCGCTTCATGATCTCACGGACGGCGCTGATACCGTCCATGACGGGCATCTCGTAGTCCATGGTGATGACGTCAGGCCTCAGCTTTTCAGCCAGCTCGACACCTTCGCGCCCATTGGTGGCCACGCCAACCACCTTGATCTGACCGGAAGCGGTCAGGATTTCCGTCAGTCGCTTGCGGAAAAAACCTGAATCATCAACGACCAGGACAGAAACCGTCATCCATTTCTCCTAAACCTGGGCCCGCCGCAACGTTATTTGCCGTAGTTTTGCAGCAGGCTCGGAACATCAATAATGAGTGCAATACGACCGTCGCCAGTGATGGTCGCACCCGCCATACCCGGCGTTCCCTGAAGGGCCCGGCCCAGGGGCTTGATCACCACCTCTTCCTGCCCGATCAGCTGATCCACCACAAAACCGACGCGCCGCGTTCCCATCGCCACGATAACCACGTGGGCGTTTTCTGGTTCCGGCTGCCCAGCGGCGCCTTTGACCAGCCATCGCTTGATGTGGAACAACGGGAAGACTTTGTCTCGAACCACGATGCATTCACGGCCATCCACAATGTTCTTCTTGCTGAGGTCCAGATGGAAAATCTCGACCACGTTCACCAGTGGCAGCGCGAAGGATTGGTCGCCAAGCATGATCATCAGGGTAGGCATGATGGCCAGGGTCAGCGGCACCTTGATGACGATGCGAGACCCTTTGCCCAGCTCCGACTCGACGCTCAGCTGCCCGTTGAGCTGACTGATCTTGGTTTTCACCACGTCCATGCCAACGCCACGACCGGACACATCCGATATTTGATCCTTGGTGGAGAACCCGGCGGAGAAAATCAGGTTGTAGCACTCGGTGTTGGTCAGTCGGTCAGCGGCATCCTGTTCGTAGATGCCCTTTTCGACCGCTTTTCGGCGCAGTACATCCGGATCCATACCAGCACCGTCGTCTTCGATGGACAACAGGATGTGGTCGCCTTCCTGCTCAGCCGACAGCGTCACACGACCCTGACGAGGCTTGCCCGCCTTTTCACGAATATCGGGTGCCTCTATACCGTGATCAACCGAGTTGCGAACAAGATGGACCAGAGGATCGGACAGCGCCTCGACCAGGTTTTTGTCCAGGTCGGTCTCTTCGCCGTGCATCTCAAGGTTGATTTCTTTCTTCAGGCTGCGTGCCAGGTCGCGAACCACCCGCGGGAAGCGGCCAAATACTTTCTTGATGGGCTGCATCCGCGTTGCCATCACCGCTGACTGAAGATCGGTGGTCACCACGTCCAGGTTGGAGACGGCTTTGTGCATATGCTCGTCTTCACTCTGGGCGCCCAGACGCTGCAACCGGTTACGCACCAACACCAGTTCACCCACCATGTTCATGATGTCGTCCAGGCGCTTGGTATCCACCCGCACCGAAGTTTCAGCCACTGGTGCATTCGCATCCCGTGCCGGCATCGCGGGCGTTACGCCTGCCTTGCCATTATCCGCAGGCGCTTTTTCGGGCTTACCAGTCGGTTGCGCGGGCTTGTCAGCCTTGGCACTGGGAGACGTGGCCGACGGCTGCTTTGCAGCAGGCCCAGGGGCCGGCTTGGCAGTTTCTGCCGTAGGGCTACCACCCTTGCCGTGCAGGTCATCCAGCAACTTTTCGAACTCGTCGTCCGAAATCAGGTCGTCGCCACCCTTGCTGTCACTGGCCTCATCACTGGTAACCTTGTCGCCCGAGGCATCCTGGCTGTCAGGGGCTGTCTTGCCGGTTTCAGGCGGGCCTGAGAACTGTCCCTTGCCATGCAATTGGTCCAGCAGGGCCTCGAATTCATCATCGGAGATGTCGTCTCCGCTCCCTCCGTCACCGCCTGAAAATTCATTGCCGTCGTCACTGGAAACCGGAGCGCTGGTCTTTTCCTCTTCCAGGGCATCCAGCAACCGCTCGAATTCGTCGTCGGTAATATCACCGCCATCGTCTCCAGAACTGGCTTCATTGCTCTCGTTCTGTTCTTCGCGAGCGACCGCTGCGTTTGCTGGCGACGACTCCCCTGCCGGCTGCGCCAATGCGTCCAGAGCGGCAATCAGTTCCTCGGGAGCTGGCGTCGGTTCCTCGTGGTGGCGAACCTGTTCAAACATGGCATTGACGTGATCCAGGGCTTCCAGCACCACGTCCATCAGTTCCGAGTCTACCTTGCGCTTATGGTTGCGCAGTATATCGAAGACGTTCTCCGCGGAATGACAGCAGTTCACCAGGGCATCGAGTTGCAGAAACCCAGCGCCGCCTTTTACGGTGTGAAAGCCTCGGAAGATGGCGTTGAGCAGATCGCTGTCGTCCGGGTTTTGTTCCAGGTCGACCAGTTGCTCCGACAGCTTTTCGAGTATCTCGCCTGCCTCAACAAGGAAGTCCTGCAGGATCTCTTCATCGGCATCAAGCGCCATGCGTTACCCTCTCTTACTCAGAAACCGAGACTGGACAGAAGATCATCAACATCGTCCTGTCCCGATACTACGTCTTCGCGTTCTTCGGCCTTGATCTGTGGACCAACACCCTGTTCCGCCGATATCTTTTCCCGCTCTTCCAGTTCATGCACGGTGCCGGTCATCTGGTCCACATGACTCGCCATCACTACCAGGCTCAACAGATGCTCTTCCACCTCTTTAACCAGAGTGGTGACCTTTTGGATCACCTGCCCAGTGAGGTCCTGGAAATCCTGGGCCAGAAGAATTTCCGACAAGTTGTCGTACATCGCCCCGGCATCGGTATTCAGGGTCACGAAAAACGTGTCGATACGGGCATAGAGCTCACGAAATTCAGCCGGCGCCATCTCGCGGCGACGCAGTTTCTGCCACTGGTCTCTCAGCTCGGCGGCCTCGTCGCGGAGGGCGCTGGCCTTGGGCATAGCCTCCTCAACCAGATCCATGGTCCGATTGGCCGCTTTACCGGTCATCTGAACCACGTACTCAAGGCGATCCGACGCATCGGTCATCTTCGACAGAGCTTCTGACTGTTCGGCGTTACGGGGATCGATCTGGAAATTGCGGATCGCCTCGTGGAGGCTGCGGGTCAAGCGGCCGACTTCCCGATACAGGCTCTGGTCCCTCACCTCGCTCAATTCATTGATCAGCGTCATCGCGCGGCCATAGTCCCCGGCGTTGACCTGTTCAACCAACTCGGCCGCCTGGCTGCGGAGTTTCTCCGTGACCTCCGGGTCGAGCCCCTGTGGGTCTTTTTTTCTATTGCTCATGGGAGCCGTCCGACCTCTGAATTACTGGATGCGTTCGAAGATCTTCTCAATCTTCTCCTTGAGTACGGCTGCCGTGAAGGGCTTGACCACGTAGCCGTTCACACCGGCCTGCGCAGCAGCGACAATCTGGTCGCGCTTCGCCTCGGCGGTCACCATGAGCACAGGCAGGGTTTTCAGGCTGTCATCGGCACGGACTTCCTTGAGCAGATCGAGTCCGGACATCCCTGGCATATTCCAGTCGGTTACCAGAAAATCGTATTTGCCGCTCCTGAGCATAGGCAGTGCTGTATTGCCGTCGTCTGCTTCGTCAGTGTTTGTAAAACCGAGATCGCGAAGCAGGTTCTTAATGATCCGTCGCATTGTGGAGAAGTCATCCACAATCAGGATTTTCATGTTCTTGTCCAATGGGACCTCCAGTTAAAAACGCCCGGAATTCGTTTTTGGCTTCCGGCTCACAGTCTAGCAGGCCGGTAGTTTAACCGCTTATTGTGTGGCCTTTGAGCCGGTTGTAAAGCACCGGTTACCAAAAGGCTACAGTAAAGAATGCCTGGTAACGCCGTTCAATGGGACTGGCGGCCTGTTCAGCTCTGCCAACCAGTAAGACGCCCCCGCAGACGGAGCGCGGCCTGGCTGTGAATCTGGCTGACCCGGCTTTCACTGACACCCAACACAGCACCAATTTCCTTCAGGTTCAATTCTTCCTGATAGTAAAGGCTGAGCACCAGCTTTTCTCGCTCGGGCAGGTCACCAATCGCAGCTGCCAGGCTCTTCCGGAAGTTGTCGGACGCCAAGCCATCCAACGGGTTATCACTGTCCTCTGTTTCTTCTATCGGCAGCTCGCCGGATTCATTGAGCTCATCCAGGCTAAAAAGTCGGCCACTGTTAGCATCGCTCAGGGAGGAATAGTATTCGTCGAGGTCCAGCCCCAGCTCCTCGGCTACTTCCGAGTCTTGAGCTTCCCGACCCAGGCGGTCCTCGACAGCCTTGATGGCTTTGGCAATGCGGCGGGAGTTCCTGTGGACGGATCGGGGTACCCAGTCACCTTTGCGAATTTCATCTACCATGGCTCCGCGAATCCGGATCCCGGCGTATGTCTCAAAGGTAGCCCCCTTGTCGGAACTGTATCGCTGTGCAGCTTCCAACAAGCCAATCATGCCTGCCTGCATAAGGTCATCCAGTTGGACAGATGCCGGCAGCCGCGCCATGAGGTGAAGCGCTATTTTTTTGACCAGCGGGGCCTGCTCCTCAACGAGCTGGGAAGGTCCTCGTGTACCCGTCCGGTTGTAGGTTCCAAGTTCTTTCGCCAATGTCATGTATCCGGCTATTCAGTGACAGGATCAAAATCAGACTTCGACGAGCCGCTCCACAAAGAATTCCAGATGTCCCCGGGGCGATGATGGCAGCGGCCAGCTATCCACTTTCTCCGCGAGGCTCTTGATCGCCAACGATGCTTTTGCCCGCGGATAGGCGTCCAGCACGGCACGCTGGCGCTGTACCGCTTTTTTTACGGCCTCGTCATACGGCACCATACCCACATATTGTAGTGCCACATCAAGAAAGCGCTCGGTAACCCGGGTCAGTTTTTCAAACAGATGGCGACCTTCCTGCTCATTCCTGACCTGATTGGCCAGTATACGGAAGCGGTTGGTGCCGTAATCCCGGTTCATAAGCTTTATAAGGGCGTAGGCATCGGTGATAGAGGTAGGTTCATCACAGACAACCAGTAATAGTTCCTGTGAGGCTCGGAGGAAACTGACCACCGATTCGGAAATACCCGCAGCGGTATCAACGATCAGCACATCGATCTGGTCACCCAGTTCGCTGAACGCGTTGATCAGGCCAGCGTGCTCCAGATTGGAAAGCTGGGTCATGCGTTGGGTACCTGAGGACGCGGGCACGATTTTGATGCCACCGGGGCCGTTGACCAACACATCCCGAAGGTCACATTCCCCGGCGATGACGTCCTGGATATTACGATTGGCGGTAATGCCAAGCAGAACGTCAATGTTGGCAAGGCCCAGGTCGGCATCGAGCAGCACCACCCGCCGTCCCATTTGTGCTAGGGCGATGCCAAGGTTCACTGATACGTTGCTCTTGCCAACGCCCCCTTTCCCGCCGGAAACGGCAATCACCTGTACCGGATGTGGTTTGCTCATACTGACTCTGATCTCTTGCCGCGTTTAACCGCAGGCTGTGTTGTTTTTAAACAGCGACTGCCTGTTGCTGCTGGAGTTTCTTCAGCCTCTCCACGGCCAACCGCACCAGCGGAATGGACTCAGCGTGGTGCAGGTCTTCCGGGATTTTCTGCCCGTCGGTGTAATACGCCACCGGCAATCCCGTTTCCATGACGAATCCCAGCGATTCACCCAGGGTCAGTGCTTCATCGATTTTGGTCATCACACAACCCGTAAGATTTGCCATCTTATAGCAATGCCAAACGGATTTCATGATGCGCGGCTGACTGGTTGCCGAAACCACCAGATGGGTTCGAATCCGATGGTGACTGCGAGCCAGCTCCATAAGCTGCTCCTCGTAGCCCTTGTCGGTGCTGGTCAGGCCAGCGGTATCAATCAACACCAGGTGCCGGTCCGACAGTTCGTCCAGTATGTCGTCCAGGGAATGGGTTTCGTCCACAACCCGAACTGGAACGTTCAGTATGCGCCCGAATACAAATAGTTGCTCATGGGCCGCGACCCGATAGCGATCGGTGGTGACCAGCGCCAGAGAGTCGGCACCGTGGCGCAGCACATAGTGCGCGGCCAGCTTGCCGATGGTCGTCGTCTTGCCGGACCCGGTTGGGCCCACCAGGGCGTAGACACCGCCCTCATCCGCCCATTCAGTACGCGCGGTCTTCACACCGGCGGCCAGCATTTTCAGAGACTGCTTCCAGCCATCCTCAAGCCGGCCTGCGCGGTGGCGCCGGGACAGAGAGTTGGCGAGCTCCAGCCCGAGACCAAACTCCTGCAACCTCTCAGACAGCCTCTGCTGTACTGCGTTCACCGCTGTTTGTTCGGGTTCACCGCCATTCCGGGCACTGACCAGGTCACGAAGGGAACTGATCTCCGCACGCATTTGCGCCAGTTCTCCGGAATAGGCAGCGCTGGCAGCGGTAGGCTCTTCAACCACCATGTCATCGTCGGCCAGCGATTCTTTCGACAAGCCAGCGTGACCGAAGTCCCCACCCGCAACCGCAACCGCATTACCATAGGTCGCGCGCTTTTCCCGCACTTCCCGAATACGATCGCGAGAGCGGCCGAGTTCGTCCTCCAGGCGGCGATGCTGTTCCGCCTGCATTTCGGCTAGCCGTGAGCCATTGGTGGCTTCCCGCGCAGCGTCACCGAGGCGTTGGCGCGCCATATTTTCGTCATAATCGAGCGCTGTCACAATTTCGACGCCACCATCCACACGACGATTGGAAAGGATTACGGCATCGGGACCCATCTGATCCCGCACCTGACGCAGTGCCTCTGCCATGCTTTGGGCAAAAAACCGCTTAACTTTCATAATGATGCTTCCTCCCCGGTCAGCGCTTTCCAGCGCCTTCCGCCTTTCCAGCCGCGGCCTTTACTGACCGACGGATGCGACAATAGTGATCTGTTTGTTATCCGGAATTTCCTGGTACGACAGTACATGCAGACGCTCTACTCCGTAGCTGGCAAACTTCGCCAGTACCGGGCGCAAGGGCCCTGAAACCAATAGAATCGCCGGCTTGCCCAACATCTCCTGGCGCTGAACGCTGTCCTGGAGCGACCTCTGAAGCTTCTCAACCATATTTGGCTCCAGCACCAGCCCGATGTCTTCCTGACCGCCGGATTGTTGACTCTGCTGCATGGACTTCAGCAATAACTGTTCCAAGTCTGGATCCAGAGTGATCACCGGGATCTCTGTGTCGTTGCCACAGATACTCTGGACAATCATCCGGCGCAGTGACTGGCGGGCAACCGTGGTCAGCAGCTTCGGGTCCTGGCTCTTCGGATGAACGTTCACGATCGCTTCGGCAATAGAGCGCATGTCACGGATCGGCACTTCCTCTTTCAGCAGGTTCTGCAGCACCTTCAGCAGCAGGCTGATGGAAATGGTGGTGGGTACCAGTTCTTCCGCCAGCTTTGGAGATACTTTCTCGAGCTGTTCCAGCCACTTCTGGACTTCCTCATGGCCAAGCAGTTCGTGGGCGTGTTTCTGGAGGATCTGGTTGAGGTGTGTTGCCACTACGGTACTGGCGTCCACGACGGTATAACCGAGGGTCTGTGCCTGGTCTTTCTTGTCCGGTTCGATCCAACTGGCGTCCAGGCCAAAGGCGGGGTCTTTGCCCTCTATCCCCTCGATCTTGCCGAACACCTGACCTGGGTCTATCGCCAGTTCACGGTCCGGATGGATTTCTGCCTCGGCAATGGTCACCCCCATCAGGGTGATGCGATAAACATTGGGCATCAGGTCGAGGTTGTCGCGAATATGGACCGAAGGCATCAGGAAGCCCAGATCCTGTGAGAGCTTTTTGCGAACGCCCTTGATGCGGCTGAGAAGCTGACCACCCTGGGACTTATCCACCAGGGGAATCAGGCGATAGCCCACCTCCAGGCCCACGACATCCACGGTGGCCACATCGTCCCAACCGAGTTCCCGGGTTTCCCCCGGCGGCGGCAGCTGGGCACTGTGTTCACCGCCCTCACCACCGGGCGGCAGGTCGCGCCCCGGGCCTGCCGGACGGGCACCACCGCCCCGGACCGGGAACACACCATCTTCCTCAACGGTCTGGCGCTCCTGTTGCCATATGTACCAGGCAATACCACCGGCAATCGCGCCCAGACCAAGGAATGCCACGTGCGGCATGCCAGGAATCAGGCCAAGGATGATGAGGATAACGGCAGCGATACCCAGCGCCTTGGGAGCGTTGAACATTTGTTGCAGTATCTGCCCGCCCATGTCCTGGCTGGACGTTACCCGGGTAACCATGATCGCTGCAGACGTCGACAGCAGCAGTGACGGAATCTGTGCCACTAGGCCGTCACCAATGGTCAGTAGTGCATAGTTCTGTGTAGCGGTACCAAAATCGAGACTGTGCTGAAGCATACCGATGGCAATGCCACCGATCAGGTTGATGGCCAGGATCAACAGGCCGGCAATGGCGTCGCCCTTGACAAATTTACTGGCGCCGTCCATGGAGCCGTAGAAATCGGCCTCCTGGGCGATTTCAGCCCGGCGATGCTTGGCTTCTTCCTGGTTGATAAGACCGGCATTAAGGTCGGCATCGATAGCCATCTGCTTACCCGGCATGGCATCCAGGGTGAAACGCGCGCTAACTTCCGACACCCGGCCGGCACCTTTGGTGACCACCAGGAAGTTGATGATCATGAGAATGGCGAAGACCACCAGGCCAACCGCGTAGTTACCGCCGATGAGGACCGCGCCGAACGATTCGATCACCTTACCGGCCGCATCACCGCCCTCATGGCCGTTGAGCAGAACAATCCGCGTGGAGGCAACGTTGAGCGCCAGCCTCAACAGTGTTGCCACCAACAAAACGGTCGGGAAGGAGGCAAACTCCATCGGCCGCAAGGCGTAGACACACACCAACAGGATCACGATCGACAAGGTGATGTTGAAGGTAAAGAAAACGTCCAGCATGAACGCCGGCATGGGCAGAATCATCATGCCCAGCAATCCCATCAACATCACGGGAATGCCGATATTACCCCGCGTCAGGGATTTGACATTATTGAGGACTAGCGCTCGGTCCATGCCGGGAAACTCTCCGATTGGCGGTTAACCGCAGGGGTGTGCGGGTCGTTTTTTTGACGCAGACGCATCGTTTGACGGGGTATTCGCAAGATCCGTACCACCCCTTACGGCTTTTCTTGTCACCGCGCCTGACGGACTCGGCAAGATACGGTATCCTTGCGCCATTTGCTGGCGTCTTTACTGCGCCCACAACCACATCATCGACCCAGACGCAAAGGTGAGCCCATGCCAATTCACGAGGTCAAGCACCCCCTTATCCGCCATAAACTCGGCCTGATGCGCCGCTCAGACATCAGCACCAAGAATTTCCGGGAGCTGGCTCAGGAAGTCGGTGCCCTGTTGACGTACGAGGCCACCAAAGACTTCTCGCTGCAGAAGAAAACTATTGAAGGCTGGGCGGGCCCGGTGGAAATTGAACAGATCCAGGGCAAGAAAATCACCATCGTGCCAATCCTGCGGGCCGGCCTCGGTATGCTGGACGGCGTGCTCACCCTGATTCCTGGTGCCCGGGTAAGCGTCGTGGGCCAGGTACGCAACGAGGAAACCCTGGAAGCCAGCACCTATCTTGAAAAGCTGGTAGGCGAACTGGATGAGCGCATGGCGATGATCATCGACCCCATGCTGGCCACCGGCGGTTCCATGATCTCTACCATCGACCTGCTGAAGAAAGCCGGTAGCAACGAGATCCGCGCCCTGGTTCTGGTTGCAGCGCCGGAAGGCGTGGAAAAGGTGCTGGAGAAACATCCAGATGTGTCGATCTACACCGCATCAATCGATGACAGGCTGAATGAAAAAGGCTACATCCTTCCGGGGCTTGGCGACGCCGGCGACAAAATCTTCGGCACCAAGCAGAAGGACGTTTAATCATGCAGGACCATAGCACCGACCCGGTCTGGAAACAGGCCATTGCCGGCTCACAGATGCTGCTGGTGGCTTTTGGCGCACTGGTACTGATGCCTCTGATTACCGGCCTCGACCCCAACGTTGCGTTGTTCACTGCCGGTATTGGCACGCTGATTTTCCACATCGTCACCGGCGGCCAGATTCCCATTTTCCTGGCTTCATCCTTCGCCTTTATCGCCCCGATCATTGCCGCCAAGGGGCGCTTCGGCCTTGAGGAGACACTCGGTGGCCTGATGGCTGCGGGCATCCTCTATATCATTTTGAGTGGCGCGGTACGTCTGCGCGGTACCGGTTTCATCACCCGCCTGCTGCCCCCGGTGGTCATCGGTCCGGTGATCATGGTCATCGGCCTTGGCCTGGCGCCGGTGGCTGTCCACATGGCTTCT
The DNA here is from genome assembly GCF_002375325.1 of Marinobacter sp. UBA3604. Lineage (NCBI taxonomy): Bacteria > Pseudomonadati > Pseudomonadota > Gammaproteobacteria > Pseudomonadales > Marinobacteraceae > Marinobacter > Marinobacter sp. UBA3604. The sequence goes on from NZ_DFMB01000017.1 coordinate 39,829, forward strand.
GGCCGCACCGGTGATGGCGCGCAACAACTGGTGCCCTACGACACCGCTATCTGGATTGCGATGATCTCCCTGGCCGTGACCGTGATTATGGCTGTCTGGTCCAGCGGCATCTTCCGCCTGATCCCGATCATGTTCGGCATTATTGTCGGGTACATTCTGTCGGCCTTTGCCGGCATCGTGGACCTGTCACCCATCACCAACGCGCCCTGGTTCGCCATCCCCAACTTTGTGGCGCCGGAGTTCAGCTGGGCAGCCATCCTGTTCATGATTCCCGTGGCCATCGCACCGGCCATTGAACACATTGGCGACATCCTCGCCATCGGTACCGTTACCCGCAAAAACTATCTGGAGAAGCCCGGCCTGCACCGCACCCTGCTGGGCGATGGCCTTGCCACCAGTGCTGCCTCAGCCCTTGGTGGCCCACCCAACACCACCTATTCAGAGGTTACGGGCGCGGTGGTGCTGACCAAGAACTTTAATCCCAAAGTCATGATCTGGGCGGCGTGCATTGCCATCGTGCTGGCGTTCATCGGCAAGTTCGGCGCAGCACTGCAAACCATCCCGGCGCCGGTGATGGGCGGCATCCTGTGCCTGCTGTTCGGCTCTATTGCCGTTGTCGGTCTGAATACCCTGATTCGTCACCAGGTCGACCTGTCGCAGGCACGCAACCTGGTCATCGTTGCCGTCACTCTGGTCTTCGGGATTGGTGGCATGGCGATTGGTAACCTGGAGGGCATCGCCCTTTGCGCGGTGGTTGCCATAGCCCTCAACCTGATCCTGCCAGGCAAAGGCGAAGCATGGGGCGCAAGGATTCATGAGAAAGACACCCACTGACGGCCGACCCATGAAAATGGCTGACAGCTCCGGCATCAGCTTTACCGCCCTCTATACCGGTGCCGTATGGCACCGGTACGGCCTTTCCGACGACGTGCTTGCGACGGATCAGGGGCGCTGGCTGTATCACCTGATGACGCCCTTCGAGGTCGGCAGCAAAACACTCATCGGCGGCAACATCCGCACCTTCCTGCTGCAGCGCCACATGATCATCGATCACCTGATAGAACAGGCCCTCGAACGTGGCGTCACCCAGGTTCTGGAAATTGCCTGCGGAATGTCTCCAAGGGGCATCCGCTTGCGGGAAAAGCACCCACACCTCCATATGGTGGAAGCCGACCTCCCTGACATGGCCACCAAAAAAGCCGCACGACTCCTGGTATCCGGCCGCCTGGGCGATCACCATCAGGTAATGCCCATCGATATCCTGGCGGAATCCGGTGAACAGACACTGGAGGCGGTTTTCGCGAGAGCGTTCGACAGCAAAGAACCGGTGGTTGTCGTCACCGAAGGACTGACCAGTTATTTTTCCTTGCCGGTTATTTCCGAATTCTGGAAACGCCTGGCGGCACTGCTGCAACAGCGCCCGGGTTCGGTCTATCTGTCCGATAGCTACCTGATGCCTAACCAGCCGCTGTTACGCGGTGCCCTGAAATCCCTCGGCGGACTACTAAGCACCGTTACCCGCAGTGATGTCAGCTTCCATTTCCTGGACGACCAACAAGCGGCTGAGCACTTCGGTGCTTGCGGCTTTCCCTCCGTTACCGTCCACAACCCTGCTGACCTCTACGGCCAACTCCCAATTCCGGAGAGCCGCCGTGATCCTATGGTTCGGGTTATTGAGGCCTCGGTGTAACCTGCTTTCAGCCTTCCGGTTTGGCGTTAGCGGGTGTGCGAAAGGGACTCCCAAAAAACGCCCGTGAATACGTCCCTGTAGGGCTCGGTCGCGCCATCCATGGCGCTCCACGTTTTTGGGAGTCCCTTCCCCACACCCTCTCGGGCAACATCGATATCGCAAGCAAAGTAAGTAATCAGATTGGTCCTATTGCGATATCTGTGATGACAGAAGTGGCTCTGCGGGTGGGCTGCCCAGAACTGTACGGAGCCATGGATGGCGGAGTCCAAGCGTCACATGGATGTGCCGAAGGAGCGTGTTTTGGGCAGCCCACCCGCAGAGCCACCTCCCCCAAACCATCAGGCTAGGCAGCAGGCAAAGGACAGCAGGCCAGCACTAAGCTAAACATCGCGCCGCAAATCCGAAGGAATCGGAAACTTCGGCATCTGGGGCTTCTCGCCCCGTCCCTTACGGAATTGACGAAGCTGGAACACATAGGCAAGCACCTGGGCGATCGCCATGTACAGACCATCCGGGATTTCACCCCCGATGTCAGTGTTGTGGTAAACCGCCCGCGCCAAAGGCGGCGTGCGGAGAATCTCCACCTTGTTCTCGCGGGCAATCTCCATGATCTTGAAAGCCGTTTCGTCCGACCCTTTCGCCACCACAATCGGCGCCGCCATCTTCTTTTGATCGTACTTCAACGCCACCGCATAATGCGTCGGGTTAGTGATCACCACATCCGCGCCCGGGACATCCTGCATCATCCGACGCTGAGCCATCTCACGCTGCAACTGACGGATCTTGCCCTTCACTTCCGGCTTGCCTTCCGTATCCTTGTATTCGTCTTTCACCTCCTGCTTGGTCATGCGCAGCTTTTTCTGGTGATCAAAGATCTGGAACGGCACGTCGATCGCGGCAATGACGATGGTGGCACAGGCAAGGATGAAAAAACTCCAGGCCATGGTCCACACAACATGCTCCATGGCCGATCTCGCAGGCTCTTCAGCGATGCTAAGCAGGTCATCCGTACGCAGGTTCAATATCAGGATCGCTACCGCCATCACCAGGCCGACTTTCAAGATGGCTTTGACCAGTTCAATCAGCGAACGCATGGAGAACATGCGCTTGAGACCTTTGAGAGGGTCCATTCTATTGAGCTTGGGGGCGATGGCTTTTCCGCTGACCAGCAGACCACCAATACCAATCGAGCCCGCGACTGCAGCGACGAGCAAGAGGATCAGCAAGGGCGCCAGGGACAGGGCGGCCTCCTTGGTGGAGGCAATCAGCTGGACGCTCATATGCCGGGTGTCGAAGATGGCGGAGCGCTCCAACACGAAGCTGTCGCGCATGATACTTTCCAGGGAAGCGCCCATTGACGCGCCAAACATCAGCAGGCCGCCGGCACCAGCCAACAGAACAGCCATGGTCGCCAGTTCCTTGGAACGCGCAGTCTGGCCGTCCTCCCTGGCTTTCTCAAGCCTTCGGGGGGTGGCCTCTTCGGTTTTTTCCTGGCTGTTGTCGTTTTCTTCGGCCATGGTTTTCCGTCGCTACTAAGGCTGCCCTTGCAGGTTGCGCATGAACTCAAACGTCTCCCGGGTGTACTGCTCGAAATGTGGCAGAAAATTGGCGTGCAGCACCCATATGGCAAATAATCCAAAAATCAGGCCAATCGGAAAACCCAGGGCAAAAATGTTCATCTGGGGAGCAGCACGTGTCATAACCCCAAAGGAAATATTCACGATAAACACGGCAGTGACAGCAGGAAGGGCCAGCAATATAGCGGACACAAATATCCAGCTGATGCGATGGGCAAGCTGCCACACACCAGTCTGCCCCAAACCTTCCAGGCCAATGGGGATGGTACGGAAGCTCTCTATGAAAACTTCGAACGCCACCAGGTGCCCGTTCATCGCCAGATACAGCAAAGTAATGGTGATGGTGTAGATCTGCGCCAGCACCGGCACACTCACGCCGTTGGCCGGATCAACCATGGAGGCAAAACCAAGCCCCATTTGCATGGCGATCATCTGGCCGGCCACAACAAACAGCTGGAACAGGGCCGTCAGGGCAAACCCCATACCCACACCGATGAGGATCTGCTGCAAGGTGATCACAACCCCGTCAGCACTGAATGCATCCACCTGGGGCACGGGCGGGATCATGGGCACTACCAGGATAGTGATAATAAGAGCGAGCCCTAAACGAACCCGTGCCGGGACAAGCTGGGTGCCGATAAAGGGAATGACCATCATGAAGCTGGCCAGCCGGAACAGCGGCCACAGGTGTTGACCTACCCACTGGTTGATCAGGTCGGCTGATATCTCCGTGGGCATGCCGGGTCAGCCGATCAGGTAAGGAATGCTGGTGATCAGCCGGTTTGCATGATCAAGGAGCTGGGTCAGCATCCACGGACCAGCAACGATAATGGTGATCAGTGTCACCAGCAGCCGGGGCAGGAAGCTGAGGGTCTGTTCGTTGATCTGGGTGGCGGCCTGGAAGGTACTGACCACAAGACCAATCACCAGGCCTGGCCCAATAATCAGGCTTGCCAACAGCACGATCATCCACAGAGCTTCACGCAGAATGTCGATAACGGTTTCGGGTGTCATGGTCGGCTCTCCCCTATATCCCGTAACTGGCGGCCAGCGTGCCCATGATCAGGGCCCAGCCGTCCACCAGCACAAACAGCATGATTTTGAACGGTAGTGAAATGATGATCGGAGACAACATCATCATACCCATCGCCATCAGTACGCTGGCGACCACCATGTCGATAATCAGAAACGGAATAAACAGGATGAATCCGATCTGGAACGCGGTTTTCAGTTCGCTGGTCACGAAGGCCGGCAGCAGCACCCAAAAGGAAACGTCTTCAGCGGTGTCGTATTCTTCGTCGGCGATACGCATGAACAGGCCCAAGTCACTTTCCCGGGTTTGTGCCAGCATGAACTTCCGGAAGGGCTGACTGGCCTGCTCAACCGCCTCCAACGAGCTGAGTTCTTCCTGCATGTACGGCTGCAGAGCCACTTCGTTCACCTCTTCCAGGACCGGCTTCATGATGAAGATGGTCAGGAACAGTGTCAGGCCGAGAAGGATCTGGTTGGAAGGCGTGGACTGCAGCCCAAGAGCCTGACGCAGGATTGCGAACACCACGATGATGCGGGTGAACGACGTCATCATCATCAGCATGGCAGGCAGGAACGTCAGCGCCGTCATCAGCGCCAGGATTTGCAGGGATACGGAGTATTCCTGAACGCCCTCTTCCTCGCCCGGCGTTACCGTAAAGGCCGGAATACCGGGTATATCCGCCAGCGCAGTGGGCGCCCAGGCCGTAAGAATGAAAAGGGTCAGTAACGCCAGGATGCGCCCGGACACAGGTACCGCCATGTCAGGAACCTTCCTTCGATGAAGAACCGGAGCCCCAGGATTTCCCGATCATGCCTTGGAGTTTACGGGCGAAATCACTGGACACAGGATCACCGGCACTGACGACCGGTTCATCAAACACATGCAACGTGCGAATGGCTGAAGGCGTAACACCAATCAGAATCTGTTTGCCACCGACTTCGACCAGGGCAATCCGCTCACGCGTGCCCATGGGCATCACCGAGACCACCTTGATAGCCCGGGTGTTGCCGCCCGTCATCCCGCTCATGCGACGCACAATCCAGGCACAACCAAAGATAATGGCAATCACCGCCAGCAGGCCCACGCCCAGCGTCAGCATGGTGGCCACGGTATCCGGTGCGCTGGCAACTTCCCGGGCCGGCCCTTCCTGCTCCTGAGCGCGCGTCAAGGCAGGCATAAAGGCCGCCAGTAACATGCCGGGAACGCCATAACGGACAGCAAAACGATGCACCCGCACCATCCTATTTCTGCAACCGCTTAATGCGTTCGCCGGGGCTGATGACGTCCGTCAGGCGGATGCCGAACTTCTCGTTCACCATGACCACTTCGCCGTGGGCAATCAGGGTGCCATTGACCAGCACGTCCAGCGGCTCACCCGCCAGCCGGTCCAGTTCAATGACCGAGCCCTGATTCAACTGCAACAGGTTGCGAATCGGAATCTGGGTGTTACCCACTTCCATGGAAATGGTCACGGGAATATCGAGGATGACATCCAGGTCCGGTGCGGGACCAGTGCCCTGGCTGAAGTTCGATCCCTCCGGAAACTCTTCCATAGGTGCCGCACGGACATTATCTTTGGCGTCGTCGCTGCCGTCATCGTCGTCGGTTTCTCCAGCCTCTGCCATGGCCGCAGCCCATTCGTCCTCGCGGCCATCTTCGTCGGCATCCCCCGACTCTTCCATGGCGGATTCCCACTCGGCGGCAAGCTTCTCGTCTTCGCTGAGTTCCTGCTCGTCTTTCTTATCGTCGTCAGCCATTGCGTCCCACCTTCAGTTGTTTTTTCACTTTGGGCACCGTCGCCCGGTCATGAATCCTTAGCGCCAGCTTGCCATCACGGGTTCCCATCGTGGCTTTGTAGACCGGAATGCCATTGGCAGTCAGGGTCAGTAACTCGGGGATTTCCACGGGGATGATGTCACCTTCCTTCAGTTTGGCAATGTCGCGAAGAGAAATGCGTCGGCGGCAAACCGTGGTGTTAATGGGAACATTCACGTCCTTGATGTCTTCCTGAAGCGCACTGACCCAGCGTTCATCCACGTCGTCAATGTCGCTCTGGACGCCAGCGTCCAGCACATCCCTTATGGGTTCAATCATGGAGTACGGCAGCGCCATGTGCAGCTCGCCACCACCACCATCAAGCTCAATGTGGAAGGTGCTCACAACCACCACCTCACTGGGGCTGACGATGTTGGCCATGGCCGGGTTGACTTCGGAACTGAGGTACTCGAAATCCACCTTCAACACCGCATGCCAGGCTTCCCGCATGTCATGAAACACCTGGTCAAGCACCATCTGTACGATACGGGTTTCCGTCGGGGTAAATTCGCGGCCCTCGATTTTGGCGTGTCGGCCTTCCCCGCCGAAGAAGTTGTCCACCAGCTTGAAAACCAGCTTGGCATCCAGCACAAACAGCGAAGTCCCCCGAAGCGGGCGAACCTTGCAGAGGTTGAGGCTGGTGGGCACGTACAGGGTGTGGATGTACTCGCCGAACTTCATGATCTGAACACCACCGGTGGACACATCGGCGTTGCGGCGCAACAGATTGAACAGGCTGATCCGGGTATAGCGGGCGAAACGCTCGTTGATCATTTCCAGCGTAGGCATCCTGCCACGGACAATGCGGTCCTGGCTGGCAAGGTCGTAGGACTTGATACCGGCTTCGTCGGTTTCATCATAGGTATCAATGTCGCCGTCATCCACACCATGGAGGAGCGCGTCAATTTCGTCCTGTGACAGTAAGTCCTGCATACGTTTCTCTGCCTGTGATGTCCGCCCTACCGGGCGCTGTTGCATTCTTTAGCTTGCCCTAGATTGTCTCTAGTACATTGCTAATGCATTTCTAACGCATTCTCTACTGAACGACAAAGTTCCTGAACAGCACGGCCAGCAAGGGCGACTCCCCTTCCTGTTCTAGCGCGCTGTTAACGGTCGCCAGCATATCATCGGCCAGCGCCTTCCGGCCTTCCGGCGTCTGTAACTCATTAAAGTCCCTGCCACCGAGTACGCCGATCAGTTTGCTGCGAAGCAACGGCATATGCTGGTTGGCCGCAGCCAGTGCTGCCGGGTCCTGAGCCTCGAAAGCCAGATATACCTGGGCATAGCGTTGCCGCCCTTCGGCCTGCACTGTCGTGACCAGAGCCTTCTCCAGCACCGTGTAGGTGCTGGGCACAAACACTTCAACCTGCTCCGAGCTGTCTTCCTGTTCTGCATCAGCCATGCCCGGGATGCCACCGCCCAGAAACCACATGGTACCAACGACTGACAACCCGACCGCCAGAACAATCACCACGGTCAGCATCAGTATCAGTTTGAGCTTGCCTTTCTTTGCCGGCGCCTCAGGGGGCGCATTGTTTTCAGCCATAACGTAGGTCTGCCAGAAATCCGTCAACCGGAACGGTTATAAAGAGGTTTAAGCAAAGGACGGGCCAGATAACCCCATCCTCCCTATCAGAACAGCAGTTTAGCGTTGCTGGGGAGGATGGGCAAAGGGAGAGTGATGCAGAATCATCAGGTGAAGGGGTGCCGAGGTCAGGCGAAGATATCAACTTCGCCTTTCCAGGTCAGATCAAGGGATTCAGATGGTAGATCCTGTTCGTCCAGTCCGCCATCGGCAAGTACTGCCCTCTCATCCTTGCTGCCCTCCCCGGCATTGTCCTCGCCGGCTTGCTGCTGCGATGAATCACTGACGTCAAACTGGTCCAGTGACAGCCCCTGCTCACTCAGCATGTCCCTGAGACGGTGGCTGTGCAGTTCAAGCTGGTCCCGCACGGCCGGGTTGGCAGAATGAACGGTAATGTGTGCCTGCTCCTGCTGAACCTGAACCCTGACTTCCATGGGCCCCATATCAGGCGGTGTGAGATGTATTTCGGCGACAGACATATTTCGTGCTGTCAGCCAGGTCAGCTTTCCGACGAGCTTGTCCCCCCACTCCGCGTGACTGACCGGTACATCAATAGAGGTGGTATACCCTCGCAAGTTGGCAACCTCTGCAGGCAGCTTTGCCGTATTCGGATTGGCCAGCTGCTGGTTAGCCAATTCTGCAGCGGCCTGGAAGCGCACCGCGCCTTGCAGCGATGGGGTTTCCTGAGGACGCGATGCGTCTGCTGCTACACCCGACAACAAAGCGTCGGTCAATGCCAGGCCCGGCGCAGCGCCTGAGCCAGCTCCCTGCGCTGTCGACAGAGCCTGTTTGCCTGCGGTATTGCCAGGCAGGCCTGCAATCATTCCGGCAAATGCTTGCACACCCGGCAGTACGCCATTACCGGCACCCGGGTTGCCGCCTGACACTGCCGTGGTGTTCCCCCCCGCCGGCATCAGCAGAGCCTGAAGCTCAGCGAATGTCAGGGGAACAACCTCCTTCGGCGCTTCCTGATCCACTAACGATGGAGACTCAGCATCCCCAGCTGGAGCGGCCTCCTCTTTTTCTGCAGTCGGTTTTTCCGGAGCCCCTTCCTTGCCCTGAACCTCCGAGTTGTCAGCCTGGGCATTGGTTCGCGGCTCCTCAGGGTCATCGGCGGGTTTGCTTTCGCTTTTGTCCCGGCCGGCCTGGTCGGCACGGCCAGTATCCTCGGCCCGAGCCTGATCACGCTTTTCAGCCTGTTTTCGATCGATTCGTTGCTGCTCCTCACGAGACACGGAATCAAACGGACTATCGCCGTTTTTTTCCCGATTGCCTGAGACGCTTTTCGAACCGTTATCGGCCTGTGGACCCTGTGGGGAAGCCTGGGGAAGAACCATTTGGGACATGGCAACCTCTTGCCGCTTTTACTGGATGACGGTGGAATCTGAACGCTGCAGACGCCCTTTCAGCGCGCTAATCCTGCTTTTCAGCGCACCTGTAGGGTATCAAAGCAAAAGCGATGCCATTCGTTCACGTCACGCAATAAAACGCTTGAGTGTGCCCTCAACCTGTCGGAATTCATTCTCGATGTCGTCGAGCATTGCTCCGGCCTGTGACAATTGATTGTCGCGGCCCGCCTTCTCCGCCTCGAAACAAAGTTCGCCCAGTCGAGGGGCACCAATATTGATGCAACTGCCTTTGAAGCTGTGAGCGGATTTTGCGAACGCGTCAGCATCCGATTTTTCCAGTGCCGACCGCAGATGCGCAATACGGTCAGAGGAATCATGGAGGTAAGTATTGATCAGAATGTCGAACTCATTCTCCATGACTTCCTGCAACTCGGCCAACGCTTCTTCATCAAGGTGTGGTTTGTCCGTCATGACCAACCCCCTGGTTGTTGGGTGATACTGCCCTCACGGCCAGTAACCTCAGAAAAATACCAATCATATACAATTTCAGCCTTGGTGCCATGTTCCCGGTAATTCAGGGAACGCCCAATTTTTTGTAACAACAGCAAACCTCTGCCTGAATAGCGGCGCTCATCTTCGGCCTCCGGACGCACACTGCTGAAATCAAAGCCACTGCCACTGTCTTCGCAGACAATAACCAGCTGCCCGCCCCTGTCTGTCATGGTATGGGTCAACGTAAAGCGTATAAAGTGGCCCGCCACATCGGCCAGCCTCCGCTCACGTTCAGCGTAGTAGTGCCCGAATCCGTCGGGTGTCGCCTTCCAGTCCGAGCACAAGCCAAGCACACCGTGTTCCAGTGCGTTGCTGTACAGCTCAGACAACAGCGTATATATCTCGCCACTCTTCCGGCGCAGCCCCGGCACCTCCATGCAGATATGCAGCAGCAAAGGCAGGGGGCTGAACTGCCCCAGGGTTCGATCCTGAACCTCGTACACACAGCGCCACTCCGACGGCCCCTCCAGTGCGGACTGGGGCAGTCGATCGGAAATACCAACCAGTTCCGCGTCTTCCGCCATTCGCAGGCTGATCAACGTCAGGTCGTCCTGTTCAGGCTGATTTCCGGTAAAGGTACGAATGCCGGCCATAATGGTTTCAAACGGTGCCCCCTGTCGGCTCATTTCGTCGAGAGAGCGGGCAAGGCGCTGCTCTCCATACATCTCACCCTGATGGTTCTCAGCCTCCATCACACCGTCTGTCATCATCAGCAAGGTATCACCCGGCTCGGTATGGAACACATCCATACCCGCATCAAACCGTGCACTGCCGAGCACCCCCAAGGGCAGGTGCCGTGAAACAATGGTTTCACGCGCTCCATCCTTTCTCAGTAACACTCCGTCAGGGAGCCCTCCATTCCAGATCTGCAGCTGGTTCAGGTGAAAATCCGCCTGGATCATGGCTGCACAACAGAACATTCCGGTGGGCAGTATCCGGCCCAGTTTCTGGTTGATCTCCCGGAGTACATCGCTGCCACTGAATCCCTTGCTGGTCATGCCGTAGAAAATTTCCGCCACGGGCATGGCGCCGATGGCGGCCGGCAGGCCATGACCAGTGAAATCCCCAATCAGTATTTGCATGCCGCCAGCCGGGCGTGGACAGGCGAACAGCACGTCGCCATTGAAAATTGACATCGGCGACGCATGAAAGCGGATATTGGGCGCGTCCAGACAACCTGTATGGGCAACGTTGTCAAACACCCGCTTCGCAACCTTCTGCTCTTCCAATAGCGTGCTGTTGCGTTCGCGAATCAGATCCCGGTGATGGCTCAGGGTGCGGTGCATCAACCGCATGCGATTGAAGGCGTTAATCTTGGCTTCAATGATGATGCGATTGTAGGGTTTGGTCAGAAAATCGTCGCCGCCAGCCTCCAGGCAACGAGCCAGGGCGCCGGCGTCCGACAGTGATGTCAGGAAAATCAGGGGAACCAACTGCTCTCCCGCCAGCACCTTGATCTGGCGGGCGGCCTCCATTCCATCCATAACCGGCATCAATGCATCCAGCAGGACGATGTCTGGCGCGGACTTGCGGAAAATATTGACGGCTTCCAGTCCGTTTTCGGCGTCTTCAACCTCGTGACCAAGGCGGCGCAACAGGGTTTTGAGTATCAGACGATCACTGTGGCTGTCATCGGCAATGAGAATCCGGAGTGGCCGGTTTTCTGGGAGTGGATCATCCACATCGGGCCTCCGTGACGTCTTCCCCGGGTGATTCAGCGAATCGCGAACAATTGTTCAAAGTTGGAGATTGACAGAATACGACGCACATCGCTGTTGCAGTTTTCGATGCGAATCCGGGCACGGTCACCCCCCGCGTAATCACGCAGCAACAGCAACATGCCAAGGGCGGAACTGTCGAGGTAGGTGGTGTCCGAAAGATCGACGACAAAGCAGCTCACCTTTTCGTCGCCATGTTCGTACGCATCACGAAACGCCTGATGGGTGCTGAAATCGAAACGCCCTTCAATTTTTATGGTCAGGGTCTGGCCATCGTCACTGCGATGCGTATGAATCGGCATTCCGGAGCCTCCATGGTATGCGTGCCGGGTAACGGGAAATGACAGGTGTGCCCAGGGCACCCTGACATAAAGGATAGCTTACAACACCGAATTTGCATCCGCCGTTTGCCATTTGGCAACCCGCTCAGCGCCGCCTCGCCAGTATCCGCCCGGCGGCTTCGTCCATTTGCTTCTGTTCCCTGACATCCTGCTCCCGCTGCTCGTGCCGGCGACAGGTTTCAATGTACTTTTCCATTCCCCGGCGCCGCTCCCAGGCCCTCTGCCATTCTTCCCGGCATGCCTGGAGCCGTTCTGCCGCCTGTGTCAGCAGTTTCTGCTGTTGCACAATCACCTGATCCAACTGGGCTATAAACGCCTGCCAGCCCTGGAGGCGAGCAACAGACACCACACCTTTCTGGCTACTGCGGATCTGTTCCCGGTATTCCCGCTGATACCGCTCAAGGTTTTCTATCTGCTGGCGCTGGGCTTCATGATGCTGCTGTGCTTCCGCCATTTTTTCCAGGGCGGCCTTTTCTTTACGTTCTTCCAGAGTGAGCACGACCGAAAGGCGCTGGGACCTGAGCATCACCTACCACCTCCATCGGCCTGTGGTGGGGTCTTGGGGCGATCGGGAGAGCGTCTTTCCGGCACCACCGCAAGCAACTGCTGGATGCTGTCCTCCAACGGTGCGCTTTCGTTCAACCCCTGCTGGAGGAACTGTCCCATGTTGCCGATATGGGTGATGGCAAAATCGGTTTCAGGATCTGATCCTTTTACATAGGCCCCGACACTGATCAGGTCCCTGGCCTGCTGATAGCGGGAGTAGACCTGTTTGAAGCGCTGGGCGCGGGCAAAATGTTCGGTCTCGGTAACCTGCGGCATTACCCGGCTGATGGACGCCTCCACATCGATGGCGGGGTAATGGCCTTCTTCCGCCAATCGCCGGGACAGCACAATGTGGCCATCCAGGATCGCCCGCGCGGCGTCCGCGATAGGATCCTGCTGGTCATCGCCTTCCGTCAGTACGGTATAGAATGCGGTAATAGAGCCACCACCAGGCCTGCCATTGCCGGTACGCTCAACCAGTTGCGGCAATTTGGCGAAAACCGAAGGCGGATAGCCCTTGGTGGCTGGAGGCTCGCCCACGGCCAGAGCAATTTCCCGCTGGGCCTGTGCATAGCGGGTCAATGAATCCATCAACAGCAATACCCGCTTGCCCTGATCCCGGTAGTATTCCGCAATCCGGGTGGTCAGCATGGCAGCACGCAGGCGCATCAGTGGTGAGTCATCGGCGGGGGAGGCAACCACAACAGAGCGGGCAAGCCCTTCGTCCCCAAGGATATCCTCAATGAACTCTTTAACCTCACGACCCCGTTCGCCGATCAGGCCAACCACCGTGATATCCGCGTTGGTGAAGCGGGTCATCATACCCAAGAGAACACTCTTGCCAACGCCGCTGCCGGCAAAGAGGCCCAGGCGCTGCCCTTGGCCGACAGTCATCAGTGAATTGATAGCCCGGATACCCACATCCATGGACTGACGCACCGGCGCACGGTCCAGCGGGTTGATGATATCGCCACTGAGAGACACGCGGGCTTCCGCCTGCAGCGGGCCCTTGCCGTCCAGTGGCTCGCCGTTGCCGTTGACCACCCGCCCCAGCAACTCCGGGCCGACCGGCACCCGGCTGGCCACCGACAACGGCACCACCCTGGCTCCAGGGCGCAACCCCTCTATGGCCGTAAGCGGCATCAGATAGACACGGTCATCCTCAAAACCCACCACTTCCGCTTCCACGGTGCCGGCGCCCTGCCCGGTAATCACGCAGCGGTCGCCGACCACCATGGGGCAACCCACACATTCCAGGGTAAGGCCTACCATGCGCGTCAGCCGCCCGGACAGTTCCGGCTGGGGGTCTTCGGTAAAGTAATCCTGCAGTCGTGTCAGGCGTTCAGCCAGGTGTGCTGTCATGGCCTTCATCCTCGTCGGAGTCAAGCACATCGTGCCGGAAGTCGGTCAGATCGCCCATCATGGCATCAAGCTCTTCCCCCTCACCGGCGGATTCGGTGTCCAGTTGGCGGTCCAGCATGCCCTGAACGGCCTTCTGGAAGCGTTTTTCCACCGTGAAGTCCACCAGGCTGTGGCGGGTTTCCAGCTTGCAACCGCCCCGGAGAACAGAAGCATCTTCGACAATGGAGGTCGCCGCCTCGAACCTGTCGGCAACCTCACTGACCCATTGATAGTCATCCGGATGAATATGGATGCGCACGTTTTCCGTTGTAGATGGTAGCGCCGTCATCGCCTTGCGGACCACGTCGGTAATGTGGGAAGAATCCAACGACAGCTCCCGGAACACCACGGAGCGCGCAAGAACGGTCGTCAGATTGACCAACGCCGTTTCCACCTCGTCTTCATGGCGTTTGATTGGTTCCAGTAATTCGCCAAGCAAATGCTCCAGCCGGTCCAGCTTGGCATCCACCTCCTTGCGGGTGTCCGCCAGGCCTTCCTCCGCGCCCTGCTCGCGGCCCTCGGCAAGCCCTGCTTCAAAGCCTTCCCGGTGCCCCTGCTCACGACCTTCACTCAGCCCCGCCTGATACCCTGCGTCACGGCCTTCCGCATGACCGTCTTCACGGGCCGCCTGGCGGATCTCCTCAATATCAGCGGCGGTCAACGGCTTTACGTCGCGGTCTTCTTCCTGCGCGATTTCATTGCCGCGCGCATCCAACAGCGGAAGCTCCCAACGCTCGTAGGCCGTGAGGTTTTCCTTGGGAATGCGATCGAGGTTGCGACGGGGATCTTTCATCACATCATTTCTTCGCCAGCACCACCAAGGGTGATCTCACCAGCTTCAGCCATACGACGGGCAATGGTAATAATGTCCTTCTGGGCAGACTCCACTTCACTGACCCGTACCGGCCCCTTGGCCTCCAGGTCATCCTGCAGAAGTTCTGCGGCCCGCTTGGACATGTTCTTGAAGATTTTCTCCTGAACGGCGTCATCGGCGCCCTTGAGCGCGACGACCAGCACCTCGGAAGACACTTCCCGCAGCAACGCCTGAATACCACGGTCGTCAATGTCCTTGAGGTTATCGAAGACAAACATCAAGTCCTCGATTGTGGACGCCAGGTCCGGGTCCATGTCCTTGATGGAATCCATCAGGCCGCCTTCAACGCTGCGGTCCATGAAGTTCATGATGTCAGCCGCCCGTTTGACCCCGCCGATGCGGCTGGTCTGGGCCGCTGAGCCACCGGAGAACTGCTTCTCGAGGATATCGTTGAGTTCCTGCAGTGCCTGCGGCTGGATACTTTCCAGCGAAGCCACCCGCATCATTACATCCAGGCGCACCTTGTCGTCCAGAGTGCCGAGGATCTCCGCGGCCTGGTCCGGATCGAGGTAGGAAATAACGATGGCCTGAATCTGGGGGTGCTCGTAACGGATAATATCGCCCACCGCACGGGGTTCCATCCACTTCAGGGTATCCAGGCCGGTGGTGTTGCCACCAATAAGGATACGGTCGATCAGGCTGGAGGCCTTGTCGTCCCCCAGGGCCTGGGTGAGCATGGTGCGAATGTAATCATCATTGCCAACCCCCAGCCCGGTCTGGCCGCCAACAGCCTCGACAAACTGGTTCAGGACATAGGTAACGTCGTCCTTGCTGACGTCTTTCATCTGGGCCATGGCCACGCCAACCCGCTGGACCTCTTTCGGCCCCATGTGCTTGAGCACTTCGGCAGCGTCGTTTTCGCCCAGTGACATCAGCAGGATTGCCGCCTGCTCCACCCGCGGAATCTTGCGCTGGGGCTTTTGCGCCGCATCAGGCTGGCGGTTGTTCTCATCAGTCATCGACATTCACCCACTGGCGCATCACCTGGGAGACCCTTGCGGGGTCTTCAGCAATCAGGCCTTTCAGTGCATTCAATTGCCTATCATAGCTGTCTGTCGCGCCGGGCAAAAGCAGATCGTCCTGTGAATGCATGGCTTCGCGCAGAGCGTCGCCGCCTTCGATGCCATCAAGGCCGTCATAGCCGTCGTCGGAGTCACCCCTGCGTTCGCTGCGGCCACCGCCGGACAGACTTTTCAGGGTGGGTCGCAACAGGCCCAGAACCAGAACCAGAATGACCAGGCCTGCGAGCACCTGCTTCATCAGGTCCCAGAACCACGGCTGCTCCCAGAACGCCGGTGCTTCAAACTCGATCTGCTCTTCGGCGGCGAACGCAGTGTTCATCACCGTAACACTGTCACCCCGGGCGGCCGAATACCCCACGGCATCGCGTACCAGCATGGTCAGGCGCTGCAGTTCCTGTTCCGGCCAGGGTTCATAGCTGACTTCGCCGGTCTGGGGATCCACCACTTTCATATCATCAACCGCCAAGGCTACCGACAAACGTTTTATGCGGCCAAGTTCCTGGCGGATATAGCTGACAGTGCGGTCCATTTCGTAGTTTCGGGTCGACTCTTCACGCACGTTCACCGGCGGCGCCTGGACGTTGCCCTCGTCATCGGCGGTTGCCTGTTCCGGAACTGTCGGCTGAGCGGGCGGCTGGTTGGACAGGGCGCCGGGGATTCCACTGGCGCCGCCACCGGCACGCCGCTCGGACATCTGGCGCTCGCTGCGCACAGCTTGCTGTTCGGGATTGAACAGCTCCTCAGCCTGTTCCACCGAGGAGAAATCGAGATCAGCCGTCACTTCCGCACGGAAACGACCGTCGCCCACCACCGGCCTGACCATGGAGGCAACCCGACGAGCCAGGCGATCCTCAACGCGGGAGGTGTAATCGTACTGGTCTTCAATCTGCTGGCTGTCACCGCCGTCTTCACGACCGGTGAGCAGGTTTCCACTCTGGTCGACCACGGTCACATTGTCCTTGCTCATTTCCGGAATGCTGCCGGCAACCAGGTTCACGATCGAGGCAATCTGCTCCTGCTCCAGGCGACGACCGGCAATTACTTCAAGGAACACGGACGCTGTCGGCGTGCGCGCGTCGCGGACAAACACCGAGCGCTCCGGAATCGCCAGATGAACCCGAGCGGCACGAACCGTGCGCATGCTGCCAATCGTTCGTGCCAGCTCGCCTTCCAGGCCACGGCGGAAACTGATGGTTTCCATAAACTGAGAGGTTCCAAGTCCACGGTCCTGGTCCAGCAGTTCGTAGCCCATGGTCTGCTCGTCCGTCACGCCCTCTGCTGCAAGTTTCAGGCGGGCGTTATAGACCTCATCGGAGGGCACCAGCAATGCGCCTGTGCGTGGATCCATACGGTAGTCGATGTTGTTGGCATCAAGAATGGTCGTGACATCCTGTGGGTTGTAGCCGGACATATCCCCCACCACAGGCTGGTAATTGGGCTCCTGGGCCCAGAGAACCACGGCAACGCCAAGGGCAACACTGGCGGCAAGCCCCACCATCAGGCCCACCTGTCGCAGCAGGTTCAACCGGTTGAAGCCGAAAATCAGGTCGCTACGGCTCTCGCCGGTATCGTCTCCCCGCGCCGCGGGCATGTTCGAGGATGAGGTTTCAGCAGGTACGCTGGCCATGGGTCCGCTCCGCTATCAAACCGGCATATTCATGATGTCTTCGTAGGCCTTCACCACCCGGTTACGGACCTGGGTCAATGCCTCGAAGGAGATGGATGCTTTTTCAGACGCGATCATGACGCGGGAGATATCCATGTTCGGATCGCCCATTTCATACGCCGTCTTCATATCACTGGATGTTTGCTGGAGTTCGTTCACAGAACCCACAGCCTGGCTGAGCATGTCGCTGAATTTGGGAGTGTCGGAGGTTTCCTGGACCTTGGACGGCCCGTCCATCCGTCCGCGAATGTTGTTGTCCTGTTCAACCCGCTGATTCTCCATCATCTGCGAGCGCATATTGCGAATTTCTGAAAGGACACTGTTGATGTCAGCACGCTGAACCATGATTCACTCTCCCGGCCCGCCGTATAAATGGGCAAGCCATTGACCTGGACATATCTGAACAGGTCAAAGCAAACCGCAGGCCAACATAATTTATTTGTTAATTTTCATAATGTTAATTAACAATCGGAGAGAAAGGCGAAAGACAGCGACGGTCTTTTGACGTGGGCACAAAAAACGGCACCCTTGGGTGCCGAACGAAGGAGCCTGTTGGCTGTGGTCAGGCGGCGGCCAGCTCTGCATCCAGATCGATGCCGGCATCGCGCATCTGGGCCAGTTTGTATCGGAGCGTGCGCGGGCTGATACCCAACTGCTCCGCCGCCCGGTTGCGTCGACCACGCTCTTTTTTCAACGTTTGGATGATAATCCGGAATTCACGCTGTCGGACTTCATCACCCAGTGACGTGGAAGATAGCGCTCCGAGACCCGACAGGCTTTCCTCGGCATAGGTATCCTGAGCGTCCCGATCAGGTGACTCAGCCCCGGATTCGGAAACGACTGGGTGTGGCGAGGCCGGAGATGTCGTGCCGGCGGGGCCACTTTCCATACGCCCGGTAATTCCGAGTTCCAGGCAAAGGTCACCAGCATGGATGACATTCCCCTGGTGCAAGACCAGCGCCCGCTGTATCGCGTTGTCCAGCTCGCGAACGTTGCCCGGCCATTGATGACCCATCAGCGCATCTCTGGCGTCGGGCGCGAAGGTCACGCCGGTCAATTTCATCTTGCGGCAATGATTTTTCAGCAACGCATTCGCCAGCGGCATGATATCCAGTGTACGTTCGCGCAGTGGCTGCCAGTGCATGGGGAAGACTGTCAGCCGGTAGTACAGGTCTTCACGGAATTTGTTTTCCCGCACGTAATCGGACAGATCCCGGTTGGTGGTGGCAATAACCCGTACATCCAGGGCGATGGTCTTGCGACCACCGACCCGCTCAACCTCGCGCTCCTGCAGCACCCGCAACAGCTTGGATTGCAGGCCAGGATCCATTTCCGAAATCTCATCCAGCAGGATGGTGCCACCGTTGGCCTGCTCGAACTTGCCCGGGGAGGATGCAACCGCACCGGTAAAGGCGCCCTTCTCGTGGCCAAACAGGATGGCCTCCAGCATATTCTCGGGAATTGCCGCGCAGTTGATCGCCACGAACGCCTGGTCAGACCTGGGAGACTGCTGGTGAATATAGCGCGCCAACACCTCTTTACCAGTTCCACTTTCCCCGGAAATCATCACCGTCGAGTCACTGGCTGCCACCTTCGCCGCCAGTTGGAACATCCGTTTGCTGATCGGATCTTCCGCAACGGGCTGGTCGACACTTTTCTGACGGCCGCCGCCGACCACTCTGGTCACCGCATCCACGAGCACTGAGGGCTCGAATGGTTTGACCAGGTAGTCGATGGCGCCGGACTGCATCGCGGACACCGCATGGCTGATCTGACCATAGGCGGTGATCAGCATGGTCGGCAGGCCGGGGTACCGTCTTTGTATTTCATGCAGCAAATCGTGACCGGACATTCCAGGCATGTTCACATCACTGACAACCATATCCACCGGCGACTCAGCCAGCTTCGCCAGGGCCTGCTCCGCATTGGCGGCTTCACGCACGCGAAACTTTGCCAGCTCAAGGGTGGTAACCAGCGCTTCTCGAAGATCCTGGTCATCCTCAACAATCAGAATTTGGGCTTTGGCCATAATAGCCTCCGATCAGTCATTCTTTGATGGCTGCTGCCGACGGTCACCCGTCGACAACGAACGCATCAATGGCAGGGAAATGATGGCAACAGCACCTCCGGCGGCAGGCGCATCAATCGAGAAACGACCCTGGTGCGCTTTCACCACCGCCTGGACCACGGCAAGGCCCAAGCCGGTGCCGTGGGATTTGGTGGTATAGAACGCTTCCAGCAATTGACTTGCCTGCTCCGTGGTAAACCCAGGACCGTTATCACTCACGCGCACCACCAGTTCCTCGTCACCGGACACAACGGCAACTTCAACGTTCGTCGCCCCGGCCTCCACGCTGTTGTTCACTAGGTTGGTACAGGCACCCACCAGAGCATCACGATTGCACATCAGCGCGGCGCTATTGACCTGGTCACTCAACTCCACCGACACACCGGCAGGGAGCTTCAGTCCTTCCAGCGCGGAAGCCAGCGCCTGAACCAGGGTGTCGGCAGACAATTCCTCTGCCAACCGCGTCTCGCCCCGGGCGAAAATAAGCATGTCACGCACCTGCTGCTCCAGGTGCGTCAAGCGGGACATCAACCGTGAGGCACAACGCTGACGCATCTCCTCGTCCAGGTCTTCCTGGCTGAGGTGCCCGCCATACAGAATGGCAGCCGACAGCGGTGTGCGAATTTGATGAGCCAGGGAGGCCACCATCTTGCCCATGGCGGAAAGCCGCTGGGCATGGGCGAGCTGAGACTGCAAATGACGGGTTTCAGTCAAGTCGGTCAGCAGGATCAACTGCCCCGGCTGGTTTTCCATGGTACGAATTTCAATACTGACACGACGGCCATCCTTGAGTGACACTTCGTGGCCATCGTCGCGGCGGGGCGCAAAACAGCGACGGATAACATCCACCCACCGCTCTCCACCAAGAGGCTCCCCCAACAACGTGATCGCCGCCGGATTGGTCTGGGTCACCACCCCCTGGCTGTCGAGCACCACAACCCCGGCCGGTAGCGCATGCAGAAGCGTCGAGAGCCGGTCTGCCAGCTCCTCTTTCTGCTCCAGCTCCGCCTGGCGCTGCTGGGATTCCGCGGACAGCTCCCCGGACAACTGATTAACACGGGACTCAAGAGTGCGGTAGGAATCAGTGATCTGTCGGGACATCTGATTAAACAGCTCCAACGCTGTCCCCACAGCCTCATCGTCCTGCTCCGGGAACAACGCCGTCACCTTGTCATTGACATCGGCAGCCGCATTGGCAGACGCCTTTGCTGACGACAAACCCACAAACTGTAACTGACTCATAAACTCGCCCTCTGACCGGACTAACCCCCGGCCCGTACCAATCGGATGGATCGTTTGGACGAGACTAAGCCAGCACTGTGCCAACTTTAAATTTTGTTTATTTTTCAAAAGGAAGGAAAAACAGAGGAAAGGTATACGACGGGTTTCCGTCGCCTAAAAACAGCGATGGCGCCGAAGGTTACGAACCTTTGACGCCATCAGAAACCGGTTTTTTGGGGGATTGATCAGCTCTCCTCGGACTCCTCATCCCGAAGTCCATACTTCCGGACCTTCTCAACCAGCGTCGTCCGACGAATCCGAAGCTTTTCGGCTGCCCGGGCCACTACTCCTCCGGCCTCATCCAGCGCCTGCTGAATCAACTGCCTTTCAAGATTGGACAGGTAGTCCTTCAGGTCGATGCCGTTCACCGGCAGCAGAGCCGGCGCATCCAGCCCCACCAGCCCGGGAATGCCAGAGGGCATACCGGAGTCTTCCACTGGCCGGTTCTCGTCGTAATCGTCAACGTAACGGAACTTCTTGGGCAACTCCTGAACCCCAATGACACCGTAGGGGTGCATAATCGCCAACCGCTCCACCAGATTCGCCAGTTCGCGAACATTCCCGGGCCAGTCGTGGCGGCAAAGACTCATGATCGCCGCCGAGTTCAGCCTGAGGGAGCCCCGCTTTTCTTTCTCCATCCGCGAAATCAATTCATTGATCAACAGCGGAATGTCTTCCACCCGGTCACGTAAAGCGGGCATTTCAATGGGGAAAACGTTCAGGCGGTAATAGAGATCTTCACGGAAATCGCCCGTTTCAATCATGTCTTCGAGATGTTTATGAGTCGCGGCAATGACCCTGACGTCGGCTGACTGAGTCCGGTTACTGCCAACACGCTCATAAGTGCGTTCCTGCAGAACCCGCAGAATCTTGACCTGCATGTTCAATGGCATGTCGCCGATCTCGTCCAGAAACAGGGTGCCCCCCTCGGCCATTTCAAACCGACCTACCCGCGACGTGATCGCGCCGGTGAACGCGCCCTTCTCGTGCCCGAACAATTCGCTTTCCAGTAATTCCGCTGGAATGGCACCGCAGTTGACCGGCACGAAGGGCTTGTCGCGACGAGAGGAATGGTAATGGAGGTTTCGCGCCACCACTTCCTTGCCCGTTCCCGACTCGCCAGTAATCAGCACACTCACATCCTTGTCGGCCACCTGCTCCATTAATTGGCGTACCGATTGCACTTTTCGACTCGTACCAACAAGGCTACGGAAAAGCTGCAGACCACGTTGCTGCCCCCGTTCACGGGAACGTGCAAACTGATCCCGGTAGATCTGTGCACGGTAGAGCGAGTCCACGAATTTGGTGTAGTTAAGCGGCCATTCCATGCGGGCAATTACCCGGCTTGTCTCGTCGTCGGAGAGGCCCGCCAGATCAGGGTCGCCAACCAACAGCAAAGGCACCCCCTGAGCGACCTCGCACACGGTTGAAATCACTGCGGTCACGCCATCGTCCTCGCCGTTAACAACGGCAACGGAAATTGACTCCAGATCCTCAGCGTCACCGCTGCTCAGCAGTGAATGGGCATCGGCCCCAACGACAATGCCCTCTTCGCCGATAAACTCAAGAATGGTAGAAATGTCACGTCTTTTCGCATCGTCCTCGCTGAGCACCAGCACCTTGTTATTCTTCGACATCCAAACGAATCTCTTGCGGGGATTTGTGCGGTATTTAAGACTGTAAGTGGGCCTGAGTCAATTTTATGACGCTATTTTGGCCGATTTAACGAGACGTTTTGATAGGCTTTTGCCGCGCTGCGGTTCTGGTTCACCCCTTTCAGCGCTTTCTGGGCTTCCGCCTTGGCTTCATTTGCCGAAATATTGGCACGATCACAGAATGTCTGCAGGGCTGCCAGCCTTTCCCTGACTGGCTCAGGGCTCAGATCGCCGGCCTCAAGGGCCGCCATAACCGGCTCGATCGTCGGTTTGACCAGCTCATTCAGACGGGACAGTTCGTCCCAGTTCTTCTCCGCAAGCGCGGTCTTCAGGTGTTCAACCAGGGTATCCACTGCCTCTAGCTGTTCCGGTACCGACATAATTGCATCTCCTTGAAAACGGTCCGGTAGCGCCCCGTGCCTCGACCGGCCCGGGGCTGCCAGTCATCAGCGGCGGGCTGCTCTCCGGGCTGCCGAGGCAGAAAACTGATTACCACGGAAGCCTGGCTCGAAATCATAGGCGGGGAAGCCGTTATCCAGACCATCGATGTAATAGCGCTGGGCGTTCAGATCGTAAGTCATCTCCATGGTAGTCCAGAATACCGGCTCACTGTAGTAGCTGATGTTGTGAGCTTCGGACACCCGCCAGAGTTCATCATTGCTGTCGTACTCCTCCGTGGCAAGAATCTGCCAGCTATCTTCGTCGACGTAGAACACCCTGCGGGAATAGATATGACTGATACCGGTCCGCAGTTTCGCTTCGACAACCCATACCCGATGTAGCTCGTATCGGGCCAACTCCTGGTTGATGTGCTGTGGCCGAATGACATCGTCCGGCTGGACATCCGCGTCGTGAAGCTTGTAGGCATTGTAGGGCACGAAGATCTCACGCTTGCCTTTCAGCTCCCAGTCGTACTGGTTAGGGGCGCCATTGTACATGTCTTTCTGATCAACCGAGCGGAGGGATGAAGAGTTCGGCAGATCGGTTTCATAGGCCAGGTTCGGTGACCGGCGCAGCCGCCTTGAGCCGGCATCGTATCGCCACGCGAGCCGGGGTGAGCGAATCTGATCCAGGGTTTCATGAACCAGAGTGATGGTGCCCGCGAGACTGGATGGCGCGATGGTGTCGGTTTTCAGGTAAAAAATCTTGTTATCGATATCGGCGAGGTTCGCGCCGCGGCGGCTATAGGCAAAGTAATAGTCGTACTGGTTAACAACCTGGTTGTAGGAACCGTTCACCTGGGGCGTCGCTGAAGCGCTACGGAACGACAGTTCCTCTCCGCGATAACGCAGGATGTGGTTCCAGATCACCTCCAGGCCATTCTTTGGAATCGGGAAGGGGCTGGTCATGATGGTGTCACGCACACCGTTTCCGTTCGCCAGAAGTTCCGCGCTGCGGGCATTCTCCCGGGACTTTTCGTACACATCTTCCGGGAAGGCCGCGGTACGACGGGTCTGGTACACCGGCATCACAAATTCCGGACCATATTGCTCAAGCATACGGATGTGTCCGTCGGTCAGCTTGTCGCGATATAGATCCACATTCGCGCCGGTAATAACAAACAGAGGCTCATCCTCGGGAAACGGGTTGGTTTCCACCTGCCCCGGTTTCCAACTAGCGGGCGGCTTGGTTAGCCCACCTGTCCACGCCGGAATGCTGCCAGAGGCATTGCCCTGCCGCTCAGCTCCAACTGGAGTCAGTTCGCTAGCCAGCCGCTGAGCTTCGGATTCACTGACCTTTGCCAACGCAACGCCTGACAACCCAAACAATGCCACTGTAAAACCCGTGACCCATTGGTTCCGCATTCCCTTCTACCTCCAAGGTAACCGATCAACCCATGTATCATTCGCGGTTTGGCATGCCTACGCCGGAAACAACAACAGGCGATCAAATGTTATTCAATCGGGGCGCCTTTTTGCCAAATTCAAACGACCGTTTCAAGTGAATCTTTGTAGTTTCTTGTCAAAACCACCAAACCAACGGTGGGAGGAGAAATTCACAATGAAAAATGTTATAGTTGGCGATTAATTCATCGCACAGCAGTGAAACCACTCTCAGGTACTACCATGGCTTCACAGTGGCATTCATTGGTTTCCCAGAAAATATTCCTGGCTCGCAACCTGTTGGGGCAGCTGGAGCACAGCGACAGCGTTCCAACGCAAGAAGCGCTGCTGCAAGGCAGCATAGAGCTAGGGCTGAGGGCTCGAAAACTGACGCTGGTAATGATCGCCAGGGTGTATCAGCACAAACATAGCCAGCCTGATGACCTTGAGGCACTGGATGAGCTGATCGGAACCCACAGCCCGGAAATGACAGAACTGGAGCAACTGGCCAGTGACGGGCGGAGTTGGTGGAGTCATCTCGAGCAGCTTGAGCGTCATCAGGGCAATCCCCCGGTGACCCGAAAAACGGTCAGCAATGAAAACGTGATTGCGGTTGCAGCTGACACCGGCCCGGATCGCTCAAAGCAGGCTCTGGAAACCACTCTGGGCGCGATGAAACACTTTATCGATATCCTCGAGGATCGGCACAGCGAATGGTAATGAACCACGGCGTTGCCGAACCCAACAGGAATGAACTGAAAGGCTAACTTAATGTCACCATCGTTTTTCGAGATTGTACAACTGAGCAACGGAGACTATGCGCTTCGCCGCATCGACGACGACAGTGCACCACTGGTCCAGATATCATTTTCGACGGAAGCCAGGGAGATGATGGAAGACCGGGATATGAACGTGGCCAAGGCCATGATTGCAGCCGGTATTGAGGCCGTCGGTAACGTTGCCCATGATATCGACTGGGAAGACGAAGAGCCGGACACTCAGGACATCCGGCCCTCCTACACACTTCATTGACGATCAGCGCTGGCGCAGCACCACACCATGACTGTTACCCCGAGCCGAAGCCTGCTCCAGTGACGCGAGCGCTTCGCGCCCGAGCTTGTGGGTCCACATGACCACAGCGTGACAGGTGCCTGCGCTCAGTGCTCGCTCGGCAAGCTCCCCGGCTGGGTAGTCAGGAGTAGACCTCAACACCAACAGTTCGCCTGCAACGATGCCACGCATGGTCTGCCACTTACTGACAAGGCTTTGGGGCGGATCAATCCAGGCTAACCAACGCTTCTCCTGATTCAACTGCGTAAGCATCGGTAGCAATAGCTGGAAGTTCTCAACCTGCCCTTCGGGCAAAATGATTTCGGTCACATTACCTGCCGGTTTGGCTGGGCGACTCCTGACAGCAGGCGCCCTGACGGTATCATGGTCGCTCATACCGGCAACCTCTGAACCGACAAACCTGCCGCCTCTGTGAGCATAAGCCAGATTCTGATTAAAGCTGAGTTGTTCCATGATAAGCCTCACCTGCCGTTAAGCCGCGCCCGCGGTGTTCAACACTCAACGAAACACAGCCGGATATGTCCGGACACCCTGGGGGTGTCAGTGAAGGTCCGAGCGCCGTATGACCCCGACGCCGAGCCCCTCAATGAAGAGTTCCTGTTCTGTCAGATCCACTTCTATGGGTTCGAATTCCTCGTTCTCGGCGATCAAGTACACTTTCGAGCCTTCCTTACGGAACCGTTTGACCGTGACTTCCTCACCTACCCTCGCCACAACCACTTGTCCGTTGTGCACATCGTGGGTGCGGTGCACCGCCAACAGGTCGCCGTCAAGGATGCCAATGTCCTTCATGCTCATGCCGCGTACCCTGAGCAAATAATCCGCCGAGGGCGAGAAAAATTCAGGCTGCAGGGTGCAATGGTCTTCGATATGCTCCTGGGCCAGTATGGGGCTACCGGCCGCCACCTGACCGATCACTGGCAAACCAAGATCAGCCTCTACATCGGGAAGACGTATTCCCCGGCTGGCTCCCGGCACCATCTCGATGGCGCCTTTTCGGGCCAGTGCCCGCAGATGTTCTTCTGCGGCATTGGCAGAACGAAACCCAAGTTCCGCCGCGATTTCTGCACGGGTCGGCGGATACCCGGTCTCGTCAAGGTAGCGACGAATAATATCCAGTACCTGTGTCTGCCTAGCTGTCAGCTTCATTTAGGTTGCCCCGGTTAGCCCTGTTTTTATATACAGTGATTTGACTATATACAGTGTTTTATCCAGTGTAAACCCTGTAAACGCAATTTTTCCTTGAGCCGCACTGGGTGGCCCGTCCACCACGCCCTGACGTATGACTGTGTTAAGGTAATCGCAACCAAGATAGGGAGTCGCCTGAATGAGCAACAGATGTAGGTTACCGGACATCCTCAAGACGGATGATGGCAAGGAACGCAGAGTTGGCGTTGAAATTGAGTTGTCCGGCCTCGGTTACGAAGATCTCGTCTCGCTGTCCGCAAAACTGCTGGGAGGTACCGGAAAGTCTGTTGCGCGCTATGTGTCCGAGGTTGAAACGGAACTCGGTGACTTTACCATCGAACTGGATTCGGACCCGATAAAGGACCTTGATCTGGCCGACGAGCGTCTTCCCGAGTCCGTCAGGGAACTTGGCGGCCAGGCCATGAGCGTGATCGACGCAGCCGCCGAGAAAATCGTGCCCCTGGAGATCGTCAGCCCTCCGCTGGCTTT
The DNA here is from genome assembly GCF_002375325.1 of Marinobacter sp. UBA3604. Taxonomy (NCBI): domain Bacteria; kingdom Pseudomonadati; phylum Pseudomonadota; class Gammaproteobacteria; order Pseudomonadales; family Marinobacteraceae; genus Marinobacter; species Marinobacter sp. UBA3604. Next base: position 66,573 of record NZ_DFMB01000017.1, read on the forward strand.
CAGTAAGCTGGAACGCATAGAGACACTTTGCGATGAGCTGCGAAGAGCAGGCGCACTCGGCAGCCGGGAGGCGCTCTATTATGCCTTTGGTTTGCAATTGAACCCGGAGCTACCGGACCTCAGAGCCACAACGCTGGTGCGCTACCTGCGGGCCTTCGCTGCGCTCTACGAGTGGCTGAAGGCACGCCACCAGATCGATTTCAGCCGTAAGCTGACCAGCTACATTGAGCCCTGGAGCAGCACCTACATTGACCTTCTGATTTCAGAGGATTATGCGCCGGACATGGAGCAATTAATGCGGGACTACCTGCATTACAATCCAACCCGCAACAAGGCCCTGGACCTGCTCCCGCTGTTCGCACACCTGAACAGCGATTTGCTCGCAGAATACGTGGAGGATGAGCGCATCAAAAGCCGGCCAACGCTGCATTACCGGCTACCCGACTGCGACATTGATAACCCTGACTGGCATTTTTCCACGGTTTGGAATGACTGGATTGTGCTGGAACAACTGGTGGCCAACGCTGATGACTTATCGAAACTGGTTACGGAGTTTCGCAACAGTCGCAAACTGAGCCTCCATAACCTGACCCACAGCTGGTTAGACACGTCTGACCAGTGGCTTCGGTCCGGGAACTATGTCTGAAAGCCCGGTAGATAAGCCTGAACATCCGGGCCTTACGATTGGCATCAGCGGCCCGGCACGCCGCAGCCTCGCCCACCGGCTGATCACCTTCGCGCTGCGCCTCCACGGTGCGCGAACCCATTTTATCCGCCCGGGTTCGAAGGTGGACGTCTCGTTGCTCGACGGCCTTGTGCTCTCCGGTGGTACCCACGTGCACCCTTCGCGGTACGGCCAGACTCCTCAGGTAACCGCCCGGTATGACGTGCGCCGCGACGAAACCGATGTTCGTCTGCTGTCCCGTGCAGAAGAATTGAACATCCCGGTACTGGGTATCTGCCGCGGCGCCCAGTTTATCAATATTTTCCGCGGCGGATCTTTGTGCCAGAACGTGACACCTCTGCGGGTGAACACCCGCCACCGGCCGTTACTGTTACCGCTACAGACTGTTCGGGTCGTCAGTGACAGCCGCCTGGGAGAGGTGATGCGCAGCCCGGTGATTGGCGCGAACCGCATCCACAGCCAGAGCATCAAAAAACTGGGCACACATCTCCGCGTTGTCGCCGTGGACAACGACTCGTTTGTGCAAGCGATAGAAAATACACGTGGGCAATGGCTAATGGGCATCCAGTGGCACCCGGAGTACCTGCTTTATCATGGCGGCCACCGGCGGATTTTCAGCCATTTCGTGCAGGCTGCGGAAGACAGGAAGCTGATTCGGCTGGATGAACCTGTCGAAGCCGCCGGAGAAGATGATGAGAATACCGCTCAAAATGGCAGATAACGCTGCAACACGGCCTTAATTTCACGAATTTCCCGAGCGTCGTCGGGCAGAGCCGTCAAATAACGGGCCGCCCACTCTTTCAGTTGCTCGCGGGTGGTCACATAATGGGGGTCGCTCCCGGTCAGCCTGAACAGGATATCACGCTCCCGGGGCGTCAACCTGACCTGATTCTCGTGCAATAACATGGAGATCCAACTATGTTCCACAACGTCCATCGATACCTGCTGGCCTCCACGGCCCTGATTCTGTTTCCCCTGGGCGCATCAGCAGCAGAAGTCAGCCTGAGCGGTCAGGCCTCAGTCAAGTATACGCCAGACAGCGCACGGCTGCAGTTCACCGCCCGCGCCGAGCACAAGCTTCCCGAGACGGCCACTGAGGAAGTCAACGAGCAGATGGAGAAGTGGCGGGAGAGCATCGAGGACTTCCGCGACCGGCTCAAATCCTACAGCGACGCCTCGTTGAACCTTTACAGCCGTTCGATTCCATCACCAGAGCGTCACGAGGAGCCCCGACGAGTGGCCGTGGCTTCACAAACGGTCAGCTTCACCATCGATGACCTCTCTCTGCTCAACCCGATTCTTGCACAGGCGCAATCACTGGGTATGGACTACAACGTCGGTCCCCATCAGTTTTTTCATTCCGATGAAGTCGGTTTGCGCAAACAGGCCCTGGCGGGCGCCATTGCAGATGCGAAATCACGCTGCGAATTTGTTGCCCGGGAACTGGACAAACAGTGCGGAGAGGTGATGACCATTAACGTCGATGGTGGCCATCAACCCCCGATGCCAATGATGGCGGAAATGCGAGGCGCCTCGGACGCTGTCTCAGCGGTCGGTTCCCGTGAACTGGAGGCCCGGGTTAGCGCGACTTTTGAACTGGAGTAAATCACCCGCTCAGAAGTCCCGCGTATAGAATATATCCAGGGAGGCTGCCAGGCCACTGGCAGCCTCCAGATAGAAGTAACGTCCGATATCGTAACGTAGCGCCACCGTGGTGATGGGCTGGAAGATGCCGACACCGTAGCGGATGCTGAGTTCATCCGTCAGGTAACCACTGGCCACTACTGCCGATTCATCCCCTGAGCCTTCCGCCTCCAGCGTCAGATTGCGTATTCCGAATTCCTCGCCAATACCCTGGGTTACCTTGTTAGCCTGAGTCAGCCCCAGCGATATGGCTGCCCTGCTCATTTGCCCCTCATCACCACGACTTTGCGGTGCCCGGCCGAGGATCACATACGAGAGCGCATCGGTCTGAGGCATTTCCGGTTCAGAAAACACTTCGGTCCGGGGCGAGCTCACCGGGCCGCTGAGGCGGATGCCGGCCACCACGTTGTCCACACGCCGCACTGCCTCGATGTCCAGGTACGGTTCTGACAGTGGCCCCACAAACACCAGCCTGGCCCGGCGCAGGTCGAGCTCCTGACCGTAGGCCTCATACCGGCCTTCAACAAGCTGCAGGGCACCTCGGGTATCCAGGTTGTTGCCGATACGCAGTGTCCCCTCAAGGTTACCGGTGACACCGAAACCACTAAAGCTGACCTCGTCCTCACCGACCACGACAGTGACGTCCATATTGAGAGTGCGGAGCCCGCCTTCCTTCTCCTCAGCGCCGACGACAACCTCGTCCTCGGATACGGACACGGCCTGGGCGGGCAACTCGCGGATTTCGATCGTGCCCCGGGGTACGTTCAGGTTACCGGAAACCGACAGATCGCCGCCTTCGTAGGCGATAGTGATATCCGGCACCAGCTCCACTTGGGCGTACGGCTCGTAATTGAAGGGCAAACGGTCACCGGTCAGCCGCACTTCCACCGACGGTTCCGCCTCCCAGGCCAACGACCCTTCTATGTTGCCGCTTCCGCGTTCATTGCTGCGCCAACGTCCGGACAAATCCGCGCTATATCCTTTCAACTCCAGGCTGACCACCAGATCCTCAAGCGGAATCGGTAACCGTGGATCGGCAATGTGACCGCCCGAGAGCGCAAGCTCGCCGTTTACAGCTGGCTTCATTAGCGGCCCAGACAGTGTCCCCTCGCCATTGAGCTCTCCCTCAACAACCTCCAGCCCGGCAAATATGCCAGCCATGGCGATATCCAGGCCTTCGATGCTGAATTGCCCATCGACTTCACGGGCATCACTATCCGGGTCGACCGACATGCCGACAGAGAGATTACCAATATCGGGGCCCTGCAACTGCAGGTCCAGCTCCGCCACACTCGGCTTCAAACTCAGGCGCGTGGTGAAGGTGTTGTAGCTCAGGCTCTCCCATTCGTCCCTCACCTGCACTTCAAACTCGCCGGAACCGGCGTCGATGGATACTTCACCATCCGGCCCATCTTCCGTCATGACCAGTTGCAGGTCAGCATTCAGCGTTGCGTCCCAACGCAGGGTGTCCGGCAACAGCGGGGAGAGTGCCGTGGTCGGGAAGTTTTCAATGCGATAGGCGATATCTTGAGTCGGGAGCAGAGTCTGGTCCTCGGCACAGACAGACGCCTGTTGCCACTGCCAGCAGTGCTGTCCCAACGTGAGCTTGCCCGCTTCGGTATACTCGAGGGCCGCGGACTCTGATAGGGTCCATTGCTGGCCTTGGGCAGGCACACTGATTTGCCCCTGCTCAAGCGCACCCACCCAGGCATTCCAGCTTTCCGAGGCGTCTCCGGCCAGCAACAGCGACAACTCAGCCTCTTTGTGGCGGGCGTTTAGCCTGAGTTGGTGATCATCCCGAGTTCCCGTCAGTGCCAGCGACAAGTCTTCCAGTAGCTGTTCGCCATACCGAACTTCCTTTCCCCGAAGATCCGCCTGGATGTTGAACCCTTCGCGCAGCGTGGCCGTCAGGTCCAGGCTGGACAGACTCAATTGATCCTGCCATGCCAGGTCGCTGCCAGTGAGTGTTACCTTGCCACGGGGTTGGTCCACGGTGCCGGAAACCGAGGCCGTACCGTTGACCGAACCCGCCAGCCCCGGCAGGAAGGTTTCCGGCGCAGGCAGGTTCAGTTCCAGGTTGCCGTTAATCTGTTGTCCCCATCGGCCCTGGCCGGTCACCCGGTTGTCCCCTACCTCAAGCTCCAGGTCCGACAATGTCCAGTTACCGGCATCACTGTCCAGCGCACCTCGCATCAGCGCCTCATTGGCCTGCCAACTTCCGGAAAGGTCCCATTTTGCCTGCAGCGTAGGCGTTCCTCCCTCCTGCAGACGTCCGCTGGTATCCACGTCGCCGCTCAGGCTCGCTTCCAGGGCGGGGAGCCAGAAACCAGGGTTAAAGCTGTCCAGCGTCAGGCTTGCATCCCAGGACAACTGATCAGCGAACGCCACGTCCGCACGGCCGCCGAGAAAACCCGCGCCGGTATTGACGCGCAGGTTCGTCAACGCAACGGACTCCAGGTCACCCTCAAGATCCCCCGCCATATCGGCGTCGCCCATGGGGCCGCTGACACTGGCGTCAATGCTCGCCTGATAGGCTCCCCCCTGGTATTGAACGTCGCCGTTGAATTGGCGCAATGTGACCGGCGGCTGTTCAAAATCCGGAATCAGGCTGTACCAGGGAAAAGCGTCGAGACTGACCTTGGCGTCTGCCTGAAGCGCCTGCTCCCAGCTTACGTTGCCGGTGACCCGGAGACGGCCCGTCTCAGCCTCAGTAGTCCCGGGGCCCGTCAAGACGAGCTCCAATCCATCGAGGCCCTCTGTAGTCACCAACCCCTTCAGTGACACGGGAATATCGCCTGTCGATCCGGGCAGCACGGTGCGGGAATCCGAGCGGAAACCGTTCTCAAGGCTGCCTTTCAAGGCAACCACGGTGTCTGTCAGCATCAGGGTTTTCGGTAACCCCTCCGCCGGGACGAACCGGCTGGAACGAACGATCAGTTCCGCCGGCAGGGCGCTGTCCAGCGGCGCCACCCGGCCAGCCAGCGTGGCATCAAGATAACCGCTGCTCTGGCCCTTAACTCTCAGGTCTGCAGCGCTCCCGGTCAGATTGAGTGCCAATTGCCAATCAGCGCCATACGGGGGCGGGAGCATCAGCCCAACCTCCAGATCCAGCGGCCAGTCGCCCCGGGTCTGGAGCCTGCCGGAGGCATCAATACTGATATCGTCCCGAACAAAGGCGAGGTTCTGCAGATGCCAGTCCGAACCGGAACCCTGAGCCTTGAGCTGGAGCCGGTCCCAGACCTTGGCATCGTTGAGCGTAAAGGGACCAAGGTTCACGTCCCGGACCACCAGCCCCAACGGAAGGTCGACACTGGGTAGACTGATATCACCGCTGTCTTCTTTGGGCTCGCCGGACGGCTGCAGAGTCAGATCAATGCTGTCTGCCAGGAGTCGCTCCAGACAGAGCTGTTTGTTGAACAGGCAGGTGGGCGACCAGTCAACGACCGGCGACTCTACCTTTAGCCCCACACCGTAGCCCTGCCATGTCAGGGAGGCTGCCTGCCACTGTCCCAGCAACGAACCCTGCCCCTGCTCGACCTCGAGGCCGGGAACCTGATCAATCACCCAGGCTGTACCGGTTTCCGAACGCAGCGCCAGCACCAACAACCCAAGCAGTAACAGCGGTAGCAGGACAATAACGGCCAGCGCTATCAACAACCCGTTTCTCAGGCGTTTTGACCGTTTTGGTGTTGGAGTTTTCGCTTCGTCGCTCATAACTCCGGCCCCATGGAAAAGTGAATGCGCCACTCACCGCCAAACTCGGGATCCAGGCCTTTGGCGACGTCCAGGCGCAGCGGCCCGACCGGGCTGATCCAGCGAATGCCCAGGCCGGCACCCGTCGCCAGCGGGTCCGACAGGTCATCCACGGCGTTGCCTTCGTCAACAAACGCCGCGACCCGCCAGTTTTCGGTAAACTCGTACTGATACTCGACACTGCCTACCATCAGGTAACGGCCACCAATGGCCACATCCTCGCTGTTCCGGGGTGACAGCGTCTCATAGCCATACCCCCGCACCGTCTGGTCGCCACCGGCAAAGAACCGCAATGACGGCGGCACATCCGAGAAGCGATTGGTGGCCACGCCACCAAACTGGAACCGGGACAGAAAACGGTGGTTGTCCGCCAGGGTGTAGAGGCCCTTTACCAGAACATTGGCATGGAGAATATCCACATCGGAGATGACGGCACGGTGAGAACCGGTCACATCGAACTGGATGCGATATCCCCGGGATGGATCCAACGGCGAGTCCGCCTGCAGTTTCGAATACCCAAGCCCCGGCAGCAACAGGCTGCTCTGCTCGGGGTCATCATCGCCGATGCGAAAACGCTCACCTTCCCAGCGGATCGATGCAACCTGCAACCAGCCGTTATCGAGCTGGTGTTTCCACTGCTGGCCAAGGGTCAGCAGTTCAGACTCCACATCCTCAATATCCTCCCGCTGATACCCGGCGGAAAGGCGAATGGAATCGGTCATGGGAGGATCAAGGGGCAACTCGTACCAGGCGCCCACGTTTTGTCGCGGCACCGAGAGTTCCGTCTGCGCGCCGCGGCGATGACCCATGGGGTTGATCCAGTGCTCCCGCCAGTTACCGCTGAAACGCGGCCCCACATCCGTGGAGAAACCGACACCGGCTGCAACCGAGCGCGGAGGACGAGTGGTCAGGTCCACCGACACGGGTATCACTCCCTCCTCGGCTTTACCAGGCGAAGCGTCAATGTCCACTCCGGAAAAATAACCGCTGTTGGAGAGATCGCCGCTTAGCCTCGCGACCTTGTCGGCGTGATAGATCTCACCGGGCTCAAAACGTACGAATTGCTCAAGCAACTGCTCCTCAAAGCCATGCCCTTCCTTGAAGCTCACTTCGCCCAGGCGATATCGCACGCCACTGCGAAAGACCAGGGAAATATCCGCAGTGTGCTGTTCCGGGTTGACTTCCAGCCGGCGGGTGGTGAACTCACCATCAAAATACCCCAGCCGGGTGGCTCGGTTCTGGATGGTCTGCCGCAACGTGCTGTACTGACCGTGATTCAGCACATCCCCCTCCGATGGCTTTTCCGGCAGGGTTCCCACGAAATCGGGGTCCCGACTGGCCGGGCCTTCGATGGACACCTGCCGGGAACGGACGCGAATGGGTTCGCCGGGCTGCACGGTCAATACCAGGCGAGCGGGTGTTTCGTCATCGCCGGGCTGTTCGACCACTTCCCACTGAATCATCGGGCTGTAGTAGCCCAGCGCACGGAGCGCCTCTTCCACTTGTGCTTCGGCGGTGCTGGCGTATCGTCTGAGGCTTCCGGCACTGCGGCCCTCAACCTCACCCAGGAAGGCTTCCGCATTATCCTGAAGCTGCGGATAGTCCCCCTCCACGTTGACCTCCACCTGCTGCGCCCAGGTCAATCCCGGTGTTGCCAGCATCATCAGCCAGACGATCCCGACAGGGCTTAGAAACAGAGGTCTAATGTGGGAACGCATCAAGCAGCATTACTTCAGTGAAAGTGGGTGAAAAGGCGCGTTGGCAGTATGAGTGTACCGGGTAGCGGTCCGTTTAATCCATGGCAATTGACCATCTTGCCTGCCTGTAATGCGCTCTATGCCAATGGCGAGGATGCCCGATGCCCCCATGATCGCGTGACAACCACTGCATCGGATCGCCAGACAACCGGAAACGGGCGGCGTTAGCCAGGAGAAAATGTATGGCCAGGAGAGAACGTATGACACGCACCCCCGTCGGCCTCGCCCTGTCGATGATGAATCGGCTTGCGGCCAACCCAATGCTGGACCGGCTGGGACTGCGTCAGTCTTTGGAAAGAACCGCCTATCACGGCACCCGTGCCGGGTTTCGCACCCTTGCTCACGCTGGCCGGGAGTTCAAGCGCGTGAACAACTGGCTGCCCCGCAAGCAATTGCCGAATCGCATACCCGGGGATCTGTTCGACCTCTCCCTGACCGATGACCAACAGATGATCACCGACATGCTCCGCAGGCTGGCAGAGGATCGGATCAGACCGGCGGCCTCAGACGCGGATGAAGCCGGGGAAATACCGGAAACCGTCACAGCGGCCACATCCGAGCTTGGCCTTGGCCTGTACGCAGTACCGGAAGCCTTTGGCGGCGTGGCGGAACATCAGTCTCCCGTGACCAGCGTGCCGATTGCCGAACAACTGGCCTGGGGCGACATGGGCATCGCAACCGCACTCCTGTCGCCGTTCAGTGTCGCCCAGGCCATCACCCGCTGGGGCACCGGGGAACAGCAGAGCCGATACCTGCCAGCGTTCTGCGACGACGCGCCGCCCACAGCCACCATTGCCCTTGACGAGCCCATACCCCTGTTTGACCCGAACAGGCTGCGGACCACCGCCAGCGAAACCGCAACCGGCTACACCCTCAACGGCCTGAAAAGCAGCGTGGTCCTCGGCGCCAGTGCAGACCTGCTATTGATTGCCGCGGAACTGCACGGCCGACCGCGGCTGTTCATCGTGGAAGCCGGCGTGACAGGCATCCAGACCAAACCCGACCCGGGCATGGGGCTGAGAGCCTCCGCGCCTGTCCAGTTGCGGCTCGACAACGTTGAACTGTCTCCTGACGCCCTGCTGGGCGACGACGATTTCAACTACGAGGCGTTTCTGGACTGCGGCTCGTTGCTCCGCTGCGGACTTGCCATCGGCACATCACAGGCCGTTCTCGACTATGTTATCCCCTACTGCAACGAACGGGAGGCGTTCGGAGAACCCATCAGCCACCGCCAGTCCGTGGCGTTCATGATCAGCAACCTCGCCATAGAAACCGACAGCATGCGCATGCTCACCTGGCGCGCCGCCAGCCGACTGGAGCAAGGCTTATCAACGCACCGTGAAACATCCCTGGCCCGGTTACTGTGCAACGAAAAAGCCATGGAGATCGGCACCAACGGCGTTCAACTGCTGGGCGGGCACGGCTTCGTCAAGGAACATCCGGTCGAGCGCTGGTATCGCGACCTTCGCTCCATCTCCACCCTGAGCGGCGGCCTTCACGCCTGATCAAAACGTAAGGACACCTCTGATGAATCTCGAGATACCGAAGAAATTTTCGCCTCTGATCAATCAGGCACAACAAGTGGCCCGGGAGGTGTTTCGCCCAATATCCCGCAAATACGATCGGGCGGAACACGAATACCCAAAAGAACTCGACCTGTTTGCCTCCATCATGGACGGCATGAACGACGGCGCGGCCGACGGTGGCACCGGCGCCGGAAAACTGGCCCGTTCCGAAAGCAACGGCGGGGGTGGTAATCGTAACGGCACCAACATGAAAACCGTCCTGGGGCTGACCGAACTGTGCTGGGGCGACGTCGGCCTGGCCCTGTCCATCCCCCGACAGGGCCTCGGCAACTCAGCCATTGCCGCCGTTGCCAACGAAGAACAACTCGCCCGACTGGGCAACACCTGGGCCGCCATGGCCATCACCGAACCCGGCGCCGGCTCCGACTCCGCCGCCATCCGCACCACCGCTACCGAAGACGGCGACGGATACATCCTAAACGGCGAAAAAATCTACGTCACCGCCGGAGAACGCGCCGACGCCGTCGTGGTCTGGGCCACCCTTGATCGCAATAAAGGCCGCGCCGCCATCAAATCCTTCGTGGTGGAAAAAGGTACCGCCGGCATGACCGTCGAACGCCTGGAGAAAAAACTTGGCATCCGCGCTTCCGACACCGCCGCCATCCGCTTCGACAACTGCCGCATTCCCAAAGAAAACCTCCTGGGCGACCCCGACGTCAGCGTCGAAAAAGGCTTCGCCGGTGCCATGCAAACCTTCGACAACACCCGCCCCGTCGTCGCCGGCATGGCCATAGGCGTCGCCAGCGCCGCCCTGCAGAAAACCCGCGAACTCATCGCATTAACCGGCACCGACCTGGAATACCACCACCAGACCTGGACCCAACCCGCCGTCACCCGCGAACTGCAACTAATGGAAGCCGAACTCGAAGCAGCCCGGCTCCTAACCCTCCGCGCCGCCTGGATGGCCGACAACGGCCTGCCCAACTCCAAGGAAGCCTCCATCGCCAAAGCCAAAGCTGGCCGCGTGGGCAACATGGTCACCCTGCGCTGCGTCGAACTCTGCGGCAGCCTTGGCTATGGCGAAACTGAACTACTGGAAAAATGGGCCAGGGACTCAAAGATTCTCGACATCTTTGAAGGCACCCAACAGATCCAGCTACTGATCATCGCCAGGAGACTGCTCGGTAAGTCGTCGGCAGAGCTGAAATAAGCTAACCTGTACGAAAGCGTCGAAAAATCAGGCAGGTGCAACCCGTTTTTCTCAACAGGAGGGCGGGCATCTCAGAGCCTGATCGCAGCGGATGTATCGCTTCTCCCCAGACCGTGCATTGCCAAGGATGGCAATGCCGAGCCCCCATGGATGGGTTAACGGCGTGTCTGGGGAGAAGCGATACATCCGCTGCAGACTCCAAACTCGAAGTCCTGGATTGATGAATGCTGAAGATAAACCGAGAAAACCTGAAAACCAGCCACCAACTCATCTGGTTCATCATAGACTTCCTGATGCTAGGCCTGCTTATCATCAACCTGGCCTTCATCATCTTCGACTCCATCTACAACTTCACCGGTGTCCAGAACCTGCTCGCTGAACACGCACCGCTTGTCAAAGAACTCTACCAGCCCATCCACGAAAACTTCCTGTTCTACGACCTCATCTTCGTCAGCATCTTCCTGACCGAGTTCGTCGTGCGCTGGGGCTACGCCATCAAGGCCAAAGTCTACGACCGCTGGTACTTCTACCCGTTCATCCACTGGTACGACATCATCGGCTGCATCCCCGTTGGCAGCTTCCGCTTCCTGCGGATACTGCGGGTTATCTCCATCATCTACCGGCTGCACCAGTACAAAGTGATCGACGTCACCCAGACCCGAGCCTTCCAGTTCTTCAACTTCTACTACGAAGCCTTCATGGAAGAGCTCTCCGACCGCATCGTCATCAAAGTGCTCACCGGTGCTCAAGACGAGATTCGCAAGGGCTCACCCTTGTTCGAGCGCATTCAGAACGACATCCTCTACCCAAGGCGGGAAATGCTATCCGACTGGGTATCACAACGGGTTGCGGAAGCAGCACGGGAAGGGTACATCCCCAATCGCGGCGCCCTGCGAAGCTACCTGGAAACCCGCGTCGACAACGCCCTCAAACAGAACCTGGAGTTGTCGAGGCTGAAGTACCTGCCCGTCGTCGGCCCAACCATCCAGGAAACCCTGGAAGAAGCCGTGGGGGACATCGTCGCCAACGTGATTCACCAGATTCTGGAAGACCTTGCTTCCGCATCCAACCACGCGTTCATCGAAGACATCGTCAACGTATTCCTGCCATCGCCCGATAACGAAGACGAGAACGACGAACACAACGAAGCCCTGATCAACCTGATTGTCGAAGTGCTGGATGCCGTCAAAAGCCAGGTCAGGGTCAAACACTGGCGTAGCGAACTGACCTGAGCTGAACCTGCCAACAACATCGAGGTTTTCATGGAACCACTGCACTACCGTTCTGCCGCCGAATTGATTAGCGACCTTAAAAACGGGGAGCTAACCAGTGTGGACGTCACTCAGGCCTTCCTGAACAGAATTCGCCAGTGCAATGACACCATCAATGCCGTGGTGACGCTCGATGAAGAGAAAGCCCTGGAGAAAGCCCGGCAAGCCGATGAGGTACAGGCACAAGGTGAGACACTGGGCGCTTTGCATGGGCTGCCACTCACCCTGAAAGACACCTGGGAGGTTGCCGGCATGGCCTGTACCGCCGGTGCACCCGCGCTGAAAGACTACATCCCGACAAAACACGCCGACGTGGTCCAGCGCCTGGAAGACGCCGGTGCGATCATCCTGGGGAAGACCAACGTCCCCATTTACGCCACCGACCTCCAAAGTTACAACAAGCTCTTCGGTGTCACCAACAACCCCCACAACCTGGCACATACCCCCGGCGGCTCATCCGGGGGCGCTGCCGCAGCGCTTGCGGCAGGCATGACACCGTTGGAAGTGGGCAGTGATCTCGCGGGTTCCATCCGCACACCGGCGCATTTCTGCGGCGTTTTCGGGCACAAGCCTTCCCGTGCCCTGGTCTCCTTCCGTGGTCACATTCCAGGGCCTCCGGGCACAGAGTCGCGGCCGGACCTGGCCGAAGGCGGGCCATTGGCGCGCTCGGCAAAGGATCTGGAACTGCTGCTGAACGTGATTGCCGGCCCCGCAGAACGGGAACGCAACAGCTGGCAACTGGCCATGGCACCGGCCACCATTCATTCTCTGGAACAGACACGCGTGGGCCTTTGGCTGAAAGACCCGCTGTGCCCCATCGACGACGAATTACTGAACGGCTACCAACAGCTCGGGCGGACACTGGAAAGCAATGGAGCACTGGTTGCCGAAGCCCAGCATCAACTACTCAACCTGGAACACATCCTGCCTGCCTATTTCAACTTACTGGGCAGCCTTCTCAGCACGTCCATGAAACCGGCCCAACGCCGGCAAATGATGTGGATCTCCCGGCTTGAACGCTGGCTACACCTGTTTGGCCCTGTCACGGCCTTCATCGGAGAATACGGCCGCGGCGTGAACCAGCCGGTACACCAGTGGATGGCCTGGAGCGAAATGCGGGAGAAGATGAGGGCCGAAATCACTACCCTGTTCGACGAATTCGATGTGCTATTAACGCCGATCACCCCAACCACGGCCATTCGCCACGATCACAGCAATCCGGTGTTCAAGCGGCAGATCACCGTTGCAGGTCAGCCCAGGGCGTACATGGACCAGTTCTGCTGGATTGCCCTGGCTACCTTGCTCGGGCTGCCCGCTACCTCCGTTCCTATTGGAAAAACAGCGGATGGGTTGCCGTTCAATGTGCAGGTCATCGGTGCGCCGGGGATGGACCTGACGACGATCCGATTCGCAGAGCTGCTGGAAGCCAGCGGACTTGCCGGCTTCCAGCAGCCGCCGGACCTCAGCCATTGACCATAAAGTGCACCCAGATACTGGCCCCGTAACCCAGCGCAATTGCCGGTGTCCATTTCAGGTGACTGAGAAACGTATACTGCCCCCTGGCCTGTCCCATCAGTGCGACGCCCGCAGCAGAGCCTATGGACAAGAGGCTGCCACCAACGCCAGCAGTCAGCGTAACCAGCAGCCATTGATAATCCGGCATGGCCGGGTTCATGGTCAGCACCGCAAACATCACCGGAATGTTGTCGACCAGCGCAGAGATCACTCCGATCATGACATTAGCAACGGTGGGCCCCAGATCGCCGTACAGCGTGGCCGATATCATGCCGAGATAACCAATGAAGCCCAGGCCGCCGACCGCCATAATCACCCCGTAGAAGAAGAACAGAGTGTCCCACTCCGACCGGGCAATGTGGGAAAAGACGTCAAAAGCACGACGTCCCTGGGTCCGGTCACCCGAGCTATCTCCCGGTGGGGACTCAAAGCCCTCGTTCCAGTGATATTCCTCATGGCGTTTGAGATAGAACCCAAAAATCTTCAGGTAACCGAGCCCCGTCATCATGCCGAACACCGGTGGAATGTGCAGGAACTGATGAAAACTGATGGCGGTGGCGATGGTCAGCAGGAACAGAGCGCAGATGACGAGCCCGCCCGGGCGAATAACGTTCCCGAACGACTCAGGTGATGACGGCTGGCCCTTCGGCAAAGCCAGATGCATCAACGCCGCCGGCACCAGGAAGTTGACGATGGAAGGCAGCAACAGCTGGAAGAAGTCCTGGAACGGGAGTATGCCTTTCTGCCAGACCATCAGTGTAGTGATGTCGCCGAACGGGCTAAACGCCCCGCCCGCGTTGGCGCCCACCACAATATTGATACAGGACAGGGACACAAATTTGGCGCTGTCCCGGCCCACGGCCATCACCACGGCACACATGATCAGAGCCGTGGTCAGGTTGTCCGCGACCGGTGACAGACAGAACGCCAGGATACCGGTGATCCAGAACAGACGCCGGTAACCAAAGCCCTTGCCAAGCAGCCATATCCGCAACTGGTCGAAGACACCGCGCTCCAGCATGGCATTGATGTACGTCATCGCCACCAGGAGGAAGAAGAACAGTTCCGCGTATTCCAGGAAATTATGCCGTATGGCTTCTTCCACTTCGCCATTGGCGCCCGCGGCGCGGTATGCCAGGGCCACGAGTATCCAGATCAACCCTGCCGCGATCAGCATCGGCTTGGATTTGGCCAGGTGAATCCGTTCTTCCAGAATGACCAATAGATACGCGACTACGAAAATCGCGATGGCAATGTAGCCCACAGGGTGGGAAATAAGATCCACGGCCCGGTCGGCATTTGCCCACACCGGTCCGGGCGCCAGCGACAACACGGCCGCTAACGACAGCAAGATCGACTTCATTCGAGGGGGTGCTCCCAACTGCGATGGAGTGCCCGGGACGATCGTCCCGGGGGGTTTGGTTATTCGATTTCGATCAGGCTCTCACCAGGCGCTACCCGGTCGCCTTTCGAGATATTCACCGCCTTGACGATACCAGACTTGGTGGCTTTAACCTCGGTTTCCATTTTCATGGCTTCGATGATCAGCACCGCGTCACCGGCAGATACCTCGTCACCCTCGCTCACCAGCACATCAACAATGTTGCCTGGCATGGTGGTGGTCACCTGGCCTTCTCCGGTGGCTCTGGCACGACCACCCTTGCGGGTATTTTCAGAAGCTTCGCCCTGGGATTCCAACTGAATTTCCTCGGGCACGCCGTCCACTGTCATGTAGAACCGGCGCTCGGTCTCGCTCACCGGATTGGCACCGGTCACATGAATATCGTAGCTTTCACCGTGCACCGTGATCCGGAATTCGGTGGACACACTGCCGCCGGTCTTACCGTTGGCGATGGGCTCCAGGGCTTCCGGCTGCAAGGTGCCGTCGCGGCGTTGCTCCAGGTACGTGCGGGCCTGGTCCGGGAACATGGCGTAGGTCAGTACGTCTTCCTCGCTCTCGGCGAGATCACCCAGCTCCTTGCGCAGTTCGGAAAACTCCTTGGGAATCAGGTTGGCCGGGCGCTCTTCAATCAACTCTTCCTTGCCCACAGCACGTCGTTGCAGCTGTGCGTCCACCTCTGCAGGCGCCTTGCCATACCAGCCCTGCATGTATTTCTTCACCTCATTGGTGATGGTGTCGTAACGCTTGCCGCCCAACACATTGATCACTGCCTGGGTGCCGACGATCTGTGAAGTGGGCGTCACCAGCGGAGGGTATCCCAGGTCTTTACGCACCCGGGGGATTTCCTCGAACACATCCTGAATCCGGTCGAGGGCGCCCTGCTCTTTTAGCTGATTCGCCAGGTTGGACATCATGCCACCGGGCACCTGGGACAGGAGTACGGAAGTATCCACCCCATTGTAGTCACTCTCGAACTGATGGTATTTCTTGCGAACTTCGCGGAAATGGCGGGTGGCCTTGTCCAGCAACTCGAGGTTGAGGCCGGTTTCACAGCCAGCATCATGCAACGCAGCCACCAACGATTCGGTCGGCGGATGGCTGGTCCCGCCCGCAAACGCCGACAGCGCGGTATCGATATGATCCACACCGGCCTCCAATGCAGCCCACTGGCACATGGGCGCCATGCCCGACGTGGCATGGGAGTGCAGGAATACCGGCAGTTTGAGGTTCTTCTTCAGGCCGCTGACCAGCTCGGCGGTCACCGCTGGCGTCAGCAGGCCCGCCATATCCTTGATAGCGATACTGTCAGCACCCATGTCTGCCATGGTCTCGGCCTGAGCCAGGAAGGTTTTCACGTCGTGCACCGGGCTGACCGTGTAGCACAGCGTACCCTGGGCATGCTTGCCGGCCTTCTTCACGGCTTTAATGCTGGTCTCCAGATTGCGCACGTCATTCAGCGCATCAAAAATACGGAACACATCGATACCGTTTTCCGCGGCCTTTTCAACAAACGCCTCCACCACATCGTCGCCGTAGTGGCGGTACCCGAGCAGATTCTGACCGCGCAACAGCATTTGCAGACGGGTGTTGGGCAGAGCCTTACGCAGGGTACGCAGGCGCTCCCATGGGTCTTCCTTAAGGAATCGCACACAGGCATCAAACGTGGCGCCGCCCCAGCATTCCAGTGACCAGTAGCCGGCCTGATCCAGCCATTCACAGGCCGGCAGCATGTCCTCGGTGCGCATACGCGTGGCGATCAGGGACTGATGGGCATCCCGCAGGATGACGTCGGTGATGTGAATTTTTCTCTTACTCATGGTGCTCTCCAATATTCGTGTTACAGGCCAGCCTGGGCTGCGATGGCGGCAGCAACGGCCGTGGCAATGGATTCCGGTCGGGATTTGTCGCTGTACTCCAACAACTGCGGATTGCGCTCCACGAAACCGGTATTAAACGTGCCGGCCTGGAAATCCGGGTGGTTCAGGATCTGCTGGTAGTAAGGAATCGTGGTGTGTACCCCGTAGATAGCCATGTCGCTGAGCGCTCTGCGGGAACGGGCCACCAGTTCCGGCCATTCCCGCGCCCAGACAATCAGCTTGGCGCACATGGAATCGTAGTAAGGGGGAATCTCGTAGCCGGTGTACATGGCGGCATCTGTGCGCACACCCGGGCCGCCGGCGGAATAATAGCGACTGATGCGACCAAAGCTGGGCAGAAACCCGTTTTTCGGGTCTTCCGCGTTAATGCGAAATTGAGCGGCGAAACCGCGATAACTGATGTCGGCCTGGGAAAACTCCAGCGGCTCGCCCGCCGCGATTCGGATCTGCGATTTGATGATGTCGATGCCGGTGATTTCCTCGGTGATCGTGTGCTCCACCTGCACCCGCGTGTTCATCTCCATAAAATAGAAGCTGTCGTCGTGGTCGAGCAGGAACTCTACCGTGCCAGCATTCACGTAACCGCATTGGCGGGTAACCTGGATGGCCAGGTTACCAATAGTTTCTCGCTGCTCCTCACTTAACTGTGGCGATGGTGCCACTTCGATCAGCTTCTGGTTACGGCGCTGGATGGAGCAGTCTCGCTCATACAGGTGCACCACATTGCCGTGATGATCCGCTAATACCTGCACTTCAATATGACGAGGCTCAATGATGCACTTCTCCAGGAAAACCTCGGCACTGCCAAAGGCCTTGGTGGCCTCGGAAATCACTCGCTCGTAGTTCTGCCGCAACTCTTTCTCATTATCGCAACGACGAATGCCCCGGCCACCACCACCGGACGTGGCTTTGAGCATAACCGGGTAGCCAACGTCCTCCGCCTGGCGTACGGCATCTTCGACGTCATCCAGGTTGCCTTCCGAACCCGGTGTAACGGGGACACCTGCGGCAATGGCGGTCTTGCGGGCCTGGGTCTTGTCGCCCATGGCACTGATCGCCTCGGATGACGGGCCGACAAACGTTACCCCCCGCTGCTGGCAGATGGCTGCTAACTCGGCATTCTCGGAAAGAAAGCCGTAACCCGGATGCAGAGCATCACAGCCAGTTTCGACCGCCAGGTTCACGAGATGATGGGGATTCAGGTAACCGCTGAGCGGGTCCTTACTGATCTGATAGGACTCATCCGCTTTCTTGACATGCAAGGAGTACTGGTCCGCCTCTGAATAAACAGCGACAGACCGAATGCCCAACTCCTTGCAGGCCCGCGCAATGCGAACGGCAATTTCGCCGCGATTGGCGATGAGCACTTTTTTAATGGCCATGGAAGCTTCCTTCAAGTAATAGTCATTAACGGAAGAAAGCTGCAACCCGCAACGGCAGGCTGCAGCGTTGCGTTCTTCTACCCGGGGTTTTTCCGCACCGCATGAACGATGTCGGAAAAAGATCCCGGGCCGGGATCAGGGGTCACTCGAATACCAAGGCGCCGGCTAAGCTCGTCAGCGGACAGCAGCCCGCAAATGACCTGCTCCTCTGCCCCAACGGCGACAGTGTCCATTACCAAAAGATAGTCCGAATGAAGCCCCTTGAAAATGGTGATTAATTCATCAATTTTCAGGTCCTGAAGCTTACCGAGCTCTATCGTTGGCAAGCGCCATACCGACCGCATGATGTCCCGCGCAACAATATCGGCGATGCTACTTCCACGCTGGTTGGCGAGACTCATGGGCCAGGAACCGATCAGATCCTTCAGGGTCAATATTCCGACCACCTCATCATTTCGATTGATAACCACACAAAAGGTTTCTCCGGAAACATCCAGTGTCTTCTTGACCTCCTGGATCTCTCGCGATGACCGGACGATCACCGGGGCTTGCCTGGTGAAGTCCTTCAACAGCTCCGACGCGGCGGCGTCATTGGTGAGGGTGTCCTCGTCTTCCGGTGAAACAAGCCGGTATCTGGCTCCGGCAGACAGGGACGCTTGAACGCTTGATTGATTGCCCATGGCAATTCTCCTGGCTAAAGACCATTTCTCCAGGCGCGGGGCACCCACGCAGGGGCAGCAGCGCCTGAATCAGTTCGAATGTCTATAGCTGGTAGGGAGGTGCCTGTGACTGGCCTGGGTAACTGAGAATTCTTCTGGGGGGGCCGTCAAAGGCCAACTGATGAAGGGCGCGGGACGTCAACGCCGACGGTGGATAAACGAATGTGGGCGACAGCGACGACACATCGCCGGGTGACGAGGCCCCTTCTGAGGATTCGGAACTGCCTTGCCAATCGCTCAGCGCGACAGTGGTGGCAACAGGGTCATCCAGGGTGGGGAGCGCAACGGTAACCGATGTCCAGACAACAAATATCAGTGCCAGCAACGCAACGAGGTTGCCAGACAGACTGAATGTGTGTACGGAGCGACGGGGCATCATTTCACCGTGTTAGTAGTTGCCTAACTAATGCAAAGGCGACGGCTAATGATAACCCCAGGGGATGGTGGCAATGCAAGCTTTCGTGGCCGATACGGGAAAAGCGTGTCCTGAATCGAGTAGGAGGGGGAGTTA